>CAZBTJ010000027.1:0-48229 GCA_964494325.1 uncultured Pirellulales bacterium
TTCGTGTATTTCGTGGTTTCTAGTTTTTGGTTCCGGCCGCAGGCCGGGCTGTGTTCATCTGTGGCTTAAGAAGAGTTGTTGTTTATTTGGCTTTCGTTATTCGTGAAGATTAGTGTGATTCGTGGACAGAGTGGCTTTAAGTGTTTGGTCGCTGCGATCTAGTGTTAAGTGTTAGCCATATGAAATAGGATTTCACAGGCCAAGGGTTTTAGGGAGCAGACAGAAGAGTCTTCAGGACAAAATGCGACAGTTGTGTCTGGCTCAAAAGATTTGGCCGTTTCCGGCCAAATTCAATTATCGATCAGCACCCTGGGCACTTCGCGGTGTTCAGTTTTTTGGCAGAGCCGGGTTGTTGGTTATTCGTTATTCGTTATTCGTTGTTGGTTTTTAGCGGGGAAATTCAAGAAATTTGTGTTGGACAAAAATGGTCTTGAGTGTTTGGTGTTTTGTGTTAAGCTTGTGATCGAGAGCCGAACGCTTTGTACTTACGTGTTAATGGGAGAACTGACATGAGTATCTCAATCAAGACAGATCACTATGCCATTCTGGTTCGTGAGATTACAGCGTTTTACAGTCAGGCACGCCATGCGTTGGTGGAGTCCTACTGGCAGATCGGGCGGCGGATTGTGGAGCAGGAGGCGCAGAGCGATGGCCAGGCTGGATATGGTGCCGGACTTCTGGAGCAGCTTTCAGAGGATTTGTCGACTCAATTGGGTACTGGATGTTCTGTGCGTAATCTTCGTAATATGCGGCGGTTTTATCTTGATAATCGAAATCGGCAGCCGGCTGCCGATTTGAGCTGGAGCCAACATGTGGAGTTGATGCCGATCACAAATAAAGCTGAAAAGTTACGACTTGAACGTCAGATTGTATCTGAAAAACTGTCGCGAAGGCAGATCCGGCAGGAGGTTAGTGAGCTCAAAAAGGATGAGCAGGCTTTGCAACAAGACAAGATTCCAATTACGTTACCCGAGCCCAATCGCCAACGGGGTCTGCAATGTTATGGATTGATTGCTCCTGAAATAACAAGTCGGTCCAGAGGGGCTGTTGTTGTGGATTGCGGCTTCAATATCTGGCGTGAGATGCCCAGGAAGGAGGCTGCATTACACGGTGACCCGTCCTATACGTATCCCGCGAAGGTCGAGTCTGTGATAGACGGTGATACTCTGTGGGTGGTTGTGGATTGTGGTGGCAAGATCTTGACGCGTCAAAAACTTCGCCTTCATCGGATTGATACGCCGGAACAGGGCACACCTCAAGGTGACAAGGCCACGCGTTTTGTCAAACGCATCATGAAGAAATCTCCAGACATCGTGATCTGTACACACCACTACGATAAATACGCACGATACCTGGCAGATGTTTTTTACCTGCCGGGCAGTACGAATCCCAAAAGGATCTATACGCAGGGCCACTATCTGAATCAACAGCTTGTGAACAAAGGATTGGCGCGACTCTGGAAGCCGTAATGAATTGAGTTGTCAGCTCTCAGGGATCAGCTCTTTGGAACGCTCCGCGTGCTGGTTTAATAGATCCCTCGGTGCCTCGGGATGACAAGTCGTGGTGATGCGTTATTGCCATGCAAATTCCTTGCTTTATTTGCCCATCTTTGCTGTCTTACCTTCACGCCTTCATACCTTCATCCCTTCTTACCTTCTTATCTTCTTACCTTCAGCTCCCTCAGCTCCCTCAGCTCTGTTTAAGCAAGGCTATCAGATCGTCGGCGGTGAGTTTGTGGGCCGTGTCTGTGCCCTGGAGGAGGCTGTCTGCCAGGTCGCGTTTCTGGTGGTGGAGTTCCACGATCTTTTCCTCGATCGTGCCCTGTGTGACGAGTCGGTAGATGGTGACGGGCCTTGTCTGGCCGATGCGGTGGGCGCGGTCAGAGGCCTGGTCTTCCACTGCGGGGTTCCACCAGGGGTCCATGTGGATGACGTAGTCGGCGGCGGTGAGGTTGAGGCCTGTGCCTCCGGCTTTTAAGGAGATGAGGAAGAGGTCGCCCTTGCCGTTTTGGAAGTCATTGATCCGCTCTTGTCGCTTTTTGGGCGGTGTCTGGCCGTCAAGATATTGGTAGGTGATGCCTTGTCTGTCGAGGTGTTCTCTGAGCAGAGAGAGGTGGTCTACAAATTGAGAGAAGACCAGGGCCTTGTGGTGGCTGTCCCGCAGTTCATCCACGAGTTCGGCAAAGACCTGGAGCTTGGCTCCTGTGATACCACAGTTGGGCACAACGAGTCTGGGGTTGCAGCAACAGCGTCTGAGTTTCATGAGTTCGGCCAGGACCTGAAAATGCTTTTGCCCAGGGGCCTTGCTTTGTCCGTGTTTGAGCCGGTCAATGGCACGTAAACGCAGGGATTCGTGCAGGGCCCTTTCTTCGGGGCTTAGTTCCACGAGTCTGAGCAGCTCCGTACGCGGCGGGAGATCTTGGAGTACCTGGTTTTTGGTGCGTCTGAGCACAAAGGGCGTGATGAGTGACTTGAGGGTCTGTCTGGCCAGTGCGTCGGAGTGCACTTCAATGGGACGTACAAATTGATCGGTAAAGTGCTTCTGAGATCCGAGCAGCCCAGGATTGATGAATCTGGACAGGTTCCACAGTTCCATGAGTCGGTTTTCAATGGGCGTGCCTGTACTGAGCATGCGGAAGCCACCTTGCAGGTCCATGGCTGCTTGAGATCGTTTGGTGCTGGGGTTCTTGATGGCCTGAGCTTCGTCCAGTACGATGGTGGTAAAGTAAACTTCTTTGAGTGCCTCGCCTTCTTGCTGGAGCAGGGTATAGGTACACACGAGCAGGTCAAAGGGTTTGAGGTCACTGAGGACTTCCTGGCGTCTGCCCTGATCGTCAATGCCAAAACGCACGGGGTTGAGCGTGGGGGCAAATCGATGGATTTCAGAGATCCAGTTGGCGCAGACACTGGTGGGGGCTACCACGAGCGTTGGGCCTTGAGAGGCCCTGAGCAGGATCAGAGCCAGGGCTTCTATGGTTTTACCCAGGCCCATGTCGTCGGCCAGGCAGGCACCAACGCCCCATTCGGCCAGGCGGGCGAGCCACACAAAGCCGTCTTGTTGATAGGGTCTCAGTTCGGCCTGGAGTGTCGACGGGAGTTCGGGATGATAGGTTTCCAGGCCGCGGATACGTTCCATGTGGACATCAAAGGCCTTGTCTGCTTTGAAGCTCTGGATCTCGTTTTTCCAGTCGTCCAGGCCCATGGCTGCCAGGGGGTGGATCTGGAGTCTGTTGCCTTTGCCCTTGAATTTGCCAGTGGCCTTGAGCAGGTTGAGGTCGTGGCGAAATTCTTTGGTGAGTGAGAGGTACTGGTTGTCACTGATGCGGATGAATGAGCTGTCCGATTGGTTCATTAACTCCAGGAATTCTCTCATTTGAATCACCAGATCTGCGTCCACATTGATCTTTCCGTCCAATTCAAACCAGTCTTTGGAAGATTGAATAGAGAGGTTAAACTGCTTCGACGAGACCGTGCGTACGGTAATGGGATTGCCTTTGGGCCATAGCACGGTGAGTGTCTCAGGGGGTAGGGCTTGAAGTTGCTCTAGAAGGGACAAGGCGTCTGCCGGATCGTCGTCCAGGTGCCAGAGGAAGTCTGTCTGGGGGAAGTCACGGAGGACGGGGACCTGGTTGAGAATCTGATTGAGGTGTTCTGTTTCCAGGTCCAGGTCGCGTTGCGTTTGTACAGAGGCATTGTTCAGGGTGTCAATTAAGTGTCGACTGCCCAGGCCCGGGGCAAAGCTTCGTTGAGAGCCTTCTCCCAAGGGCAGAACAATCATTTCTGCTTGCAGGCCGTGCCCCAATCGTTGTAAACGTAGGATGGGGCGGCTGTCCGATTGGACGGTCTGAGCGTGATCTGCATTCATGGCTACATTGGACTGAATGGCAATATGCCTGGAGAGTCCTTGGAGTCTATCAACGGCTTTGGCCTGGTCTGTATCTGGAAGTTTTATGCCATCTCGGCCAAGGATTTCTGCGATCTTTTTATGCATGGGTAAGAAGTGGATAGTTCGCAGGCGGTTGGGCGCATCATGGAGAACTCGGATTGTCTTGATCAGTCCCTCTTCATCGGGCATGGGATCCAGGGTGATTTCGAGGTGCTCGCCCTGTGGCAGAATGCGTACTTGGGGTTCACCGCTGGTGATTTCCACGGGTGTTAGAGGCTTTTCCTCCCAGAACACATTATCATGACCCATCAACGCCTGGAGTGCCTGGCTAGCATTCAGGGTGCAGGCTGATTGGTAATAGTGACGATTGCTACTGACCTGGATGAGTTCGGAAACCTTTATGTCCTGGTCCGTGAGATAGTTGAGGCCTTCGCTTCGATAGTTTTTGAGACGATTCAGAGCCACTTCACGGCCTTTGGTCCAGGCCCCCTTTTTGCTCATCTTTTGCTCTACAGGGATGACTGCATGCACCGGCGAGTTGTGCGTGTCCATGCCAAAGTCTGAGTCAGGATCATAGTCCCAGCGGGGTTTTAGTTTCCAGGCCAGACGCTGAGACCGTAGTGTTTGGCTTTCGGTTTGGTGGCCTGACGCCTGCCCCACAAGCTGTTCCAGGGCTTGGAGTTGGCCTTCCCATATTTCTTTGGGAGACCATATGTCTGAGAGATCGGTCAGTCCCGAGGTCTCAAAGAACTGATGAGCTTCTTCGATATCGATAGCACAGGTGATGCCAAGCGTATCCAGAAGTGTTACGATTTGGTAACACGGCCACAAGGCTTGATTTTCCTTGAACGTTGTCAAGACTGAATTTGTCATGTCAGAGAAAACCTGTTCTTCCGCAGGTGATATGTCTGAGCGACTACGATAATGTTGTAGCAAAAACAGGATCAAAAATGAGGCCTTTTCCAAATCTGCGGCCTCTGAAGTGATACGAAAGCTGTCTAACATGTCACTTGTTGCGTTTTCATGAGATGCCAGGAGAATTGACAGACAATCGAAAGAGGCCTGGTAGGGGCAATAGCTTTGTTCAACCCACTTTAACCAGGTCTCTGCCAGGGTTCGATCATTCAGATTGTCCGATTGAACCAGAAGGGTGACATGCAATACTGCGGGGAATGTTCGGAGGTGTTTTATTGCAGCCTGTTTGCCTTTGCCGTGTGTTTTGACTGCCAGAGAAAAGGCCTCTTTGGCCGTGTCGATCTCGCCTGTCAAGACCGCCAACATGCCTGACATCAAGGGATTGGCTGCATTGGGGTGAGTTTCCAAGATCGCCTTGGCACTTGCCAGGTCACCGCACAGGAGGTCACGCTCGGCCATGTGTATGATGAGGGCCGAAAATGCGTCGTTGTCATGGTAGGCAGCATAGGTGGGGAGCAGACCACGCGTGTAATCAAAAATTGGGTGGGATAACGACAGGTTGAGCACATTGGCGTGCAGGCCCGAATAGAGTAGTTTGATCTGAGTGTCCGGGTCTAATAGCAGCAGATAGTCTGCATGCAGGGGCTCAATACAGATCGGAAATAAGACATGAGCCACACTTGGAATGGTTTGGTCCTGTTCGCAGAGCCCCATCAGATGCGTCAAGGTGGCTTGGTCCTGGGTCTCCATGGCCAGATACACGTCTCTGCAGGCGTGATTCAAAGACACAAAACGCTGATTGCTCCATTTATATTCCATGGCGGTTTCAGGTATCTCTGCCGGATCAACCTGCTGTAGGATTTGTCCAAAGGGCAGCAGCCAGCCTTTTTCCTGGGCGCGATCAAACGTCGCCCACCGCAGATCCTCATCACACTCGAAGTTTTCCACCTCATATTTGAGATCGTCCAGGTCTGAATCGAAGTCATCCAGATAGGGTGATACGAGGAGGTCTTCTTTTTGCAGACATAGAATGAAGGGGAGCAATTTTGGGGACGTGATTTTGGCCCCGCTGGGTAGGGTCATACCTGCCTGTATCAGGGTCTTGACCAAAACAGAGTTTTCGATGGGGCCGAATGCCAGTGCGTAGACCAGGATGATCGCTTCTTCGAGTGTGTCAGGCAGGCCCATGTCAAAGAGGATCGGGTATTGTTGTGACGCAACCCTCTCGGGCTGCTGACTATAGTGACCGATGTTTTTGGGGCGTACCTTTTTTAATGCCATGTATGGATACCTTCAGTAAACGTTATTATTGTAAGGGCTAAAATAGGCTAAATCCCTGGCTTTTGCAAGATTTCTGTGGATCTGAAATTTATAATGGCCCATCGCAAGGGGCTGAAAATGGATCAGATGTCGTAACCTTGTAGAATGGAGCATCAGCCTGTCCGAGTGGATGGCTGGAAGGGGTGGCAGTATGTGCTGAGTTGGGTGCAGGTATACCGATAGTCATTGAATATTTGGAGTGATCTGGCTTGAAGTTCAGAGTGGTTTGGAGCCTCTTTCTCAAGACAACTTTGAACTCTGAACTTCTTACCAGTTTTACCTGTCACCTTATTCCATTCTCGTGTGACTCTTGTTCACTGGTCTTAGTATCGGTTAGTCAAATTGCTGTAAAAAGCGGTTTTTGCTTGGTTTTACCGGGGAAAATCCTATTCCTGTGACGGGCCAATCACAGGCTAAGCAACCAAAGAAAGGCCCCATAATAGGCTGAGTTGAGGGCTGACCGACAGCCGCTGACAATCAGGCAATCTAATCACTCAGATTTGAAAACATGGCTCTGTATTAGCCACCCACAGCTGGTCTGATTTCGTCTATTCTGAAGATGACCAGCGCGCCGTCAAAATCCGGGCTCGTATGGGTTCTAGATTTTCTGTACGGTTTGACAATTCTAAGCGCTTCAAAGCAAAAACGCAAATGTGTGGTTTTGTTGTGAGGTGTTCTGCTGTGCAGTTTGGCGTTGACTCTGGAGGGCAGCTACTCTAATATTACTCTATTCAGAGTGATTTTCGTTGCGTCTTAAACAACACGCCAAAAGGCTTACCAAGGATGGTTTATGGTATCAAGGACATTTTTCTTTGCAGGGGGGGGGACTGGGGGGCACCTCTATCCGGCCCTGGCTGTGGCTGAGCAGTTGACCACCCTGGCGCCGCGTTGTGAGATTTCTTTTCTGTGCAGTAGTCGTTCCATTGATGAGACGATTTTGTCGAAGACGTCCTATGGGTACACAGCACTTTCTGCTCAGGGTCTTGGGCTCAAGCCCGCCCAGCTGATTCGGTTTGCCCGAACATTCTGGGACAGCGCCAAAGTGGCTCGTATGCATCTTGAAAAGAGCGAAAATCCCGTAGTTGTGGGTGTGGGTGGCTTTGCTTCGTCGCCTGTATGCTGGGCAGCCCACCGAATGGGCTTACCCATTGCTTTGATTAACGTGGATAGCGTGCCAGGCAAGGCCAACAAATTGAACGCCAGATGGGCACAGTCTGTATTTGTCCATTTTGAAGATACGATGCAGGCATTCACAGGATTTAAAAAGGCGAATCTGTTGGCGTATGGCTGTCCGCTTCGTCAGGCTTTTTCAGATCCGAAGCCAGCACGGGCTTTGGCCGAACTCGGTCTGGCACCCCACAAGAAGATGCTGCTGATTACAGGGGCCTCTACCGGGTGTCAGAGTATCAATGAGACTATGGCCAGGATTTTACCTGACTTGGAGGCCTATGCGGATGCGTGGCAGGTTGTACATCTGACGGGCCATCATAATTATGAAAACGTGTCCGGTCGTCTGCCAAAAAGCAGGCTGTCTTATCATGTGCTACCCTATTATGATCAAATGCCTGACCTCATGGCTGCTGCCCATGTGATTATTGGACGAAGTGGGGCCGTGAGCGTCGCAGAATATGCCGCATCCCGTGTGCCTTCGATTTGTATCCCCTATCCTTATCACAAGGACAAACATCAGTACATCAATGCGGGTAAACTGGTTGAAGTGGGCGCTGCCATCATGGTTGATGACTTGCCTGATCTGCAGGACCGTTCAGAGTGGCTCTGGGAGGAACTCGAACCTCTACTCAAAAACGAAGATACACGCCTGGCCATGGCCAAGGCCTGTGAACAGGTCGCCACACCCGATGCTGCAAAAAAAATTGCCGAACATTTGCTTACCATGTAGACATGGAAACGTGGTGCGTTTTTGGTTTTTCGTAGTTGGTTTTTCGTTCAAGACCCGTGTCAGACGTTCGATGCCTGTTACTGTTCCACTTTTTCCAGGGCTTTGGTCAGGTCTTTTGCGAGATTGAGGTTTTCCAGGCCTTGGCTGTTTTCAGGGAGGATCATGTAGAGACACCAGCAGTTTGTTCATAAGACTGAGGCTAATACCCTAATCCCTAGCACCTATCGTATCTTCAGCGTGGCCAGGGCAATGGCAGCGAACGCCGCACCCAAGAGCCAGAATCGGACGACCACCTGCGGTTCGCTCCAGCCTGCCAGATGGAAGTGGTGGTGCAGGGGGGCACATCTGAACAGACGTTTGCCGCCTGTGTATTTGAAGTAGCCCACTTGTAAAACCACGCTCATAAGTTCCATGACAAACACACCGCCAATGATCAGGAGCAGTATTTCGTTGCGAGTAACCAGGGCGCCATATCCCATGGCAGCCCCCAACGGCAGGGACCCGACATCCCCCATGAAGGTCTGAGCCGGGTAGCAGTTGAACCACAAAAATCCGAGTACCGACCCCAATATGGCGCCGTAAAAGATGCTTAGTTCGCCAGCCTGGGGGATATGTGGCAGGAGCAGATAGCTGGCCCAGGTTTGTGAGTCTGCCCTGGCCATGGATTCTGAGGCCACAAAACAAAGGACCACCAGCACCATGCTGACCATGGCTACACAGCCCGAGGCCAGTCCGTCCATGCCGTCTGCCAGATTCACCGCATTGCTTGTGGCAGACAGGTAGAAGATACCCAGTACGACAAACAACCAGTTGGGCAGGGGCAGACTACTTTTGAGAAAGGGCAGCCAGAATGAGCGGCCATCTTCAATTTTGGCAAAATCCAGATATAAAAACGAAGCAATGAGTACGGCTCCGCCAATTTGGTAAATTAATTTTTCCCAGGCGTATAAACCGTCACGACTGCGATGCAATGATTTGGAAGTCAGTTTCAGCCAGTCGTCAGCACCGCCAAGAAGACTGAACCAGATCATGACGATGATGGCCTTCTGTACGAACGGATTGTTGAGCTTGGCCCAAAGAAATGTGCTCAAGAGGGTCGACAAAATGATGATGAGACCGCCCATGGTGGGGGTGTTAACCTTGTCTTTGGTCAGTTCGTTGAGGTCCGCGTGGTGAAATTCTGGGCGGTCGCCAATTTTCTTTCGCATGAGCCAGCGAATGACGGGTGGTCCGATATAAAGGGCAATGGCAAGACTGGAAAGCGTGGCCAGGATGGCCCTGAACAGGACATCTTTGTACGCATAAAAATGCAGCTTCTCTGCTACATCCGTGTATTCAAGAAGATGATATAACATGACGCAAACTCAAACATCGAAACTCAAGGATTTCAACACATCCACAGCCTGTTCCAAACGGGCTGATCGTGAACCTTTGACCAGAATTAAATCTCTGGCTTGAATCAGGCTTTTTAAGGCTGTACAAGCTGACATGGTATCTTCAAAGCACTCAGTCTGCAACCGATTATTCGTTTTTGCCTGAACGGTTTGTGCTGCGCTCTTTGACAAAGGCCCCACTGAAATGAGCAGGTTCACGCGTGATTCAGCGATGTTAGCGCCGAGTCGTTCATGTAAGGCTGGGCTTTCAGGGCCAAGTTCTGCCATGTCACCCATGATAAATACGCAGCGCTGGTCAGGTTTGGCCTGGATGCTGAGAATGGCCAGGGCATTTTTCATGGACGCAGGATTGGCATTATAGCAATCAGAAATGACCGTGAGAGCATCCAGCATGAGGGTTTCGCCTCGCATGGGTATGGCCGGCAAGGTCTTTATGGCTGCTGCAAAGGCCTCAATGGAGACTCCAAGATAGCGACATACTGCCCACGCTGCCACGGTGTTCACCACGTTGCCTGGGCCTGGCAGGGGTATTTCCAAGTCATGGTTTTGGAGGGTGGCTTTTGATCCGTGTGCCAGATACCTGACGTTCTGCACGGGAATGTCACAGTAGGCATTCTGGCCGAACATCACAGGGCAGGCATATTGTTCACAAGCCAGGTCGGCCAGTGCCTGAATATCGGCATTGACAAACAGGGGGCCTGATGGCCTGAGGCCTTGGCCGATGGATAGTTTCTCCCGCATAATGGCTTCAAGACAACCAAAGCCCTCTAGGTGGGCGGCATGTGTATTGGTCACAACGGCGACATCCGGCTCTGCAATGTGAGATAAGTCTGCAATCTCCCCAGGTGCATTACTGCCCATTTCTGCGACAATCACTTCATCGGTCTCTTGGGCTGTGAGAAGGGTCATGGGTAGACCGATGTAGTTGTTGAAGTTCTTTGGCGATTGGTGGACCTGGTATTTTGTCCTTAGGCAGTGCGCCGTGATCCAGCGTGTGGAAGTCTTGCCCACTGAGCCAGTAATGGCCACAACTTTGTAGTTACCCTGTCGTCTGTAGGCCTGGGCGCATCGGCCAAGGGCCTGGAGTGTGTCTGGCACCTTGAGCAGCGGGACGTTGGTTGGGTCTACGCCCGGGCAGGTCCGGCTGACCACGGCAGAGACTGCGCCGCAGTTGAAGGCTTTGGCCACATACTGATGACCGTCCTGCTCGCCGGTTAAAGCAAAAAAACAGTCACCAGGTTGGGTGGTGCGTGAATCTGTGCTGACGCCAAGACAGAGTGAGTCTTTCTGCGTGTCAGGTAAGTCCCGCGCATTGAGCCAACGGGCCAGTTGTCTTAGAGAAGTGGGCGTCATGGTTGTTTGTGCTTGTTCAAATAGGCCAAGGCTACCTCTGCATCACTAAAGTGGATGGTATTGGTACCGAGAATCTGGTAGGTTTCATGTCCCTTGCCTGCAATCAGGAGGGTGTCACCCTTCTGAGCCTGAGCGAGTGCCTGTTCAATGGCGCTTCGGCGGTCCGGTTCCACCAGGACCCTGTTGTTCACAGGCCCGGTGAATCCCTTGAGGATGTCACGAATGATAGTTTCAGGCGATTCGGTCCTGGGGTTGTCACTGGTCACAATGATCAAATCCGCCAGTTGATCGGCCACTTGCGCCATGCGTGGACGTTTGGTTTTGTCACGATCACCGCCACATCCAAATACCACAAGAAGCCGTCCTTCACACAGGGGACGCACAGTGCTCAGCACATTTTTCAGGGCATCGTCCGTGTGGGCATAATCAATCAGAACGGTAAAATCTGCATCCGTGCGTAGTTTTTCCAGACGTCCTGGTACATGTGTCATGCGGCTCAGACCCTCAGCAATAACGTCAAGTCCAAGGCCTGATGCGAGGCACAAACCCGCGGCTGCAAGTTGGTTACTGATGTTATACTGACCTGGCAAAGCACAAAACACAGGGACGGTCAGCCCCCCGTAACGCAAATGGTAGGACGTCCCTGACATGTCCATTGATTGGATGCGTGCAGACAAGGCCGTTTTCTTATCCACACTGTACATCAAGACATTGGCTGCGGTACGTGCCGCCAGTATCTGGCCTTGAGGGACATCTGCATTGAGCACAGCAAAGGCGTTCTTGCTGAGTCCTTCAAAGAGGCTGGCCTTGGCATTGAGGTAGTTTTCCAGGGTGATGTGATAATCCAAATGGTCGCCCGTCAGATTTGTGAAGGCGGCGGCTTCAAAGTCAATCCCTGCAACACGGCCCTGGGTCAGGGCATGGCTGCTGGTCTCTATCACCATGGTCTTTAGGCCGGCCTGAACCATGGCCGCCTGTTGGGCTGCCAGTGTGAAGCAGTCAGGCGTTGTCAAGGGGGCGGCGGTTTTGCCGGCGCCGCAGTCATAGGCAATGGTGCCAATCAGACCACATGCCTGGCCAGCGGCCTCGAAGCATGCCTGCACCATATAGGTGACTGTGGTCTTGCCATTGGTGCCTGTGACCGCCAGGTTCGCCAGATTCTGGGCTGGATTTTGATGGATTGCCTGAGCCAATTGAGCCGCAGCCAGGGTCGTGTTGGGGACACGAATGACAGGCACATCTGAAGCTGTCGGGGTTTCACAGACAATCCTGCTGGCACCCTGTTTGACTGCGAGGTCGATATAGTCGTGCCCATTGACTGTGGGGCCGTTGATGGCCACAAAAATATCTCCAGGTTTGACCTGACGTGAATCTGTGCGTATGGTCACATCGCCCGTCTGTGCCTTTATTATCAGGGATTCGAAATCCATTTCATGATCCTTATCTTCAGTTCATAACTGAAGGGATATCTTATCATAGATCCCTGGAGAGTGATACAGGCTATTTGAAGTTGATTCTTGAGTTCACCGTTGAGTGTCCTAAGTGCTTGAAGTTTGAAGAACTTCAGTTAGAATTGGAGCCATATGAGTTAAATCTGGTCATTTCTAATAGGTGGTATTATGAGAACAAACATTCAACGATGCGTATTAATTGGAATGTTGTGGGCGACCATGGGGCTATCGCAGGCCAGGACGTCATTATCAGGGTTGAAATTGTGGTACGACAAGCCTGCCGAGGACTGGATGACTGAGGCCTTACCCATTGGTAATGGGGCCTTGGGCGGTATGGTCTTTGGCGGTGTTGAGACCGAGCATGTGCAGTTTAATGAAGAGAGTTTTTGGACTGGGGATGAAAAAGACACAGGGCACTATCAGAACTTTGGTGATTTGTTTGTGACGCTTTCAGGGATGCCCAGCAAAGCAGCCCAGTATCGCAGAGAGCTGGATCTGACCACGGGCGTGCATCGCGTCAAATATGAAGCCGGTGGGGTGGGATTTGTGCGTGAGGCATTTGTAAGCCGACCGGATCAGGTCATGGTGCTGCGGTTTACAGCCACCCGGCCGGGTCAGTTTTCAGGGTCCGTGTCAATTAAAGATGCTCATAAAACTGACACTCGGGCTGGGGACAACAGCCTGATGATTGCGGGGGCGCTAAGCAATGGCTTGCGTTACGAAGCCCGAGCAAAAATTGTTTTTCAGGGGGGTCGTGTTCAGGCTGAAAAAGGGGAGTTGAAACTCAAGGACGTGACCCGTTTTATGATCCTGCTTGTGGCAGATACGAATTATATCAATCGATCTGATCTCAAGTGGCGTACTCAAGATCCGACCCTGCGTTTAGCCCGTTGGCTTGAAGGGGCTGCCAAGAGATCCTATGAGACTTTGCTCTTGAGCCATGTGCGTGAATACCGTAGTTTGTTTGGCCGGTTTTCGTTGGACTTGGGCAGGTCAACACCAGGGCAGCAGGCTTTACCCACGGATGCGCGTTTGCTGGCGTATCATAAGAACAAGGCCGCGGATCCGGATCTTGAAGAATTGTTCTGTCAGTATGGACGGTATCTCTTGATCAGCTCATCCAGGCCCGGCACATTGCCTGCCAATCTCCAAGGGATCTGGAACCACAGTAATACGCCGCCTTGGCGCAGTGACTACCATTCCAATATAAATATCCAGATGAACTACTGGCTTGCTGAGCCCACGAATCTGGCCGATTGCCACATGCCATTTGTGACCTATATCAATAGCCTGCGCAAGGTGCGTCAGCAAGCGACTCAGGCACAGTATAAAAACGAACGGGGTTGGACTGTGCAAACCGAAAACAATATCTATGGGGGATCAAGCTGGCGATGGAACCCTCCAGGCAGTGCCTGGTATTGTCAGCATGTGTGGGAGCATTATGCCTTTGGTCAGGATTTGGCGTATTTACGACGTACGGCTTACCCGATTTTGAAGGAAGTGTGCCATTTTTGGGAGGACCGACTTGTGGCCCTGCCCACAGGTGAACTGGTCACGCCGGATGGTTGGTCGCCTGAACACGGGCCGGAAGGCAAAGGCGTGACATACGACCAGATGATTGTGTGGGATCTGATGACCAATACCATACAGGCCGCCAAGGTCCTTGGTGAGGATGCCGAGTGGGCCGCGGCGCTGGATATCAAACGTGGCAAACTCCTCGCACCCAAAGTGGGTCAATGGGGACAGCTCCAGGAATGGATGGATGACATCGACGATCCAAACGATAAACACAGGCACGTGTCGCACCTGTTTGGTTTGCACCCAGGACGTCAGATATCACCCCTGAGCACGCCGGCCCTGGCACAGGCTGCCAAGGTGTCTTTGCAGGCCCGTGGTGATGGCGGTACAGGTTGGAGCCGTGCATGGAAAATCAGTTTTTGGGCCAGATTACTGGATGGCGATCATGCGTACGTTTTATTGCGTAATTTGATGACACCCACAGGATTCAAAGGCACGGACATGAACAACGGGGGGGGGATTTACCCCAACCTGTTTGATGCGCATCCTCCTTTCCAGATCGATGGAAATTTTGGCGCTACGGCCGGTATGGCAGAGATGCTCGTTCAGAGCCACATGTTCAGTGAAAGGGGTAAGGCCTATGACATTCAGCTTCTGCCCGCCTTACCCGAGGCCTGGCCTACAGGCAAAGTGATTGGTCTGAGAGCACGCGGTGCCTTTGAAATCTCCATTCACTGGAAAGACGGGCAGCTCCTCCAGGCCGAAATTCGCGCCAATAAAACTGGACCCTGCATCGTGCATTATGCGGATAAGCAGCACAGATTTCAGGCCAGGGCAGGGGGGACCTACCGGTTAAATGCAGCACTCGAAGTGCAGTAAACAGGGTGGGTGGGGCTACGCCCCACGCGCGCATGGGTGACAGGCATTATAAAGCCCCGAAACCCTTCAGCGAGGTTTCGGGGCTTCTTTTATGTGTATTTTTTGGAGGATTAATCGGGAAGACCTGCCAGCCATCGAGGCCATTCTGTGGGAATGTCTTGATTGACGACGTATTGTGCATGCCATTTGTAGCCAAAGAGTCTTTTGAGTCTGACCTTGTCTACTGAAAAATCCAGCAGGAGCATGTTTATTGAGCCTTCATGCCGGTTGATAAACATACGTCCCATTGAGTTGCTCGCACTTCTATCAGCTATGAATGTGTCGGATTCTGCGGGATTCTGGGCAGGCACAGTGTCTCCGTTTCTGGGATGCACAGAAAAGAAAATGGAATCCGCAAAGACTGGAATTTGATGGGGCTGCTTCACATTGGATGTCTTGTAGTGCCAGGCTTTTGGACCGCCGAACAAAGGGTCCTCGCCAGGTGTGCTGAGCCATTCATTGAAACCATAGCTGCCGGACGTACTTTCCGGTCGATTGTTGTTTGGTTTGAGCTTGCCCCAGGCATAGAAGGTGCTGCCCCAGTCGTCGTCGCTTCCATTCACATCGCCATTTGGGCCTCCAGTGGCGTTTATTGGTTTGGAGGCAGAGGGGCAGAGGCGGAAATCCTCATTCTTGTAGTAGTTCCAGAGAGTGTCGATCCAGCGGCCACTATTGCTGAATCGTACAGGGAATTTGTATTCACTGTCATTGAGGTACAGGGACCAGATCGAGCCCCACTGCTTGAGGTTGGCTCGACACATGACTGAACGGGCCTGTTTTCTGACTTTTTGCAGCGCAGGCATCAAAATGCCCATGAGTACGGCAATGATGGCAATCACCACAAGAAGCTCAATCAGTGTAAAACCACAGCGTTTCTTCATAATAGCCTGACCTCCAACATGCACCTTTTCCTTATTTTTTGCCTAATGCTCCATGAGGGTACATTGATTGGCTGTCTTTTTAAAGGTTTTTGGGAGAATTTGTCGTTTCTTCTCACAGAACTGTGAAGTATCTCCGTGAGACGCAGGGCAATCTTGCGCAAAACCCGGCACGATTTAGCCGAATGGATGAGGTTTTGTGGGATTAACTCAAGCAGGGGGGCACCAATCTATGCCGAGGAAGTTGTGGCTCCAGGGGATTGAGCCGGCTTCGGCCTTTTGAATTTTTTTCTCTATGCCCGGTCCATTGTCAGACACACTGAAGGTCCAGAATTCGTCGTCCTCTGTGTAGTCAATATTCTTAATTGACTGAATCATGCTTTCCGGCATACCTTTCTGTTTTGGCTAAAAAGGCTTTTCCATGCGGTGTAATTCTTTCCTTATGACCTGTTTTGTGTCGGCAATTGATGGCATTACCTGCAGCATTAACTGTACAATAGCTCAGATCACGCGGTTGAGGTCGGTCAGTCATGTGCAATTCTACTTGGGTGTCAGATTATCGGGCCAATTTGACGGGGTTCAGAGTTGCGGATATAGGCCATAAATAGGGTGATCATTTGAGGTTGGTCTTTTGAATTTCGAGGTTTTGTGGTAAAAGTATGATAGGGAAGGGTGGCAAGCCCATTGAATATGGAAGGACATTAACATGGAAATCAAATATACCAGGACGCTTGTTTTTTGTATTCTTATGCTCCTTTTGATGTCAGGATGTGGGGCTGATGACCCAAAATCAAGCCTTAAGAAAAACGATACCAAGTCTGATCTGGCCTGGCCCGAGATTACCAATCAGACCAAACCTTGGAGTCGCTGGTGGTGGATGGGCAGTATCCTGAACGAAGAAGATCTGGCCACGGAAATGAGAAAATATGAAGAGGTTGGCCTCGGGGGATTGGAAATTACGCCCATCTATGGAGTCAAGGGGTATGAGGATCGTTTTATCCCGTATCTCAGCAATGAATGGATGGACAAACTTGAATTTGTACTTGAACAGGCCGGTCAATTGGATCTGGGCATTGACATGGCCACTGGCAATGGTTGGCCTTTCGGCGGCACTTGGGTGGGGGCTGATACAGCCTGCCGCAACATTCAGCATAGGACCTTTACACTGAGGGAGGGGCAGCGTCTTGAAACGCCTGTGACGTTAATGCAGAATCCTATGGTACGGGCCGTTGGTCATCGTTTGAGTATTAATGAACTTCGCGAGCCTATTCATACCAACGCGGATTTGCAGAGTCTGGCCCTTGAACAGGTTCGATTCAACAAGCCTCTGCCACTCTTGTCACTCATGGCCTATTCTGATCAAGGTGATGTGCAGGACTTGACCCAAGATGTGAATGATGCGGGATTGCTGGAGTGGGTGGCTCCGGAAGGTCGCTGGACTTTGTACGCCTTATTTATGGGATGGCATGGCAAGATGGTGGAGCGAGCCGGACCTGGCGGGGAAGGCAATGTGATTGATCATTTTTCCAAAAGGGCGACTAAGGCGTATCTGAATTACTTTGACAAGGCGTACAAAGGGCACAGAGTCAAATCCCTGCGTGCCTATTTCAACGATTCTTATGAGGTGGATGATGCCTCTGGTGAATCCAACTGGACCGAAAATCTGCTGGACGAATTCAACAAGCGTCGTGGGTATGATCTGCGGAACCATCTGCCTTCGCTGTTTGGCACGGCTTCAGACGATGCATTGCGTGTGTTGTGCGATTATCGCGAAACCATCTCAGATCTTCTGTTGGAGGATTTTACAGAAGTCTGGTCTGATTGGGCAGGTCGCAAAGGGGCCATGGTTCGAAACCAGGCCCATGGTTCACCTGCCAATATCCTGGATTTATATGGTGCCAGCGGTATTCCCGAAACAGAAGGGTTGGATCTCATTAAATTTAAATTTGCCTCTTCAGCGGCTCATGTGACGGGTAAACGGTTGGTTTCCTCAGAAGCGGCGACCTGGATGGATGAACATTTTCAAGGTACGCTTGAGCAGGCCAAGCAGTGGATCGATCAGTACTTACTGGGTGGCATAAATCACACGTGTTATCACGGGACAACCTATTCCCCAGCCAATGAGCCTTGGCCAGGTTGGATGTTCTATGCGTCCGTACATTTTGGACCGACCAATCCTTTCTGGACTGATTTTGCCAAGCTGAACCAATATGTCACGCGTTGCCAGTCTTTTATGCAGGCCGGGTCTCCTGATAACGACGTGCTGCTTTACTACCCCATTTATGACACGTGGTCGGAGCGAGGCCGAAGTCTGCTGCAGCATTTTGACGGGAGTGCCAAGGGCACTGGTGTACGTGCTTTGGGTGAGACCATGTTGGCGGCTGGCTACACCTTTGATTTTATCTCTGATAAACAATTGGCCAAGGTTACGTTTAAGTCAGGTGTGCTTCAATCTGGTGGTAATCAGTACAAGACTATTATGCTGCCAAAATGTCGGTTCATACCGGCCCAGACCCTGGTCAAGCTCATGGCACTTGCAGAGCAGGGGGCCACAATATTGATTCATAATAAACTTCCTCAAGACGTCCCTGGTCTGACTGATTTGGGCCATCGTCGACAGGTTTTTCTGACGCAGATTCTGCGGTTGGAGTTTTCCGATGATGCACGTGGTGTGCAGCAGGCTGACATTGGAAAAGGTCAGGTATTGCTTGGGAATGATCTCAGTGGGCTACTATCTCTGGCCCATGTTGAACGTGAACGCATGGTGGCCAGTGGCCTGAAATTTGAGAGACGATGCCATGAACAGGGGCGTTTCTATTTTGTGAACAATGGGGGCGTTCAGGCTGTGGATCAGTGGGTGTCGCTCATCCGTCAAGACATGAAATCTGTGGTCTTATTTGATCCGATGACCGAGGAAAGTGGCTTGGCCTCCATGCGTATGACAGCCAGGGGCAACCCTCAAGTGTACGTGCAGTTGGCCCCGGGGCAGTCGATGATCCTAAAAACGCTTGCCACCGAACATGACGGGCCAGCCTATGTCTATACGACCAGCAGTCTGGTTGCGACAGTACAGGGCACGTGGCGTCTCACCTTTGCGACGGGTGGTCCAAACCTGCCACAGACCATAGAAGAGGCCTCTTTGGGATCATGGACTGATCTGGACGCGGAAGGTGTGGAGGTCTTCTCTGGGACGGCGCATTACGAAAAGGTGATTGAGTGTCCATCGGTGGATGCCGATTACTGGTGGCTCGATTTAGGCCATGTGTGCGAAACGGCCCGCGTGACGTTCAATGGCCAGGTTCTTGGGACCCTAATTGCCTCGCCTTACAGGATACGCATTCCCAAGAAATTGCTCAAGCCACAGAATGCTCTGTCTATCGAAGTGTCCAACTTGATGGGCAATCGTATGGCTGATTTGGATCGACGCGGTGTTGAGTACAAGAAATTTTACAATGTCAATTTTCCAGCCAGAAAAGGTGAGAATAGAGGTTCCGACGGGCTCTTCAGTGCCGCAGACTGGATACCGAGAGAATCCGGGTTGATCGGGCCAGTGACGTTCGAGCCAGCGTTCAGAATGGAGCCGCGATAGGAGTCTTGTGGCTGGAATCAGTGCTATGTAAAATCGGGCGAAAGACATCATTGTTGTCGACGACACAATGTGCCTGGTTGTGCGGGTCTTCTTGCTCCAGGTACATTTGGCTACCTGGAATAAATCGCTGCTCAAAACTCTCACGCACCCGATCCACGGATTGAAATTTTTCGAGATCTCGTCGGCAGGCTCGATCCAGCATGATATTAAAATCCGTATGCACAAAAATGGTGAAATCCCAATGACCTTTCAGTTCAGGCCTGTGTAGAAAAATCCCGTCGAACAAAAGGATAGCATCACTAGGCGCTTCTTTCCAATCTGCTTCAACCTGCGTGCTGGCCAGATAATCGTAGTTCTCGGATTTATACCGGCGATTGCCATTGGGACCAAGCGGTATGAGTACATGCCTCACAATGGCCTCATGATTAAATGAGTCGTGGTAATAGCCAACAGGGCAGTCACGACCCTTCCTGTGGCGAATTTCAGCAGGGTTGTGGAAACCATCAATGGAGATTCGAAGCACCACACGTCCACGCTGCTCCAGCGGGGTGACCAGTTCATTGGCCAGAGTGGTCTTACCAGTTGCTGCAAATCCATCAATGCCCACACGAATCGGGTGATTCCGATGTACGCAGGCAATGCTGTCTGCCAGGCGGTTTATCATGGTGCTTCGAGTTTTCATGGATTTTACCTGCATCAGAATAAAAGTCGCAATTATACGGAAAAAGGGGGAAATTGCAATGTTTCACTCAAATAGACGTGCCAAAGTGTCGTCCAACTGCTCTCCTGCGAGTTTGACAGAAGCAATACAAGGTGGTTATCGTGTTCACGGCACTTTGCAAAAAAGAAAATATGAGAGCTGTCAGCCATCAGGCCAGTACACTACCAGATTTTCCATTCTTTGCAGTAGGGTCGTGTGATCATTTTGGCGGCATCCTCATCGCCTATGATCTGTTCTTTTTGGGGGGGCCATTTAATGACGCGCTGGGTCTGTGCCGTGACATTGACCATATGGCCAACGTGTTACAGAGCAGCCAGTATTCACATTGTGTCCTCCCCAATAATCCCGTACAATAAATAGACGATTAATATTCAGGAAGTCTACGTAATCCGCTGTGCCTCGTCGTCTGGGAAAAGTCGCTGAAATGGCAGCAAATCGTTAAAAGCAGTGAAGGAGAATGAATTTGGAAAACATCGGACTGATTATACTAGTCGTGGTTGTGGTGGGTGCATTCACGGCCCTTTTAACCTGGTTCCAAGCTCGCAAAAAGGCCGAGGTATGGCAAGGCACTGTCATCAAGATCAAACACAAGATGGTGGATCGAAACAGCTCCGAAGAAGGTACGGCCCATCTCGAAGAATTCGTGTACGTTCACTACCGAACAGACCGCGGAAAAAAGGGCAAGCTATCCCTGCGAGTCCACGGTTTCAATCAGCAGTTTCCAGATCTAAAGGTTAATGACCGCCTTGACAAACAGGCCGGGGAGTATTATCCGAAGAAGGCTTGAGTTCGAAACATAGGGTTATTTAGTGGCCTGTTGTTTCTGTTTCGCCAATCCGGTACAGCGCGACAGTTTTCGGCTCGTGTCCAGTTCTCCCCTGAGAGTGACACATTGACTTTGTCCGTGGTCAATTTCCACATCGGAGGAAGACGTGACATTGTTCTTGAAGGGGAGAAAATCGAATAATACAGGAGATGTCGTTATCGACGTTCTATCTCGGAGCCACATGCTTCCGGCCGAAGCAGAAGAGGTGCTTGAAGCCGCGGATGAAGACCTGACCATTGCTGATCGCGGGTGAGGCATAACAGGATTCGCCGAGTTCATAGGTGGCCACACGCTTGAATGTCCGACCCGACTGGATCATGTTGATCTGTCCATCATCATTGATGCAGACAATTTGTCCGTCTATCAGAACGGGGGAGGCGTGGTGACGTCCTAGCTTTTCCTTCCAGAGGACTTCGCCCGTGGCCGCTTCGTAGAAAAATGCATTGCCGCCACGGTTAATGGTGAGCAGGAAATTCCCAACCGCCAACATGGAGGGGACATAGGGCGCGCCCTTGGTGTCGGACCAGACCACGTGGGTTTTGGTGACATTGCCCTGACCATCGGGCCGTATGGCCATGAGTCTCGTTTTGGGCCAACTGCTGCTGATATACAGGAGACCCGTTGCTTCGTTGTATACAGGCGTGGCTGCAAATTCCTCGGAGGGTCCGTCTACAGTCCAGAGGGATTCGCCCGTGTCTGGATTGAAGCTTGTCACACATCGATCCCCGCACTGAATCATCTGAGTCTTTCCAGCGATTTTTCGGATGAACGGGGCACTGTAACTGATGCCCTTGTGTGTGCGATCGTTGCGCCAGGCAGTAGTGCCATCCTTTTGGTTCAGAGCGATCAAAAAAGAATCGGCCTTGCCGTCGCCATCCACAATGACCAAGTCTTTGTAGAGGGCTGGGGCATTGCTGAATCCCCATCCGCCGTCATGTGTGCCTGGCTGTACTCGCCAGATCTGCTTGCCTGTGACAAAATCATGGGCTGCCACGATAATGTTGTCGCCCACGCGAAAATTCATGAACACGCGCTTGCCATCAGTCATGGGTGTGCCTGAGGCGTAACTGTTTTCCTTGTGGAGTTTCTGAAGCGGTCCCTGCACCACGGTTTCCTGCCACAGGATTGCGCCATTTGTGCGGTCCAGGCACAGAAGGATGCGTTCCTTTGTGTCTGTCTTGGCAGTCACTGTCAGGATACGATTGCCCCAGACAATGGCAGACGCATGGCCCTTGCCCGGCAGTTCGGTCTTCCATGTGGCATCAGCAGGATTCCAGTCCATGGTCACGTTTTTCTCAATGGATGTGCCATCACTGCGCGGGCCGCGCCAGCCTGGCCAGTTTTCTGCGTGGGCTGTTAGGGTCATGGATGCAAGCAGGCCGGTCATCAGTATGGTCAAGCAAACGTGTTTAATCATGAGGTTCTGGACTCCTATGGGACTGACTGTGCCCCGTATTTTAGAACAGATATCAATGTGTGGCCAGTATATTCGACTGCTCGGATGCGTCAAGCTTAAATCAGGATATGGGTTGGCCTGGGCAGAGGCACTGACGCAGCGCAAAAAAAAGGCTGAGCCACGCGGCTCAGCCCTGAGATGAACAGTCTTGAGACTGACTGTTTACTGAGCTTCTTCCTGGGGTAGGGCGTTCTCCAGTTCTGCAAGCTGCTGGCGTGTGACGGTTTCTGCGGTGAGGTCGCTGAAAATCACCCTGTACTGATTGTCCTCGATCTGCCACCGCATGAGGATGAGGTCCGGTTGGTCCGGTGTCACGATATCGCCATAGTAGGCCGGGTCCTTCTTCTGTTGAACCAGTTGGGCATAGAAGCCAGTGGTGGCTTGAACTGGCATCATGATATCAAGCATGGCTTTCGACATGGCATTGGCAAAAGTTTCTTTGTCCAGGCCTTCCAAGGACTGCTTCAGTGCTTTGGATGCCGGTGTGTTGCTATCCATGAATTTTCCCATCTCGCCCATGGAGGCTATGATGCCCAGACTCTCTGGGTACTGGCCTGTATACTCACGAAAGTGCTTGAGTCCGCTGATGGCCGTTTCTTCTGTCATGTCAGGCATCTTGATGGGGCCGCCTCCGAGGGTGGTGTAATCTTCCGGGATGATGGGGTTGAATTCAGAGGCGTCAACTGAGATGTCCCACTGGAAATCGCTGATCTTGCCCTCCATGTGCATGCTGCGTTCACCCTCAATAGTGATGTCCATGTCTACCTGGACAGGCAGCCAGGTCTGGCTATCCACCCAGACCGTGACATCGACATCGCCCATGGCGCCGCCTGAATAGGCCGGGTCTGTGGTTTGGAAGCCTTCGACTTCAATACCATTGATGGTGGATTTTCCGATCTTTTGATAATCACACCTCAGAATCTGTTCGATCATGTACCGAGGATCCCTGCTTTGTTCGTTATATTGCTTGAGCAGTTGATCATTTAATTCCATTTCCATGTATGTTTTCTGGACAGGCATGATCATGAGCATACGTTTGTTCTGTGGTTGAAGATACTGTTCTTGAACCATGGTCTCCTTGCCTACGATCCCCATATCCATGGTCATTTTTGTGCCATATTCTTGAGACATCATGGCAGTGGCTTTGATGTCCTGAGTTTCTGGAACCCCCGGAGGCAGGTCGCCGCTATGGGTAATTGTCATGTTCATTTGGTACAGATATGCTTGCACCTGCTCAATGCGTGTGAGTACGTCTGCCAGAGCGATGTTCTGCGTGCTGGTCAAGAGGGGGAAACCCAGTGTGCAGGCAATCACAACGGCGGCTGCCAGGGATAGCTTGATGATTCGGCTTTTCATAATAAGTCTCCTTATAATGTATCAGTCTCCGTCATCTCAATTTCCTTGTTTGGTTACTGGAAATGCTTTGTTTCACACTATAGTGCGGTTCATGTTAGTTTTGCGACAAGAAATAAAAAAAGCTTTCAGCCTTCAGCCTTCAGCTCTCAGCTCTCAGCTCTCAGACCCCTTGGGACTTCGCTTCGCTCAGCTTTTAGCTATTTTGATTGATTCTGGCCGTTTAAGCCTGTATACCTCCGGGACGTTTTTGACGAAAAAAAGGATCAGTCTTGTGGTGAAGAATTTCTTTAAGCATCGTTTACATTGGATCGGACCACTGGCCTGTGTGGGGGCGCTGGTGTTCTGGTCGATTGGGCCAATCCTGATCAAGTATCTAACCGGATACCTGGACAGTTGGACTCAGAATGCATTGCGATACAATACGGCCGCGCTGTTTCTACTGCCTATGCTTGTGCTGTCTTTGCAACAGGGTCGCTTTGATCGTCGTATCTGGCGTATGGCTGTGGTGCCATCTATCTTGAATGTGATCATGCAGACCTTCTGGGCGGCCATGTTCTACTATCTCAATCCGGCCTTTGGCGTGTTGTTGTCCAAGACCCACGTACTGTGGATCGCGGCTCTGTCCATGGTCATGGTGCCGCAAGAACGGGTCTTACTTAAAAGTCCAAGATTCTGGCTGGGGCTCGTGTTGGCGCTGACAGGTGTGGTGGGTGTATTGTACCACAGCCCGGACTTTGCCGTATCCGGGTCTGCCATGGGCATTGCCATTGCCCTGGTTGGAGCTGTCTTCTGGGCGGCTTATGCGGTGTCCATACGTGTGTGCCTCAAGGAGGTCAACTCTCGAAGCAGTTTTTCCGTGGTCAGCCTGTACTCCGGTGTGGGCCTGGCCATTGCAGCCCTGTGTTTCGGAGATGTGAGTCAGTGTTTGAGTCTAACGCCGAAGCTTTGGAGTATCCTCATCCTGTCCAGTGTCGTGGCCATTGCCTTTGGTCACATTTGCTTTTACGCCGCTGTACGTCGTCTGGGCGCCACCATTCCGGCCCTGGTCATCTTGGTTCAACCATTTACCATCCTTCTCATGTCCATCCTGATCTTTGACGAGAGCCTGTCGCTGACGCAGGCCCTATTCGGCTTCATCCTGACCTTGGGGGCAGCCAGCGCGATTTGGGCCCAGAAGGATTTGACACGAAATTAATCTTGCCTCCAAAGCCAGGTTGACTATGATGCTTATTCTTATCATTGAACAACAAACAACTTGATTAGAACTCATTTTTTACAGGGTAGGTATGCAGAAAGTAACAATTTACACGGATGGTGGGTGTCTGGGCAATCCAGGGCCCGGGGGATATGGTGTGGTGATGATGTGTGGTTCACATCGCAAGGAGTTGTCTGAGGGATATCGGCTTACGACCAACAATCGCATGGAGCTTTTGGCCAGTATTGTGGCTTTGGAGTCGCTGAAAGAGCCTTGCTCTGTCACGCTTCATACAGATTCTCAGTATGTGGTCAATGGAATTGAAAAGGGATGGGCTGCGAAATGGCGGAGCAAAGGATGGATGCGCAACAGAAAAGAGATGGCCATTAATCCAGACCTTTGGGCCAGGCTCCTGAATATCTGCGATGAACATGACGTCACGTTCAAGTGGGTCAAGGGGCACGCAGGTCATAAAGAAAATGAGCGCTGCGACCAACTGGCCAATGGTGCCGGGGCACGTCCCAATCTTCTCGAAGATGAAAACTATGGCAAAACCGATCTCCAGGAAATGGGGTTGGTTTAGGTAAACGGTTTTAAGTTTTAAGTTTTAAGTGTTTGGCTCGAATGAGCTTGCCGATTTCTACGGCCCAGAGGGGTATTGAAGCGATCGCTAAGATAATTCCCCAGTCAGAAAGTGACAGGGCTTCTGTCTTGAACCATCCACTCAACAGGGGGACATGAACCACGGCCACCTGAATCAAAAATGAGGTGGAGGTGGCTGCCACAAGCGGGAGGTTGCCGAGCGGGCCAATCTTGAAGAGTGATTCTGACAGGTTGCGGCAGTTGAATGAATGGAAGAGCTGGCTACAAGCCAGGGTTACAAAGGCGAACGTGCGTGCGCGTGGCAGGTTGTCTTCATTGCCGTCCAGGACAATCCAGAAGGTGATCAGTGCACAGATGGCCATGAGCAGACCCTGTGCGACCATGAGCAGGCCACCTCGTTTGGTGACCACAGGTTCGGCAGGCGGTCTGGGTGCACGATCCATGAGATTGGAATCAATTTTTTCCACGCCCAGGGCCAGGGCCGGCAGGCCATCCGTGACGAGGTTGACCCACAGGATATGAATGGCCAGCAGGGGGGCGGGCATGCCGAACAGGGAGGCTGCGAACATGAGCAGGATTTCGCCCGTGTTGCATGACAGCAGGTAATGTACAAACTTGCGAATATTGTCGTACACGCCGCGTCCCTCTTCCACGGCCGCGACAATGGAGGCGTAGTTGTCGTCGGTGATGACCATGTCTGCCACTTCCTTGGTGACATCCGTGCCTGTGATGCCCATGGCCACGCCAATGTCTGCTTCTTTGACGGCTGGTGCGTCATTGACGCCATCGCCTGTCATGGCAATGACTTGCCCCAGGGAACGCCAGGCTCGCACTACACGGAGCTTGTGCGCCGGAGTGACACGGGCATATACGGCTATCGTTGAGACCGTGTCCTTGAGTTGGTCGTCGTCGAGATCGTCCAGTTCTTCGCCGGATAGGGCCAGACTCGTGTCGCTAAAGAATCCGAGCTTTCTGGCGATGGCTACGGCCGTATTCTTGTGGTCCCCTGTGATCATGACAGGTATGATGCCAGCCTGTTGACACTCAGCAATGGCCACCTTGACTTCTTCACGGGGCGGGTCCATCACGCCAAACAGGCCCGCAAAGACGAGCTGGGTCTCTACCGTTTCGACGGTGTAGTCGGTGACTGTTTTTTCAAGGGGGCGATAGGCGGCACCGAGTACGCGCATGGCCTTGTCTGCCAATTCATTATTGGCGGCGAGCAGGGTCTCCCGATCTTGATCGTTGAGCGGACGTACCTCACCTTGACATTGAATGTGCGTGCAGTTTTTGAGCAATTGATCAGGGGCGCCTTTGCAGTAGGCAACATGCTGATCTTTATCCGTTCGGATGACGGTCATTTTTTTGCGATCTGAGTCAAAGGGAATCTCGTCCACAAAGGGAAATTTGGCTTCCAGATCTTTCTTGAGAAGGGCTGCCTTGGCGCCGGCTGTGAGCAGGCAGCCTTCTGTGGGGTCGCCCATGATCTGGTGCGTGCCCTTGTCATGCATGAGCTGGGCGCCGTTACACAGCACACCAATGTGTAATGTGCGTACAAGATCTGGATTCGCATCCAGTTGGATAGGTTGATCATTCTGCTGAAATTGGCCTTCCGGACGGTAGCCTGTACCTGTCACCTCAAACCATTGAAACCCCGTGTATACTGTTTGTACGGTCATTTCGTTTTTGGTGAGTGTGCCGGTTTTGTCAGAACAGATGACCGTGGTGCAGCCAAGCGTTTCCACGGAGGGTAGTTTTCGGATCAGTGCGTGACGTTTGACCATGCGTTGTACACCCAGGGCCAGGGCAATGGTGACCACGGCAGGCAGGCCTTCAGGAATGGCGGCGACCGCCAGGCTGACCGCAATGAGCAGGCTTTCCTTAAGTGATTCTCCATGGTACACACCCAGAACAAACACTAGGCCCACAAGTACCAGACACACTGCTACAATCACTTTACCAAAGTGTTCAAGCTTCTTCTGAAGGGGTGTCATTTCTTCTTTGATATCATCCATCATGCCGGCAATTTTGCCCAGCTCAGTGTCCATACCTGTGGCCGTGACAAGCGCTCTGGCTCGCCCATTGGAGACTGAGGTGCCCATATAGACCATGTTAACGCGGTCAGCCAGCGTGGCATTGTCATCCAAGGGGGCTGTGGATTTGGAGACAGCACTGGATTCACCAGTCAAGCTGGCTTCCTGCACCGCACAATGGGATGTGATCCAGATTAAACGGCCGTCTGCAGGGATGTTGTCGCCTGCTTCCAGCTCTATGAGGTCTCCCGGTACCAGTTCGGAAGAGGGCAGTACCTGGGCCCGGCCATTACGAATTACCTTAGACATGGGGCTGGCCAGTTGCTTGAGTGCGCTCAATGATTTTTCCGCGCGAAACTCCTGAATGAATCCCAGGACGCCATTGAGTAAAACAATGGCGAGGATAATGCCCACGTCGGCCCACTCCTTCGAAATGGCAGAAATCACAGCTGCGGCCAAAAGCACCCACACCATAAACCCGGTAAACTGACTCATAAAGAGTTTCCAGGCTGGTACGGACTCGCCTTGCTGGAGTTCATTGGGACCATGCGTCTGGTGAAGCTCAAGCACCTGTTGTGTGGTGAGACCCTTTTCGATATGGGAGCTTAATGTCTTTTCAACGGCGTTTATGTCCTGTTGCCACCAGTGTTCCATGCTATACGCTTTCAATCTAGGGTCTCTAAAATATAAAGAATCGTACCTGTATTAAAGACGTAGGGCAAGGGAGAAAACTTGCGTATGACTGAAGAATCGCCACGTTTTTGGGATTTATGTGTAACCATTAGGGGGTGTGAGGCCTATTATTTAATAGCAGGCTTTTCTAAACGCTCCTTTTGTCGGGGGCACCAAGTGAATTGAGTTGACAGGGTTAGAAAAAATGGTTTATTTATTATCTTTTAATGAGAATGCCTTTGGTTATTATTTAGGAGGTTGTTTATGAGATCGTTAAGTTTGCTTGTTTTGACTGGTGTCTTGATGGTGGGTGGATGTGCGTCGCAAGAGGGGGAGAGTTTTGTGCTGGCAGGGTATGACTTTTCTTCCGTCACCAAGGTGGCTGTGTTGTCTCCCACAGGGATGGTATACAATGAAGCTGTAAAAAACCAAATCGCCAACATGTTCGAGATGGAATTGATGAGTAAAGGCTATGCCTGTGTGGAGCGAACGCAGATCAAAGGACTGCTCAAGGAGCAAGAATTCCAGGCCTCTGGCATTACCAACGATATTGATCCTTCCCAAGCAGGGCGAATTTTAAATGTGCCTGTGGTGATGATGGTGTCAGTGCCCGAGTTTGAGCAAAAAATCAGTGTGACAGCCAAGCTGGTGCGCGTGGAAGATGGAACCATTCTATGGGCTGGCGATGGTTCAGGTAGTACAGGCAAGACCGCGAGTACGATTTTGGGTGCTGCTGTGGGTGCTGCTGCAGGCGCTGTGCTGGGAGGCGGCGATTCAGGTGACAGACTCGCTGGTGGCGTGATCGGTGGTGTACTTGGTGGTGTCGCAGGTAATGCCATGTCGCCAAGCGTAGAAAAACAATTCAAAAAGATTGTACGCAAAAAAGTCTGCAAGGACCTGCCCGCTCGAAACACGGCATTGCCTGCAGCAAAATAATCCGACGAGATTACGTCTAATCTCTTAGGGGTTAGTTCCCCGCCGCTTGCGGCGATAATTGGATTATAGTCCGCCATGATACCCCGCTGCTTGCGGCGGGGAGATTCATTGGCTGAAGGCTGTGAGCTGACAGCTGAGTGTTTTATCAGATCAAGAGCATCAGAATAATAATGAGGATAGATAGGCCGGATACGGCACCCAGAACTATGACCAGAGTCTTGTATTTGGCGAGCATCTCTTCAAGATAGTCATTGTTGGATGATTCCAGATTTTCACCTTCTTCGAGTTGCTCCAGCATGGAAACATCAAAGCGTTTGCGAGCCTGCAAAGGTTGTTCGCCGCGACGCAGGGCTTCCAGGTCAATGAGTAGCTCTTTGGCATTTTTGTAACGGTCATCACGATCCTTGGCCATCATGATCTCAATGACTTCAGAGAGGCCCGCAGATAGAGACGTATTGATGTGATCTGGTGGGATGAGACGTTCCCGCAGGTGCTTTTTCATGATACCAGCTGAATCGTCTGCCATGAAGGGCACACGTCCTGTGACCATGTGATAGAAGGTCGCACCCAGGCCGTAAATGTCGGCGCGTCCGTCAATATCAATCGCGCCTCGGATTTGTTCGGGTGCAATGTAGTAGGGCGTGCCGTAAGCCTTGCCCTTTTCACTTTCAGCTGCTTCAATGTCCGTGGTTTCCCGTGCAAGCCCCATGTCAGCCAGCTTGGCTATGCCTTCACTCGTGATCATGATGTTCTTGGGCTTGACATCGCGGTGAACCAGTTCAACACTGTGGGCATGTTCCAGTGCTTGGGCAACCTGGATGATAATGTCCAGGGCATCTTGCTCGCTGTAGACCTGCCCTGCGACGAGATCGTCGGAAATGGTCTTACCTTCTACAAATTCCATTACAAAGTAGTGGTATCTCCCGGATTCACCCACATCAATCGCTTGCACAATGTTATTGTGGTGTAATTTTCCAGCGGCCTGTCCTTCTTTGTAGAAGCGACGCACATATTCGGCGTTTTCGCTGAATCTTTGAGGTAGAAGTTTGATGGCGACAGTCCGATTCAGGCTGATTTGCTGGGCTTTATACACAAAAGCCATGGCGCCAGCCCCAATCTTTCCCAGGATTTTATATCCTGGAATCTGTTGCACGGCAGATTTATTCTGCTTGATATGAATAATCAGTCGTTTTGCTTGAGATTTTGTGATAAATCCCAGGGCTACAAGTATGTCTTTCAGCAGGACAGGATTATCTTTAGCACGGCCTTTGAGTTTGGCCACTGCGTATTTCAGTTCCTCTTTTGAACAGAGACCCTGATCCACTGCATTTCTGCCAAAGATAGTGTCATAATTTGTTTCGGTTGTCATGCGGTATCCATTGTCCTACGAATGAGCGATTTTTGTAACAAAACACAAGTTAAATGCATATGTGACCCATCGTCTGCCCCGACAAAATTCTACATAGGCCTGATTACATAGCGTTCGGTTGTTTGAAGACCCAAGTTTAGAGGCTTGTGAAGCAGGGAAAGACCAAACCTCCCTGTATTCAGTATCCTAGTGATCAACACTTACGCCATACTTGCCTTGCCCAGACATAGAATCAAGGGTCCGAACTTAACTTAATTTAGTACCCAAATCAAGGCATTGCGCAACGCGAAAAGGAGAAAATCGCAAATATTACCTTGGGCATTTGCTTTTATCGGGCTTTCCTCGGATGGATGCGGGTTTGGCTCAAAGCAGGCAGGCTTTGTTAAAATAGGCAGTTCGGTGTGAAGGCAAAAAACTTTCAGGAAGGTGTAACGTTGGGATGGGCATGGGCATACTTCTGTTTATAGACCTTCGAATCGCAGCATTGTCCTGCTCATGGCTATTTGGAGTAAGTTTTTTGTTGCTTGAATCCTGGCCCATGCTTAATCTTGGCAGTCGTGATTGTGGTTTTGACTGGATAAAGATTTGTGGGGCACGTGAATATCAGGGCAGATAATAGTCCATCTGATGTGGCAGCTAATGACTGGGATGAGGTTCAGAAGATCTGTTCCGGGGATACGCAGGCGTATCAAATTTTGGTAGATCGTCACCAGACGCAGGTGGCCAGACTGATGTGGCGTTTCAGTCGAGACCCTCTGGTGCATGAAGAACTGGTTCAGGACGTATTTGTTGAGGTGTATCTGCATCTAAGAGGGTATCGAGGTTTGGCTCCCTTTGAGCATTGGCTAAGCCGGATTGCGGTGCGTGTCGGGTATCGATTTTGGAAGCTGGAGGCTCGCCACAACAAATGCCAGAGCTTAACCCCAGAACACTGGTCTCAGATTGCAGAGGCCAATTCGAGTATCGAAGCGTTTGAAGCAGGTGAATTATTACATCGTTTATTATCGCAATTGACGCCTCGTGATCGATTGGTGTTGACGTTTCGCTATATTGAGGAACTGGATGTGGCCCAAACGGCCCGGAAAATAGGGTGGTCTGAGTCCATGGTCAAGGTTCAGTGTTTGCGTGCCAGGAGGAAACTTGAAAAGATGATTGACGCTGGTATCAAAATAGGATTTTGAGGGAATATAAAAGGGAATATAAAAACGATGATTAAACAGATTAGCATATTGCAGGCGCGGGCACGGCACGAAACATGTCCAACGGTTGATGTGACTGACCAGGTCATGGCCCTGTTGTGCGCCAACGAGTCCTATACGGTTGCCCTGATGCAACGGCCGTTGGCTTGGTTTGCTGCCATTGCATCGACAGTGGCCGTGTCGTTGGCTGCCATGGCAGTGATCCGGTATTTGACGACAGCCCATCCCCTGTTGGAAGTGGCCAATTCCATCTCATGGGTGGTTCAATGAAACCCGTTGAAGACTTGGCAAATCCTGCCTTACTACTCAAACGTGCACTCTATTGGCGAATGGCCTTCTTTTCGATCATCATTTTGCTTGCAGGCATGGCCATTGGGGCGTCAGGCATGTTTTTGTGGTTTTCAAATCAAAAGCCAAAGGCTGCTGTGCCCCAGACTGTGACAATCAATCGCGCCATGCGTAGACTGGAATATCAACTCAAGCTCAAAAAACCCCAGGCAGAACAGATTAAACCCATGTTGCGGAAATGTGTGGTTTCACTGGAGCAGGTCCGAAAAAAAGCACGTCCCCAGATCAATCAAGATCTTCGTCACATGAATCAAGGGATAGCTTCTGTGTTAGAGGCCAATCAGATGAAGAAGTGGAAGCGGTACGAAAAGGAACTCATGGCATTGCTTCAAGACAATCGTGTTCGTCTTCACCCCCCCAACAAACAAAGGTCGCAACAGGTCAAGCCCACTCAAAAAAAAGCGATTCAGAAGCCTGTTCAGTCTACTGAATAACGGGAACAATCGGGTCCCATTCAACCTGGGCAGCGCCCAGTAATGTGCCTGTGGCATAGGCCAGGTCTACGAGGGAAATCTGGTATTCCACCAGTGCAGATAGTTCAGACAACTGGGCATTCGCCAATGTGGTTTGAGCGTCCAACACATCCGTGGAGGTACGCAAGCCCTGTTCAAACTGGCGTTTTTCTGCTTCATACACAAGATTACTGAGTACGGTGTTTTGCTGACTGGCCATGATACGCTGCCAATTGGTTTCAACCTGGTCCAGGGCATTGAGCACTTCATATTCGATCAGGGATTTTCGATTCTTACGTGTGATCAGTCGCTGGAGTTTTTCGTATTTGGCCCTTCTTACCCGGCTCTTGGCCGCAGCATTGCCCAAAGGAATTCGCATACTCAAACCCATGGTATGGTCTGCAAATCGACTCTCCCGAAGCAGATCATACGACTCGTCACGGGTTGCGCCGAGACCCCTTACATTGTACGTGTAGTTCATGGTGGCCACAGGCAATGACAGGTTCTTCAGGTAGTCAATTGTCTGGTCGTCCTGGAGCAACTGGAGTTCATACTGCAGCAGTTCCATACGATGTTTAAACGCACTGGTCAACATGCGGTTCGGATCCAGGGCATAGGCCACGGGCACGGGTTCGGTATCAGGCACCATCTTGGTGCGTGTTTGCATGGCCAAGCCGGCCTTGTTGATCACACGTTTGAGTGAACGCTGACGATCGGCCAGCGTGTTCTGGGCCACAATAATGGCCTCTGCTTGCTGCGCGACCCCGGCCTGGGCCCGGACAATCTCCACCGGGGCACTGATGCCCGCGTTCACCTGATTCTCGGCTTTGGTCAGTTGGTTCTGGGCCAGTTCAAGTTGCTGCTCACGCACGTCCAGGGTCTTTTGGGCGGCATACAATCGCCAGTACACACGGTCCATGGCAGCTACAATACGAATCACCTCCAGTTTGGTCTGGGCCTGTGTTTGGGCCTGATTTAGGCCTGCAATGCGGATCGAGTACTTGGCAGTTTTCTGCCCGCCGCCCTGGAGTAATGGTTGGGTCAGGGACATGGCGGCTCTGGGCGAGTAACTGGTATCCAGGTTCACAAAAGGGTTATCAGAATGCCATCGGTTATCAGTCGTATTCAATGAGGCCGTGCCACCGGTAACCAATGGTGCCGCAATTCCTGTAGTGATAGTCATTTGGTCTTGTTGATTGCTTTCAAGTCGAGATAATGATGGGCTATCTCCCTTGTAATAATTAATCCCGGACGAAAACGCCGCCTCAAATTTGGCACGTTCCTGATTAAGCGATTCTTGGGCCAGTGTGGGCGCAATGAGTTGGGCCTTGAGTTCCAGGTTGTTTTCCAGGGCCAGGGCGCGACACTGTTCCAGTGTGATGACCTGTGTGGCCGGCGCAGGTGCATTGGGCTCGGCCTGGGCCGGTTCATTGACCTCTGGTTTGGGTTCGAGAACAAGCGGTTTTATGGTTTTGATAGAAGTTTTGGTCTGATCGGAGACAAGGTCATCCATGTAAGAAGATCGTTTGCAGCCAAACACCATTATTGCGATTGCGAGTGACAGGATAATTCTATTCATGTCTGAGCGCCTCAATGGGATCAAGACGTGCTGCCTTGATCGCGGGGAACATGCCAAAGAAAATGCCTACAGTACCTGAGAAGGCAAAACTGATGGCCACGGCCTGCCAAGGGATATGTGCCATGTCCAACTCGGCCTTGGGGATGTTGGCAATGGCTTGTGTCAGTAAATAGCCAAAACCCACACCGATCAAGCCTCCGACAAAGCAGAGTACCACGGATTCAATCAAAAACTGGGTCAAGATCGCTGATTTTCGTGCACCGACTGCCTTGCGCAATCCGATTTCACGCGTGCGTTCGGACACCGACACCAGCATGATATTCATAATGCCCACACCGCCGACCAGCAGTGAGATCCCCACAATGCCGCCTGCCACCATGGTCACCAGGATGGCGATCTTGTTGAATTGTTCCAAAGCACTCTTGAGGGATTCGACTCGGAAGGTGTCAGGGTCACCTGGCTTGATATTCCGTGTGCGCCTGAAAAAGAAACGCAGCTCTGCCACGGCGTCTTCTGATACCTCTGGGGATCGGCTCTCTGCAATGGCATAAATCCAGGGGTGAGGTTGCAGCTTGAGGTTGGTCTTGAAGGGAATAAAAATCTCATAATTCTCACTGCCACCGTCACCAAAAGGCCCTTTGGGTTTGGGTTCAATAACGCCCACAATGATAAAGGCGTTGTGTCCAATCAGGATGCGCTGGCCAATGCAGTCTCGTTTGAGACGCAGTTCATTTTGTAATCTTGGCCCGATGATACAGACCTGGCGAGCTTGCATTTCATCCATGAGTGACAGGGGACGCCCCAGTAGGTAAGTCCGCCCCTCGATCTGATGGCAGGCCGGCTCAATGCCGGTGACATTGACGTTTTCTTCGGACTTATCCCGAAAACTGACCGTATGCTGTCCGCCCCCGGACTGCTTGCCAATCCTTTCGATGGAAGGGCAGTGCTCCAGAAGGTCGTCAAATTGGTGGGGTTCGAATCGAATCTCCCACCATGACGCGTGTTGTTTGGGGCCTTCGTTGGGTCGGGTTGGCATGATAAAAATGGTGTTCGTACCGAACGTTTCGACTTGGGACAGGACTTTGGCTTTCAGCCCGCTCAACGCAGCAATGACCGCCGTGACTGAGGCTACGGCAATGATGATACCGAGCATGGTTAATACGGCCCGGGTCTTATTGGCCCAGATTTGGCTCAGGGCCAGATGGATACTCTGATAGAGGACACGTAAGAATCCCAGGATCCAACGGAGGATTGCATTGAGTACACGCTTGAGATGGATCATGCCTGAGCCTCCTTCGTGTGTGTGGCTTTGCGGTACTTGCTGGCCGGATCCTTAGCCGTGGGCAGGTCACTGATTACCTTGCCATCCTGCATTCGGATGATCCGGTCTGCGTGGCAGGCGATATCTTCCTCGTGTGTCACCATGATAATGGTTTGGCCTTCATCATGAAGTCGACTGAACAGGGTCATGATCTCGTGACTTGTTTTTGTGTCTAGATTACCCGTGGGTTCATCCGCCAGCAAAATGCTGGGTTTGCAGATCAGGGCACGTGCTATGGCCACTCGCTGTTTTTCACCTCCAGACAATTGATTGGGCTTGTGGTGCATGCGGTCCTTGAGTCCCACACGTTCCAGGGCTTCTCTCGCGATTTTTCGCCTGGACAACCATCCGTTGTTGGCATAGATAAGAGGCATTTCCACGTTACGGCAAGCAGACAATTGCCCCAGTAGCTCAAAGGATTGGAATACAAAACCAATGCGTTCATTGCGCACCCTGGCCAGGGCAGCGTCGTTCATTTGTGTGGTGTCTTCGCCATCCAGAACATACGAGCCCGAGGTAGCGCGATCCAGGCAGCCCAGTACATTCATGAGTGTGCTCTTACCGGACCCTGAATGGCCCATGATGGCTACGTACTCATTGTCTTTGAGTTCCAGGTTTACCCCGTCCAGGGCGTGGATACACTCAACACCGAGATTGTATTCACGCCTGACATCCTGCAACGTGATGATGACATGATTAGGTGTCGTTGGCGTCATTGGGATCTGCCTTGTCTTTTGAGGATTCGAGTTCTTCGTCCTTGAGGGCCTGATCGTGTTTGAGGCCGTCCAAGACCCGGTAGGGACCGATTACAATCTGATCTTCTACGGACAGGCCCGCTGTGATGATTCTGTGCGTCAGATTGCCGGAACCCAACGTGACAGGCGTGACCTTGGCCTTGCCATCAATAAGCCGATACACCACAGTTGTCACGGTCTTGTCTTTTTCTACCTCGGGCAGTTTTCGGATGTCAAGAGGCAGGTCATCTATTTTACGGGCCAGAACAGCCTGGCTTGGTACAATCAGGATGTTTTCATGTGTGAGGGTTTCAATCTCAACGTGAGCTGTGAGCCCTGTGTACAACTTGGGCACATTGGGATCATCATTCAATAGAATTTCGGTGCGATAGTATTTGGTGCCAGTATTTGACATACGATGTTTTAAGGCAATCGTATCCAAATTCCCGTAAAATGTATCATCTGGAAAGGCTTGGACAGTGACTTTGGCCTTTTGTCTTTTGCCTAATTTTCCCACATCCGCTTCCCCGACCTGTGCGACAACGAGCATGCGTGATAAATCTGCCACTTCAAGGATTACCGTGCCTGCATTGTTCATAGTGCCTGTCATGACAATTTCGCCAACCTCTGCGTTAAGCCGCGTAATGATGCCGTCAATTGGGGACGTTATAATGGTGTGTGTTAGCGCCTCATTGGCCTGTTCAATGCCGGCATCCGCGGCATCAAGACGATACTGAAGTACTTCCAGGTTAACCCTTGATGCTGTGCAGGCGTAGTTTTGGGTTTGGACCTGTGTTTCGAGTTGCTCAAATGTTAATTTGGCTTCATCATAGGCCGACTGGCTGACATCCTGTGTTTCGAGTAATTGTGTCTGGCGAGCAAGATCACGTTCACGTTGTTTGAGCTGGAGCTCCAGACCCGTGAGACTGCTGCACTGGCCATTGGCACGCTCCGTTTCCACTCTGATCTGAGCGGCCTGAGCTTCGCGGTTCGCCACAGCGGATCTCAACCGACTGTCAAGATCCCGAGAATCCATACGTACGAGTACGGAGGGTGGAATCGGGGGTGTCGCATTGGGATCACCCTTTGTGACTCTGTCTCCTTCTTCGAAGGGCAGGGCCAAGATGCGTGCAGATACCTTCGCGCTGATCTCCACATTGGTTTGGGCTTCGATCTCGCCGGGTGCGCTAATGGATTCGGTAAGCACATCAAGTTTGGGATGTTCCAAACGGACTGATGTAGCAGCCTTTGAGTTCTTTGCCCTGCTCTTTAATCCGACCTGGATTAAACCTCCGCCCACCAGTACTACAATGATCACGATCATCCACTTACGAGATTTCTTCACAGCAAGACCTTTCAATCAACAGAGGCGAGGTCCAATTATACTTACATATCCGCAGTCTGCGTATTATAATCAATAAGACGATCCATACCAGGATTCGTTACACACTCAAAAAAAAACAGGCCAGGATAGATGCTGACGCTTCTGGTATTTTCAATCAGACGCTAAGTCCAATCTGGGCTTTCAAAATATAAGACGTCTCTAGACCCCATGTGTTACGCCTAGGGAAAAAAATTATGTGTTACTTTCTTACGAGGCGGTCTGCAACGTGACTGATTTTGACTCATTTTGGAGGGCATCAATTATGGTACATATACGAGCTTTGGGTGATAATTGGATTCATATTTATGAGTACGAACCTGGCAGGGCATTGGTTGTGGACCCGGGGGAGTCAAAGGGTGTGCTTGGGACCTTGGAAGAGAAGACGCTGGAGTTAACCCATAACGATTGAACCGGACAATGTCTCGATTCAAAACCAGTTGGCGCGTGCCAAGAAGAACGCTCCATCTTATTCGACGATATCGCAGGAAAAACAGTCAAATGTATTTCTTAGGGCGGGCAGTGCGCACGAGTTTCTTCGTCGCCGCGAACTGAAAGACGTGATCTAGCAGGACTTTTGTAGGCGTCCTCTCAAAGCTTTTTTTGGGGCACATCCTTGGCGAGTGAAAAGACAGGCGATCAGAAAAAAAATAAGCGGTGTGCAGGCATGAAAAAGTCATGGTCTGGGCAGAGAAAAATCGGGGTGATAGGATTCGAACCTACGGCCTCCTGGTCCCAAACCAGGCGCTCTACCAAGCTGAGCTACACCCCGTAAAACCTCTAATGCTAGCCTAAATCCGTCCTGTGTGCAATAGGCTACCTCGAAAAACACATATTTATACGTAAATTGTTTTTTTGGTAACTTAGAAAAGAACCCTTTTTTATAGTTGACAGCAACTTCTTGGTTTATCAAAATACATAAAGTGAAGTCTACTGGTAAACCTCATCATAGGAGGATGGGGCATCGAGGAAGGGATGCTTACAAAAGCACACCATTCTATTATCTAGTTCAGCAACTCAATATGAGGAGATACTGCCTATAGGTGATATTACAGACCGCATAAGGATATGGGGTTAGTTTATATAGACGAACATAGGCAGACTTCGTTTAGTTTGCCACGTCAAAACCGATTCTTCATTTGTAAAAGGAGTGCAATGATGAAAAGAACAATGGGAGTACTTGGATGTACGCTGTGTTTTGCAGTAACTGCAATGGCGAGTTTCCCCCCGCCGAATCCTCTACCCACGAATTACACAGAGAACACTCAGAAGGTTGTCAATAACGGAGATGCAACCGGGCAGATGAACAATATGCTCATGAATGGTTCCTCTGTCGGAAAAATCAACAACAATGGCAATGCCTATCTGGATGTTGGTAAGGCCGTTAGGTCCCCGATCAACCAGACCACAAACTATCTAGAGGGCTCCAATGCGAGCTCTAATTCCAATTCGAATTCAACCGCCTATGGTGGGGCAGGAGGCTCTGCAGCGGCTTATGGTGGTTCAGGAGGCAGCGGAGGCACAGGCGTTGGAATGGGTGGGTACTCCAATTCGTCTGTGAATGTGAATTACAAAACTCGAACAGGTGTTGTATCGCCCATGTCGCCTTATTTACCCTACTGGAATCATGGCGGTTGGGGGCGTTCAGAGGCATTTTATGCCAACGGCCCCACTGAGGATAAGTCCGTGTATGAGCGGTCATTCAATCCCAGAGACCCGGAGGATATGGATCAGCTGCGACATACATTGGAAGCAGTGCCGTATCGTGGATTGCTGAGCATTATTCCAGGGGTTTTTAACCAGATTGGATTGGTTTTTGGTGCAGCGGATAATTATCACCATGGCCGGGGTTTTCAGATTGCCAATTCTCTTGTGCGTGAACGTCGCCCTGTGGGCAAGCCATTGATCGTGTTGTATGCGGATGACATTGACCGGCGCGTTTTCAAGAAGGCGAATTATGCTTATGTGGGCAAAGTGAGTATTGAGGGGCATCAGAATAGGAACTGGGATCAGGTTTACTGTGCCGCCATTGCTGAAATATTACCCTGGGACGTAGATGTGATCATTATTGATGGCGGTATGAAGGGGGTCTCAGTAGGCTCCAATACTACTTTCCCAAGTGGCGGCGCTGGATTTTCTCAGAGCAATTATTCTCTTTCATTACTGGGCGGTCTGTCGAGTGGTGTGACAGAGGCCAAAGGAAAACCGATTATCAGCGCGGAAGCATTCAGATATTCACCGAGATTACAGTTCAAACGGTCCATTTCCAGGCAATTCTATAGCAGTCTCAAATCGCGTTTCCCTGAACTTCAAGAAACGCGAGCAGTGACGTATGTCAATCCCACAGGGGGCAGTCAAGGTATTCGTGTTCGGCCAGAGATTTATCAAATGGCTGGTTTTGCCCCCAATCAGAGAGTCGATTGCATGAGTGTGCCTCAGACTCAAAATTAGACCTTTTTCACTTCTTCATTTCCTGTAGATGTGATGCCACAAGACAGTCTGAACCGCTGTCTTGTGGTATTATTTGTTTCTGATTTCGGTGGATTTAAGGGCCAATCCACTTGGTGTAATGCATGGTAACGCTATATAAAAGCATGAGTTGTGGCTTAGCCAACTCAGTTCCTGGCATTCGCTCTTGATCGTGCTCCGCTATGTGGAACGAAAGCAGGCATCGGCGATTGCAGGGTTGTTGAAATGTGAAGACACTGAAGTCGAGTTGGGTCTGTCTCAGGCTTTGGTGGAACTCAAGAGTCGATTGAGAATTCACATCAAGTCTGCCTTGGAATTGGATGGTTTGGCCAATAGTGAATTGGACGAATTAGCATTGATTGCTGTTTAGAACTTTGATAGCCCGAGTTGCTCGATATGGTGGATAATGAGTGCTGCGTTTGTGCTCTTGTCAGCAAAAGGCAGTTCCATCCACGCTGTCTCTGGGGTCTTCAAAAAGAGTGAAGAGGCTTTTGAACCAATGGCCTTGGGTGTGTTGGCAATGATCATATCTAGGTGTTTTCTCTTCAGCTTTTCTTCAGCCCTGATCAGGATGTCCTCGTCTTCCAATGCGAATCCCACAATGCATTTTGCCTGTTGATATTGGGCTTTGTTCTCACCAGCCCACAACAATATGTCGTGTGTTGGGATCAGCTGTAACGTCAGGGCGTGTTGACTCTTTTTTAGCTTGGTATTAGAAGGAGATGCCAGGGTATAATCTGAGACGGCAGCTGCCATAATAAGGCAATCACATATTTCGTAATGACTCCGAACAGCTTCGAACATGTCTTTGGCACTGGTCACTGATACGACCTGTGCTTTCTCGGGCGGTGACAGAAGAGTAGGGGCCGTGATTAATGTGACTTGGTGTCCGGCCTGTAGACCGGCTTGTGCCAGAGCGTACCCCATTTGACCGCTGCTCGCATTGGCAATGAACCGCACCGGGTCAATATGTTCTCGTGTACCACCAGCTGTGATGAGAATGTGATGCGACATAATGGAAAACCAGTTCGGGCGAGGTCTAGTGCTGTGTCAATAATTAAGTTTAGGATACTGCTCGCAGTCAACGGGCATCTACTGCGTCAGAAATTCTCGACCTGCGACAGCAGGCCTGCGGTTTCTTCCTTGTATCTACCCACATGAGTGCGTCGCATCAATCCTAAATTTCTTGTGTGACAAAGCACTAGGCGAGTACTGTTTTGATTGCTTGAAAGATCTCTTCGGGTTCAGCCATGCGGCCTGGCCCCTGAGTACCGCAGGCCAAATGCCCAGAATTTGGACCTATCTGTTGTATTCCGATCTCTGTGAGTTGCGACGCATTCTTTTGAGTCACAGGGTTTTGCCACATGCGAGTGTTCATGGCTGGTGCAAACAGTCTCGGTTTTTCCCAGGCAACACACAAAACGGTGCTGAGCAGATCATCGCACAGGCCATGCACCGTTTTGGCGATGATATTGGCTGTGGCGGGTGCCACCACGCAGATGTCTGACCAGTCAATCAGATCAATGTGTTCTATGTTTGACTCAGATGTATCATGCCAAAGTGTGGTGTACACGGGCTGCCCTGTCACTGCCTGGAAGGTCTTGGGTGTGACCAACTGCGTGGCGTGTGTCGTCATGACGGTTTTGACGATGGCTCCCTCGACCGTAAGACGACTGGCAAGTGTTGCGGCCTTATAGGCCGCAATTCCGCCTGTGACACCCAATAATATGCATTTGTCGGTAAGCATGACGCTGTGTTTTATCCTGATTCAGTGGCAAGCAATCAGTGCTTTCCCGAAATGCGATCCTTAAGTACAAGATTACCAATGGCAATTTTGTCTTGCAGAATCTCTTGAGCTACAATTTCCAACCTAGTTCTGCCTTCAATATCATCAATCAGAGGACGGCCTCCTTCGAGCAATTCCCTCAAGCGTTTTTGCATGAGAGCCACGAGTCTGAAACGACCCCCTACTTTGTTGACGAGATCTTCACTTTTGAGTTCTTCCAGCATATTTACACTCCAATTATTAAGAATCACTAGGCCTGTGATAGGTCTGTGACTTGATTTTGGATAATCCCAACAACCGTTTCAATGGTCTGTTTGAGATTATCATTAACCACAAAATGTTCGTAAAACTCTTTTGCCGCGTCAATTTCTGCTTCAGCTTCGCGTAACCGCCGACTTGCAATCTCACGGGTGTCACGTCCTCTGAGCCGGAGACGCTGATTCAGGGTGTCCATGTCTGGCGGCAGAACAAAGAGCAGCAGGGCATTGGGATACAAGGCCTTTGCCTGTCTACCGCCCTGGACATCAATTTCCAGAAAAACAGTTTTTCCTTCACTGAGCAGACTATCGATCTTGTCCTTTGGCGTGCCATAGTAGTTGCCAAAGACCTCGGCATATTCCAAAAAGCGTCCTTCGGAAATACCGACTTCAAAAACGTCACGTGTCATGAAGTAATAATCCTGCCCATCTACCTCGGTCTCGGCTTGGGGCCGAGTCGTGGCTGAGACGCTCAGGCAAACTTCGGGTAAGCGTAACATGACAGCACGGCAAATCGTACCCTTGCCTACACCAGAAGGGCCACTCACCACGATTAACTGACCTGTTTTTTCGTCTGGATTCATATTTCTAGGGCTTATTCAACGTTTTGAATCTGTTCTTTGAGACGATCAATATGACATTTGATATTCACCACGCGATTGCAGATTTCAGTGTCTCCAGCTTTGCTGGCAATTGTGTTGGCTTCGCGAAGCATTTCCTGGGCAATAAAATCCAACCGGCGGCCGGATGGTTCTTTGGACTGCTCACAGGCTTTATTGAACTGATGCATGTGTGAATCCAGACGCGATAATTCTTCGGCAATGTCCGCGCGTTCTGCCAGAATCGCCACTTCACGAGCCAGGGTGTCTTCATCCAGCTTGAGTTTGGCTTCAGATAGCAATTCATTCACACGCTTGCGTATACGATCAACGTACGAGTGAATGACTTGGTCACTACGTTCAGATATGACGGCCAATTCCTCACCTATGACATCGCAATGCTGTTTCAGATCGGCATTAAGAAAATGGCCTTCTTCCTGACGCATTGTTTGGAATTGTGCGAGGGCTTGTTCGGTCATGGCCAGAACGCCATTGGCAATAACGTCGGTGGTTTCATTATCCGGCAGGGCAGGCTGGACAATACCTGGCAATGTTAATAGCGTGGAAATATCGCAGGTACATTGTGTGCCAAAGGTGCTGGCCATCTCAAGCAATTGCTGCGTGACAGTACGCAACGCCGGTTCATTAATGTCAAACATCTCCCTGGAGGCAGTGCCTTTGATTCGCAGTACATAATTAACGGTGCCACGTGCCACATTCTGACGCAGAAGCCGTTCAATACGATCTTCGAGGAATGCCGCAGTTTCAGGCAAACGAATAGCCGTTCGCAAATAACGGTTGTTGACCGCCTTGATTTCAATCGCATAATCCTGATCGTTAATCAAACCACTGGCTTCGCCGTATCCTGTCATACTCTTAATCATAGCACATACTCTTTAATCGTCTTATTCGGAGTTGTCTAGTTCACTCAAATTCCCGGTCAATCCTAGCGGAGGCTTAGTTTTGGTTCGAGTCTGGCGGGACAGGTGCCGTATTGGCGTCTGGTAGCGTAATCACTGTAGGACTGGAATTCGAATCATTGGTGTCCAATGGCGTCGTTTGTGCTGTATTGGAACCAAGATCTGAAGGCCCACCTGGCTTATAAAACTTGGCCATCACAACGGCAAGCAGCAGAAAAACGGCGACCAGGGAAATGGTGACCCAGGTCAGAAAATCGCCGGTCTTGGAGCCCAGAACACCGCCGGACATACCGCCACCAAATGCAGAACTCAGTCCGCCGCCTTTGCCTTTTTGCACCAAAATGATCAAGATCAGTGCGATGCAGTTCAAGGCAAACAGAAACGCAACGAACTTCATAATAATGCCTACAGCCAAACAGGGTAGTAATACCATAATCAAGCCTCAAAAAATGAATTCAATTATCAATTCTTACATGTATACAACGTTTGCCCAAAGCAGTTTACAGGGCTGCTTCGATAATGCCCATGAAATCATCTGCTTTCAAACTGGCACCACCCACCAACAATCCGTCTACATCTTTTTTACTCAGAAGTTCGGCCGCATTGCTTGCCTTGGCTGAACCACCATATTGAATGCGAATTTCTTCAGCCAGATTGGTGTCATAAAGATCCACCAATAAGCTACGAATAAAGGCATGAACTTCCTGAGCCTGCTGAGGTGATGCGGTTAAGCCCGTGCCAATCGCCCAAACAGGTTCATATGCAATCGTTATGGCCTGCATCTTGGCTGCGTCAATACCTTCCAGGCCCTTGACGATTTGCGTCTTGATGACCTCTTCTGTTTTACTGGCTTCGCGTTCTTCCAGTAGTTCACCCACGCACAGAACAGGTAACAACCCACCAGAAATAGCAGCGTGTACTTTTTTGTTGACCATCTCATTGGTTTCGCCAAAAATGTGGCGTCTTTCAGAGTGGCCAATCAATGTGTAGGTGCAACCCACATCCTTGAGCATGGAAACGCTGACTTCACCGGTAAAGGCGCCCTTTGCTTCAAAATACACATTCTGTGCGCCCAGGCCCACAGAAGAGCTACTCAATGCCGCTGCCACAGAAGACAGATACACAGAAGGGGGGCAAACGGCCACCGTTATTTTATTGTCGATCAACGCATCCACAGATTTTTCGGCCAAGGCTTTGGCCAATTCAACAGCGCTGTTAATATCAGTGTTCATTTTCCAGTTGCCTGCAATAAACGGCTTTCTCATGAGATTCTCCTGCTAAGTTAAAGTCCTTGTCCCTGGGACAGTTTGAACAATTTCGGTTTTATAGTAGATCCTTGGCTCTCGGGAAGCTACCAAGGACGGATAATTGAAGACAGTGTTTCCTGGCTTCATCCAGAGCTGTCTGTATTTTCTCTTGAGTGTGGTGACCCAGGAAATCCATAAAGAAGTAATACTCCCACTCCCGTTTCTTGCTGGGCCTTGATTCAATATTGGTAAGATTGATCTTGTGGCTTTTGAATACATCAAGCACATCGGATAGGGCACCCGCTTTGTGCGACGTACTGAAAAGAATGGCGGTTTTGTCGTCATCCGTTGGTTTGGCATCCTCTTTGGCCAGAACCAGGAATCGGGTCACATTGTTGGGAATATCTTCTATGTTTTCATAAATGACTTTCAAGTCATACAGTTCCGCAGCTGTGATGGAGCCGATCGCTGCGGCCCCCTCTTCTTCTGCGGCCATTTGTGCTGCCCGGGCTGTGGAGGCCACTGGGATAGTCTGAACACCCTTGAGGGTCGATCCCAGCCATTTGTGACATTGGGCAAAGACTTCCGGTTTAGAATAGATGCGTTTGATGTCTTCAGGGGCACAATTGGCCAGTAAGTTCTGATGAATTTCTAACAGCACTTCTGCACAAATCTTCACGTTAGAAGAGGTTAGTGCATCAAGGGTTTCAATGACACCCCCTCCTGTGCTGTTTTCAACTGGGGCCAGGCCAAGATCGCAATGGCTTTTGCTCACTTCTTCAAAGATTGATTCGATATCCGTCAGGGGCTTGTATTCTACACTCTGGCCAAACTTCAACATTGAGGCAGTATGGCTGAAACTACCGTTGGGGCCCAAGTAGCCAATACGCAGAGGCCGTTCCAGGAAGAAAGAACCGCTCATTAGTTCTCGCCAGATGGCTTTGACCGTCTTGTCGGGCAGGGGGCCTTGATTGGCTTCTGTGATTCGGGCAAACACGTCTTTTTCCCGAGCAGGCACGTAAATGGGCTTGTCGGTCTTGTTTTTGAGTTTGCCGACCTCAACCACAATTTTGGCCCGTTCATTGATCAACTGCACCAATTGGCGGTCCAGGTCATCGATTCGTTGTCTAAGCTCATCCAGTGTCACTGATTATACTTCTTTCTGTTCGCTTAAAGGCTTTGTTCAAATGTAGGTTTCAAACCCGATTTTGAGCTTCATTCATTGCTCAAGTCAAGTTAAACTAATATCGTTCTTTTTTTGGGGCCGTGTACAAACGGCCAGCTTACCATAAAAACTCCTTTGAATAACAGATATCTCGTTGTAAGTCAACCATATTCGGTGGTTTAGAGCATATTTTGAAGGGCGGGGATTGATGTGAACCAACCAGGGCAATATTGCATATTTTTAACGGTTTGGGGCTATTTTGGCTTCAGTGCAGTAGATGGCAGGATTACGCGTACGTGCTTGCCTTGTCGTGAAGAGACCCTGGTGATGCAGACGTTACTTGACGCGGGATTGGCTGAATATAATTCACGGTTGTTGCCTGATGTTCAACAGGGTATTATCGCTTACTTCCAAGGAAAGCCTTTTTCATTTAATACAATTGCCTTGTTGGGGCAGGCAAAGACTCAATTTGCCGAAGACGTGTATACCGCACTTTGCACAACTTCCCCTGGGATGACAGTGAGTTATTCTGAGTTGGCAAGCATGGCTGGGCATTTGGGGGCCGCGCGGGCTGTCGGCCATGCCATGGCCACCAATCCATTGCCTTTGATTGTACCATGCCATCGAGTTGTGAATGCCAGTGGGAGAATCGGTGGTTTCTCTGCTGAGGGAGGTGTGACTCTGAAAAAACGGCTTCTTCAGCATGAAAAGGACTTTTGGGGTGGAAGCAGCGCATGAAAAAAGCCAACGGTCGGAATCGAACCGACAACCGCCGGTTTACAAAACCGGGGCTCGAAATTCGGAAGCGGAGGAAAATAAAGCACTTACAGGTAATGGCTGTGGCAATGATGACGCCAGCTTGACAAATTTAATGCAGGAATACCCCGAACTTGGGGATTTCGTGGGGCGGTGGCCGGACTGACTGGGCTGGATCGAGTATTAACCGTTCTTCAAGAACTGGGTGATAAACTGGATCCCATCAAACGTTGTCGAAGCGGCACGACAGACTGGGTACATGGCATTCGCTCAACGTCTCGGATGGCTTCTTGAACAGACGGAATTCGCCGACAAGGCATTATCCCTGGCCGATTGGACCCTGCAGTGCAATGCACTAACCGGCGCGGCGGCGTCAACGAAATCCACTTGGCGTCGGCGTTGATCGCCACGCTCGTTTACGGCATAGCCGGCGTCAGCGAGGTGGAAACCCTGGCCTTCCAGCCGTTGATGGTAGCAGCGCAACTGTTTACACCCGGATGAATACTTTCACCCTACGCCAGTCAGAGAATGCTCTACAAGGTGGCGAGAAAATCAGCGGGACTGTATATATGGATTTCTCTGTACTTGCCCAGTTCCAGTAAATGATTGTCACCAGATATAATACACATTGCCTGGGCTTCAACAGCGCATTCAAGGATGCGATTGTCGTCGGGATCGGCTTTTATGGTTCTGATGCGACGAGGCGGATTGAGTATTTCACAGATGTCCTGTAACTCATCAATGACTGTTACAGCTTGCTGCGGCGAAAAACCAAATTTGGATCTCTGAAGTACATCTCTTAGCTCATCAAGAATAGCAAATGAGAGGAAACAGTTAACATTGCTTGCAATCGCCATTTCCAGGATCTTGCGAGGCAGCCCTCCAAAGACGATCGCAGAAATCAAGATGTTTGTGTCAAGTACGACGCGAGTCCGTTCCATTTGGAATTCCTATAAAGAACACGATGCTTTAAGTCAGGCCTAGGAGTGTGTCGGAGAACCCGGCGTTAAGGGCCGCTCGAAGCCAGTCCGGTTCTCCGACAGGCTCCTTGCTTAGAGACAAAGCTTAGTGCCTCTTAGCTTTACGATGGGCTTGGATTTCGACGTCAATATCCTTCTCAGTTAATCCCTGTTGTTGTGCATTTGTCTTACCCAACGTGAACATCTGTTGCCAACGATTTTTACGTTCGATATACAATCGGGCGGCTTCGCGTACCAGTTCGGAACGGGATCGTCGTTCACTCTTAGCTTGCTTATCAATGTCCGAAAGTAGGTTTTCTTGAAACGATATATTTACAGTAGTTGCCATAACTAACCCTTTCATAAGTCTTATATAATATACATACAAAGTTTGTATATTGTCAAGTTCGTTATGGTACATTTCATCATCCGTGAATGAAGCTAATGATTCAAAGACTTTGATATCATTTATCACGTCTGAAATTGAGCTAGACAAAGGGCTCAGCGAGTCTGTCATCTCCTGATTATGGTAAGAGGCATCAAGACATGTTTCCATTTGACAAATTATGTCACTGTAGCAAAATGTAGCTATATTGTGATCATCATGATCACCATTTTGATTACTTTAGAATTCTGCTAGGTTCTTGTAATTTCATAACTTATGTGTCATCAATGGTGTTAGCTGCTATGTCGCGGCATTTGAACACGCCAAGGGAGCTAAACAACGAGGGTATAAAAAGATGATTGCACGAATTAATCCCTGACCCCT
>CAZBTJ010000028.1:0-47840 GCA_964494325.1 uncultured Pirellulales bacterium
TCCTCTTCGACACCTGCGGCCACGGCCTGGGCATAGGCATTGTGCGAGGCCTGCCACTGGCTGGTTTTGTAGCACGCACTACCCAAAAGGTAGTGTACTGAGCCAGCGCCTGGATTGGCCTGAGACACAGCAGTCAGAGGTTCTATACAGGCTTCAAATTTGCCCTGAAAATACCGGGACAGGCCAAGGCCATACAAAGGCATCATGCCGCCCGGATTGCCGTGAGAGGCAATGGCAAATTGTGCTTCGGCCTGAGCATACTTGTCTCGCTGAAGAGCGACTTCACCCAAACCAGTGTTGGCAGGCACAAAACGTGGATCTCTCTGAAGTGCCAGTTTATAGGAATTTTCAGCTTGGTTATACTGATTTTGGGCCGTTAGAATGTCTCCCTTCAACTTATAGAATGGGGCCCGATAGGGGTCCATCCTGATCGCCGTATCCACGGCCTTGATGGCAGCGGAATAGTCCTCCTTGCTGTAGAGTGCCGTAGCCTTGTCATACTCTTTGAAGGCCTCGGTAGATTTGTAAAGGCCTGTCAATCGACTTTTCCAACGAGAGGCATACACACCATCACCCTGGACAAGACCTGAATTGAGCAAATTCTTTTCATTGATCACTTTTTTGATGTCCAAAATTCGCTCTTCCATGGGCGGATGCGTAGACAAGTATTTGTCCAGAAAGGAGGGTTTTTCTTCATGGAAAGAACCGAGTAATTCCTGCATCGAGATGGATTCTTTAGGATCCCAACCCGCCAAAGCCATGTAGTAAGTGCCCACACGATCTGCCTGGTGCTCATGCTGACGACTGTACGAAAAGCCCAAAAGAGAAATACTGAATTGAGACCCCATGACCACAACCTGAGACATGGCAGAGTCATCATCCATCATGGTGGACAGCACACCCAATCCAGCAGAAGTCACCATCTGCTGAGTCATACCCTTGGCGGAATGCATGTAAGACACATGCCCCAATTCATGCCCCATGACTGCAGCAAACTGGGCTTCGTTCTTCAGTTCCGCCAGAAAACCTCGCGTGGCATACACATGACCCGGGATGGCAAATGCATTGATCATCGATGTATTCAACACAGTAAAGTCTACAGGAATCTCGCTTCGGTGCGACACCTTGTGCAAACGTGAGACAATCGTTCCCAAATACTGCTTGAGCTCCACATCCTGGTATTCGCCATCGTACATAAACACAATATCTGGATGGTAGGCATTACCCATCGAAATTTCCTGCTCCTGTGAAACCAGGCTAAGCTCCTTTTTCCCGGTCACAGGATTTACTGCGCATCCAGTAAACAAACCAAACACCACGGCAAAACAAACTGCAGCTATACATGTTCTCTTGAACATAAAAGACTCTCCTTAACCGGACAATCAAAATTTACAAATCAAAAATCAAAAATGTCAATCATCCCGTCGATAGTCCGGCTGACCCGCATCCGGGTCCACATAATTCAGATGAGTCTCCAGCTCCTGCAGGGATGGCTGATCCTGGGCAGGGACCAAGTTGACGATTTTCTGGCTGGTAGAACAGCCGTTACTTACCATTGCGACCCCCATCAGACCCCAGCAAACAACGCTTCTTAGTGACTTGAGTTCCATAGAATCCCCTTGTGCTATTGTGATTTCCAGATCCGTATTTCTCAACTTACTTGACTTCCTTGCCGTTTCGATACTCAATTTGTTCAATCAGTTTACCGTCTAAATGGCGTTTGGCAATACCGTGTCTGACAGATTTTCCGTCTATCTGAGTATACGGATACTCAGACTTAAGCGCCTTGCCATCACGTTTTCCAAAAGTCACCATTTTAACAAGATCACCCTTTTCATAGAGGTTTTCCTGGCTGAATACACCATCGCGATAGACCTTGCCCGCACCATGGCTCAGGTTTTCTCCGTCAAAAACCGCATACGGCGTGATGTTTTTATAGATCACGCCTTTATGCTTACTGTAACTGGTCCGTTGCGTAAGCTGGCCATGATCGTAGGTTTCTTCAGACGTCATATCGCCCTCGCAATACTGCTTGACCGCACCATGGCGTACTGACTGATCACCCTGTGCTATATAGGGCGTCCAGGTCATATAGCGCTTGCCTTCGCGAACTGAGCAATAGAATCCAGCAATCAACATTCCCTTGTCATACGTATCCTTGGATTGCAATCGATTGTCCACATAACGCTCAATGTCGCCATGCCGTACACTCTTGCCGTCAATCACAGTATACGCAGAAATCGTTTTACTGAGTTTGCCATCACGAAGATAATACGTGCCCTCTTTGAGCTTATTTTCATTGGCATCATAGACTGTCATTGAGCGAACTGTACCCGTAGCCGCATCATAAGAAACCTGCTGACGCTTCTTACCATTCTCATAGTCAATCGCTTCCTTGGGCTGGCCTTGATCTGTGAAAGAACGATAGGGGCCATGATACTGCCCTGCCACATACGATTCTTCCAATAACAAGACGCCTGCATCATTCCATTTCTTCCACGGCCCATGCTTACGAGACTGGTCATCATACGATTCCACAAGCAAAGGCGTGCCCGTGTCACTCCACCTTTCCCATGTGCCAATTTTCTGCCCTTGACCATAGCTCTCTTCCTTCACGAGCTGATCATTCAAGTATTGACACTGCACACCATGTTTGACCTGCTTGCCATCCTGGTTCATCCAGTTGGATTCATTTTTAAATCGACGCTCGACAGATCCGCTGAATTTCGTAGCACTGATCACCACGCCCTGGTCATAGATTTCCTGGAAGGTTAAGCTTCCGTCTTCATCCCACTTGGAATACTCGCCATGATGCACACCCTGATCATAGGTTTCAATAGACAGCATCTGATCGTTCTTTTTGCGTGTCTGTTTGCCGTGCGGTTTGGTCCGGCCATCCACAATCACATTGTTCTGCTCTGTCACATATCCGGATCGAGACAGATATCGAGCATGAGTTACCAAACCCTTGTCATACTCGCTGTCACGCGTTAAATTACCCTGCTCGTCATACTGACGTTGGTTACCATGCCACTTGCCCTCCAGGTAGGTTCCTGTTTCCTTGGGCTTGCCAGTGTCATAGAACTCGCTGTAGGGTCCATGCCTGACCTTGTCACGATATGTGGTCTTTCTTGTTAACTGGCCATTTCGGTGTATTTCATAAATCCCGTGATAATTGGTTGGTTCGCCACGATACTCAATAAACTGACGAGTCTTTTCAACAGCTTTTCCGTCTATGATGTCATAGGTGGATTTTCTGTAGAACAGTCCATTTTCATTCTGACCGTACTCTTCCTCTTTCGTGGGCTGACCCATTGTATACGTACCGGTCTTGATGATGTGGCCATTTTCATCTCGCAACTCATAGCTGCCGTCAAGCTTTCCATCAATCACACGCTTGGTCTCAGTAGAACCATCTGCGCGCGCTTCAACGAACTTGCCCGCCTGTTTGCCGTCTAGGTAGCTCCCCACAGAAACGATCCTACCATCAACCATTTTCCGGGTCTTACCGTGACGAATGTACTTTCCGTCAACCCGCTTGACTTCCTGCCAGACCAGGTGATCAACCAATGACACAGACTTGTTGTTTTGAATCTCGTGCCTTGTCGTCTTGTACGTTGAACCATTTGAGTTCTTGCCAAGTTCAATACGTTCGCCTGTCACCAAACCGTCTCGCCGTGTTTCACGCAAGAGAACATTGCCATAGGAATCCCATTTGTTATTCTTACCCTCAAGGATTCCCTGTTTATACTCTGTCGACTCTTTGACCTGGCCATTGTCGTACCAGGTCTTGAACTCGCCATCTAGTTTGCCGTGATCCCAATGAGATTCCAGGATCATTTTGCGGCCCACATATCGCCGCTCAAGTCCATGTTTCACGGACTTTCCATTGCTTTGCGTCCAATGCTTCTCCCATCTTGTCTCAGGTTTGCCCGAAGCAAACCTGATAAACGCACTGTACAACATATCTCCTGCGTCATCGTACTTGGCCTCATAGGTCAGACGATTCGAACCGGAATAATTCTTGGAAGTGTTCTGGGCCGCTTCCCACCCCTTGAGGACACCGATCTTTCGACCCTTCATGTAAAGAATCTCTGCGGTCTTCTCGCCCGCCTCTTGATATTGAACCACAATGCCATGGGCCTTGTCCGCGTCGAACGGCGTCACGGACCTCAGATTGGAATTGTCATGGTAAATCCGCTCTTCGCCCTGCTTGAACCCTTGACTGTAGTTTGTCTCACGTGACACATCGCCATTTTCCGTGTAGTAGTACATACACTTGCCGTCCAGTTCGCCTGACACATACTGCTCGTCCTTGACAAGCTTGCCCTCTTCTGTCCATTCCTTACGACGACCATGAAGCACTGTTTGCTCATTTTCGATCGCATACTCAACATAGAGCGCCTTGTGGCCGTTTCCATAAAATGCTTCACGGGGGCCAATTTCGATATCATCAAGATAGGTGGTCTTCAGTGTCGGCTCACCTGTGGACCAGTGAAAACTCTCAAAAACTCCATGTCGCTTGCCGTCCCGAAACGTCTCAATGGATTGCATATGTCCGTTTTGCGGTTTGATCTTGACCTGGCGACCGTGTTTTTTTCCGTGTTTACGGAACCCATCGGTCACCACCTTGCCATCACGAAAGGTACGCTGCGGCCCATGGTTACGGCCCTGCTCGTCATACCAGAACTCGGTGCCTGTCTTTTCTTTCTCGCTTCCGATATCAAGCACCAATCCCTGTTCGCCAAAATCCTGTCTCGTCAGTCTGCCATCCGCAGAAAAACGGCGTTTCCCCAACCTGTCACCCTCACTATAGAAGAAAATTGAAAAACCACCGTCCTTTTCAGTCTGATAGGTTGAGTACAACACAGCAGGCAGGGTCACCCTGTACACCTCGACATCGGCCATGCGACGTGATGGTTCGGGATCAGCACCCAACGCAAGAAAATGTCCTGCCAGATGGGCTTGGAGTTTCTGTGACCGAGCATCATCATTCAGAGACCTGCCATTCTCTTCACAGAGTAGAATATCTGAACCAATGAGGTAGGGACCGCGAGGAAACACGGCGAAGGTCACTTCCTGTTCGGTCTGGCCCAGCTTTTTCTGGGGCTGCCCCTGTTCATCGAACTCACACCAGACCATGTGGTAGAAATAGGATGTGGGCGCACGCAACTGATCATGCATACCCTTGAACGTGTCTTTAAGTGTCACGGTGACATAAAAAAGGGTCTTCTTCTTGTTCATGGGATCCGGTTCGGAATCAAATTTGTACCGACGAGTCTCAGCCTTCGCTGGCTGGATCTCTACAAGTTCGCCATCGCGATACAATGCCATACCACCCGGTGGACGCCTACCCTCAGTAGAAAACACCACCTTGGTGGTCAACTCCAAGGTATCACGATTCAAGGTATAGGCCTGATCGCGAAAACTGATCAATTGATAGGGTCTGGCCGGATTGATATCGTCTTTCCATTTTTGGTGAGCCGCCATCTGTGCTTCACGAAGTTTATTCTTATCAATTAAAAAGCTGAAGCGTGGCTTACTTGCCGAGGCATTGAGCAACGCGACCTTGCGAGCCTGCGGGATGGTCATTCCCGGAGGTAAGGCAAATTTGCCCTCTCTGAGCAACTTGATCAAATCCTGGGTCAGTTTTGCGTCACGCTCTATATCTTCTGGTGTTGTTCCCTCAATGCCATCCAATGAGATGTCGTCCAGCGTCTTCTTCTTCACGATCTCCTTGGGCGGTTTTGGTACACCATCCAGAAAGGCAAACTTCGCCCCTCCCCGGTCGGCATTGGCCAGGACCTGTTGCCGCGCCTGCTGCAGTGTCATCCCCTCTGGCAACGAGATCTCTTCGTTCTTCAATAGATTGACCAGCATCTTCGTAAGATTGGCGTCACGTGTCTGTTTGTCTGCAGCACTGACAAAGAGAGTATTGTCAATACCCTCCTGGGTATGCTCATCCAAAGTTTTGCCGCCGACTTTTACATGAGTCATGATATTACGCGTCGTATCATAGGCGGTATTGTAAGTACTATAGAGTGCAGATGCCGGACCCAGCAAAGGAAAAGCGGCCATGGCACGGTCGGTCAGATTCTTCTGAAACTTGCCAACCAGTCGTTCTTGAACTTTCTCCTTTAGTTCTTCAACTTTCCCCTTTAGATAGTTTTCACCCTGATTTTTGATGACAAGCCAGACACCGCCTTTTTTATAGTTATCGTATATACCAACGGCATTATCGTACATACCAAAGGCACTATTGATTTTTCCGGCGACCGCTTCGACTTTTTGCAGTTTGGCACTCGATTTCATCGCCTGGTCATATTTAACTCGCTTGGTCTCTAATTTTAGCGCCTTAACAAGGGGAGATTTTTTGCCGTATTTCTTCTCAATGGCCTGGATCGTCTGTTTTTGTTGGCCTGGTGTGAGGTGTTTGTTCGACATCTCAGCAGCCTTTGTTATGTACTCGCTGCGTATCTTAGGATCGGACTGTAATGTGGCTATTTCCGAATAAGTCTCAGAGAGATTCTGCATGGACTTTTGTTGAATGAGATCTTTGTTTTTATACAATTCTTTGGCGGCGTCAATGGTTGTAGGACCCCGTTTTTTTGAGACATGGTTTGCCAGTTTGTGAATGTCTTTGGGTTCTGGTAAGTCTGGAAGACCGTTTTGTTTACGAAGTCTGGTATTCAAATCGTCTAGACGGTCCATGTACTTGGCCATATGGGATTGATCAAGCTGGCACTTGGCCTTGTACTTGTTCATTTCCATCTCGAGGATTCTTTTGGCTTCAGGATTCTTTATTTGTTTCTGTAGAGTCGCAATCTCGTGCAATCTGTCACTGTGTTTGTTAAACTTCTGGTTCTTCTTTTCAATGTTTTCAAACATCTCATTGGAATAAGCCTCGGCGCCATCTAAGCTAATTTTGTACTTCTCATCATTTTTACCGATCTCCACCTCAACGGCCGTTCGATTGGTGTACATCAGGCCGCCGTTAACAAACTTGGCGGCAAGTGCGAATTCCCGATCATCAATATTGTCCACGTCCGGCATGAAGTCTGTTTCGGTATTTGCTGCCCAGTTGATATTGCCCTCAGGATGCCGAGTCGGGTCGAGCTCCTTAATATAGGCGCGATACCTGGCATTGTAGTCGTTGCGCGTGTTCTGAATGTCCTTGACTCGAAGCTTTCTGCCGTCCTCGAAGGACACATTGATGTCGGTGTCTGTACCTGCGTTATAGCGGTCCTTGACACCTGGGATGACACCATCCATCTCCATGCCCTTGAGCGTTTCTCGGCCGATCTTATTGTTGATCTCAGCAAAAAATTTCTGATTGGCCTGATACTCCTTGTTGGATATCCCATTGCGTCTGGCACCACCAAGGCCCATGAGATTAAAGGTTTTGTAGTTGGTGAGAACCAGGGCCCTCTGTTCCTTTGAAGCCTTTCCCGCTGCATTGGCTTTGGCGGCGTCGATCAGATCATCCGTAAAGGCATACGCCAGGGACGCCCACAAGAGAAGTATGCAAATAAACGATCGTAGCATGTATTTAGTATTATTCATGATTAGTGGGTCCTCTCAATCGAAGGCGCAATAAATGGGCTGATTTGTCGTAAAGAGGATTGATAGGGCCAGGGGGCCTCAGCGGCCGTTGGCCTGTGGAAGACCACTAGCTGAGCTTGTCCCTCCATAAAGACCAATGTGTTTTGCATAAAGGACAGGCCACTACGATAGCCAATGGCAATGGGCATATCCTCGCCCTCGAAAACGCCACCAAGACTCCAAAAGGTTCTTGAGGAAGCAATGGCACCCTGTGAATCCGTTAAGACCAAAATGGAATGCCTATGATCCCAAAGCGGATACAACACAGTGCCATCAGCCTTAATCACGGCCACGCACTGATTGGTTCCAGGCAGCATGATGTAGCGATCCAGACCGCGTCCCTCCTCTATAACACCATAAAGTTCACCATTGGCATACACATAGTGTTGCTTGTGCTGGACACGAACATCATTGACCTTCTCATCGATATCACTAAAGGCTAAGCGGCCCAAGCCATCATAAACCCACGCACAGGTTTCTGATGTGTCCGGCGATTCACAACTAACCAGCCGATGATCCCAGTCGTAGCCAAAGCGTGTACGATTATTTGGGATATCAAAGCCAACAAAACGTCCCACCAGATCGCAGCTCATCGCCAAGGTCATGTCTGCACCGAGTACCTCTAAGGCCTTCATATGTCCGGCCTCATTGTATTGATACTTGAGATTCATGTCTTGCCGCATTTGGCCCCAAGCATCATAGACTATATCAACGGATGTACTATGCTCCTGGACCTTCAACCAGTAGCCTGCATCATCATAGGTATACATCGAATTGTCACCGGACTCACGTTTGATTTCAGTTAACTGACCTCCTGAATTGTACTGGTATTCGCTTTTCAAAATTTGGTCTTTTAAGTGATGAGTACAGGCTATTAATCGCCCTCCAGCATCGTATTGCCATTCGGTTTTGACACCATTAGATCGTTCTAAACTGGCAGGTAAACCAAAGGCCCCATAGGTCATCTTGAAGGTTCCAGCCTTACTATCAATGAGTTGGACCAATTGCCCGTTTTCATTGGTTACATACTGAACCTCATGCCCCTTGGAGTCCTTGAGCCCCTTAAGCATCTTTGTGTCGGTGTAGGCATAGGTGATGGTGATATCATCAACCCCTTTTTCGCTCATTAACTGCCCATCCTTGTCATAGGTCAGGGACACAGAGGTCTGAGGTGTCAGAGCCCTTGTAAGATTGGCCTGGTCATCGTAGGTCAGTGTCAGCAGGGCCTTGTCGTTAGAGTCCTTGATGGAGGCTAATGTCCCTTGCTGAGCATAGATAAAGGTCACGGCTTGCCCCAAAGGATCCAAACGTTTAATGCGTTCATTGTCTTTTGTGAATAACCAGGTTCCCGTCAAACTGCTGCGAGCAATAGACACATCCCCATCATCAAAGGGCACATAGGCCTGTTCATCCAAACCGATGAGATTGCAGTCGGTGATCTCATTATCCGCATAGCTCAACTCCATCTTCTTATTACCCGGACCAACGGCTTCAATCAAACGTCCCTTGGCATCATGGATCTTAGTGATGGTATGACCCTCCGGAAAAGTGGTGGTTACTTGCCGTTTTTCAAGGTCATAGGCATAGGTCGTTTTCGCCCCGTACACATCCACGATTTCAATTAACTGCCCATCGCTGTCATAATGATGGCTTTGCTTGGCACCGCCATCGAGTGTAATGTCAACAACTTTGCCCTGATTATTGTAGCGTGTGGCCGATATCTTGCGACCTGCTACATAGAGTTCAGTTGGACGCCCTTGATCATCCCTCACCGTACGAGTGGGGCCCTGAATCAAATTACCCGTGGCATCCATCTTGCTTTGAATCGCGGCTTGGCCGGGCACTTTTGTGCTCAGGGTCATCTTGCCAGTATGATCCGGTGAGGCGGTGACCACGGTGCCATCGGCCAAATAAGTGATCTGCTGACCGGTTTCACGATCAAAGATCATAATTGTATCTGGTTCAAAGCCAGTACGACCTTGTGAAACCTTATTTGTGGTCTCCAGAAAATCGTACCATGAATAGGTTCCATCTTTGCGCCACACATCCAAACCCGGCGTTTCATTGTCCCGTCGATACTCAATCAAAAAGCCATCAGCACTCGCGTCGTCCAAACGCATGATTCGACCTTCCTCATCTCGCTTAACAGAATAGCTGGCTCCCCGAAGCCCCACATCCACTCCCTGCGGCAGTGGCACAGGTCCGGTCATGGTCTCCTCCGCAGGCTTTGACTCTTTAGCGACCTCAGTGGTCTTCTCTTGGTCAGCCGTCTTCACTGAAATGGAAAACAGCTTGCCATGATCCTCAACAACAATGTCACCCTCTTCATCCACAATCGGGTCTCCCTCGTCAGCCCACACTGTACCGGCACAACTCACGAGACAGGCAAGGCATAAAATCAAGCTAGAAAATCGGCATGAATTCACAAACTTCATAAATTACTTCCTTTCGAAACCCCTTTTTGACGTAAAGGGGAACATCATCTGTAGTTGTTCAACATAGAACTTAGGTATATCGGCAATCAAGCGGCCTGATTCTTAATGAATCGACTGCCTAAATACCCCACGATGGTCGTGATGGTATTTCCGGTAAAAGGGGTAAAAGAGCCGGGCGAGAATCGGCGCAGCCACCAGACTCATGGCCACACCAAAGATCATGGCCATGTTGTGTGAATAGGCAAATGCAGGTACGCCCATAAAGGTCGTGGCACTGGTTAATGAAGATTTTCTCCAAATCCAGGATGGACTGCTCCATATACACAGGCATGGCCTTGCGCGTGCCAAACGGGCTGGTGCCCCCCACTTGATACCCACTGTGACGATCCGCCACCTTGGGCTCACAGGGCCTCACCGATTTGACGTTCAACACACGGGCCAGCTGCTTGACAGACACCTCGTTGTCTCCATGCATCAACATGATCAATGGGGCCTTGGAGTCTGTCTCCATAATCAAGGTCTTGATCACAGAACGCTCATCCACACCCAGTGCCAAAGAAGAGACAGAGGTACCCCCGCGAGGCTCATAAGCGTACGAATGTACCTCAAACTCAATACCGAACTTCAAAAGAGTCCGAATCGCCAATGTCTTGGGATGCTCTCTTTTTGCCATACCTAAATCCAACAGAAGGTTCACGGTTCACATTAAAAAAGCCCAGAAAACGACCATCGCTGTCTGGGCTAGTATTGACAATAAAGGAAAATCAATGATCAGGATACTTTCTGATCCAGGCTGGCCAGGACTCGGCACGACTGCCCACACCGCCAGCCAGGGTCCACGGACCTCGGGTGTCATAATTCGGGCCCCACTTGAGAACCCACAGCTCCTTGAGACCCACCTTCCTGGTTGACCCGTCTGCAAAGGCCCCACTGACATAGCCTTGATGCCTGTCAATGCAGGCTCTGGCCATATCACTGTTGCCATTCCAGGCATCGTAAGGCGTTGCCTTGGGCTCATTGGTTGCCTGGGGCCATAAATCGAACCTGAGCGCATCCATGAACATGGGCACCTTGGACGCATTCTTGACATCAAAGAAATTCCCCCAATTATTGGGCCTGTTTCGGGTGCTCAATAGATAACTGTTGATGCCATAACTGCCGCTAAGGCCATTTTCACCACCAGAATACCCGTCATGGTCCTCAGAATAGATACCCCAGGAATTGTAAATATTGAATGTCTGGGCATCATTCCCGTATTGATCTCTAATGGGTTTCTTTGCAGTGGGGCAGAACCAGGTCTTGTTTTTCTTCCAGTCCTTCTGTGCATCAGGCAACTGCCACGGCCACCAATGTCCATTCGCATTGGTACCAGAGAGAAACTTGCCTTCATTGTCAGACACGTAGGTATTAAAATAGAGTGTCCATTGCCGCACATTGGCCATGCAACTGGTCATCCTGGCTTGCTCTCTGACCTTACTCAATGCAGGCATCAAGATGCCCATGAGTACAGCAATGATGGCGATGACCACCAAGAGTTCTATTAATGTAAATCCTTTTTGCTCTTTCATGTGTACACTCCGGGTAAAACCCTACATCATAAACAGTTACAAAAACATAACCCATCAATATCGAGGTGTCTAGATGAACAGCCACACCCTGGGATCATTGTACAAAAATTGGACTGAAACCTTCAATCAAATTATTTATGCAAACCAGACTGCTTTAGAGACCCTATGACATGTTTAACCATAAGAAAAGCCCAGAAAACGATAATCGCTTTCTGGGCTGGTATTGATAATGTAGGACAAATTAATGATCAGGATATTTTCTGATCCAACCTGGCCATGCATCACTGCGGTTTTCAATGCCACCGGCAATTGTAAATGGCCCACGTGTATTGAATGTTTTATACCACTTCAATGTATACAACTCTTTCAGGCCCACTTTTCTTGCAGAGATGTCGGCAAAAGCTGAGGTCACATATCCACCGTGTCGATTGATGCAACAACGGCCCATATTGTTCCCAGTCCACGCATCGTGTTCATTCACAGCAGGAGCATTGTCCGCCAATGGCCATAAGTCAAATCTTAATGCATCCATCATGACAGGTACATTGTTGGCATTTTTAATCATATTAAACTTCCGATAGCCCTCATTGGTAGGGACGCCACCTTCAAATTTGTCACCTGAAGCCCGAATTAAATAGCCATTTAAGCCATAGCTGCCGGAAGTACCACTGTCCACAATATCGCTCGGAAAAATGCCCCAGGCATTATGGATATTGAGCTCTGCCGCATTGTTACCATATTCATCTTGCTTGGGTTTTACCGCAGTGGGACAGAACCAGGTCTTGTTTTCTTTCCAATTCAGTTGGTTTTTTGTAAGCTGATTGATCCACCAATAGCCTAACCCATCATTTCCGCTAAAAAACTTGCCATCATTTTCACCCACATACATCGAAAAAACCAACGACCACGTCCTGAGATTGGCCATACAGGCATTTTGTCTGGCCTGATCCTTGACCCTCTTTAAAGCAGGCATCAAGATACCCATGAGCACGGCAATAATGGCGATAACCACCAAAAGCTCGATTAGCGTGAACCCTTTTTTCTCTTTCATGCGTCTTGTCTCCGGATAAAACCCTACACTTTTCAGCATCCTGCGTCGTGATGGAAAACCCCAATCAACTGCACGGGAATCTATACACCACAACGGCTTATTTGTACTGTGCCTTTATCTATGCCTAGATATTTACGTCAAAACTCACTTATCAAAACTACATTAATTACCTGTCATTTGCAACCCCTTATTAGAGGCATTAAGGGCCAATCGGAACTCTATTTTTAGAAAATTTCTTTTTTTTGTCTATTTGAGCAGATCAGCCAGGACAATCGCGTCAGAAACAACCCTTCCCTACGCAATAGAACGCTTTCTGAAGGTGTTTTTTGAGATCCCAGCCTGAAGCCACCGCCCCCCATGCTTCAAAAACTATCATTTTTTGTCCCCCCCTAAAAGTGGAAGTGTAAAAAATTTAAGGCTGACAGACAGAAGTAAAAAGACGAAGAACGCCACATAATAGCAAGCTCGTCCCGGGTCAATCCAAAGTGCTGGCCGCTAGGAGCCTGTCGCAAAATCGTCTTACTCGGATAATACGTCCAGTTCTGCCATGGCAGAAAACCCCTGCCCCTTGACTTCACTGAGAGCCACAATCTTGATGTACCGAGCTGAAATCCTGCGAGAAAAGCGGACTTCCTGCCACGCCTTACTGTTGGGCCACTGCCCCTGGACAATGGGGCTCCCCCACTTTTCTTGATCCTGACTCGCATAGACTTCGAACTTGGCAATTCGACCATTGGCCATGTCCTGCCGAGGAAGTATTCGAATACCGCTCAAAGATCTCACTTTTTGAAGGTTCAGTATCAGGGTATGGGGCAGCGGCGCAACCTTTGGCGACCAGGCTGTGTGCCACAGGGTCGCGGGATTGTTGTCAAGAACCGATGATGCCTCATAACCAGGCTCCTGGCTGTCTGCCTGCACTGTAACCTGCCACTTTGCCATGGTACCGAGAGGACGCATCAATTTTTCCAGATCAGAAAACGACATCACGGCATCAGGACAACAATCCGAATGCCCCAGATACGCCAGAAAACTGCGTTTAAATTGCCTGGCCACAGGCCTTTTTTCCAGATCAGTCTCCAAATCACTGGCACAGGCCAAAAGCACACCCTTGCCTACCCGAACTTCAAACACCAGACCCAATTTTCTGGCCGTGACCCAGTCGTCAATCACCTGCACCACAGGCCACAGATCTTTGTGCTCAGTCAGGATGAAGGGCATGCGGTCGTGCATCAGATCCCACCACTGCCAGTTGCTGTGAGGTTCCGTGGGAAATTGTACCAGAGCCGGGTGCTGGGGATCACACAAAATGCCCAGCGTATGGGGTGGTTGCCAGCTGGTCCAGACCGTGTTCCAGAAGATACTGGAAAAACCCATTTTGATGGGATGTTTGGAATCGTTGCGTATGGACTGGGCAAGAGGCAGCCAGAGGACTCGCCCACCAGCACTAAGATAAGACTCGACCTCAGCGTTCAGATCTGAGGTAATCATGACATTGGCAGGCGCGTTAACGCAGGCCTTGGGATACACCCACAGATCCCAACGATTGCCAATGTCCGTATGAGGCAGGCTGATATCCAGCGTAAATTGCCTGGCCTTCTTTATGTCATCCAAAGCTATCTTCAGAGACCCCAATGCAACAAGTTTGCCGGCTGCCACGGTTTGTCTCGGGAGCGTACCCTGCTTGACTACTTGACCATCAGATGCCAGAAGTCGCCACACAAACCGGGCATCCTTGAGAGTTTTCGGTCCAAATTGGGCCAGCTCTACTTGGGCCTCCAACACATCACCGACTTCGAAAACACGTCTTTTCAGGCGAGCCAAAGGCACAATTGGCCCGCAAAACCGTTTGTACTCGGCCGCTGTGATGTAGCCCTTTTCATCCCAGAAGGGATCAAGAACACCGACCAAGGCGGTACCCTGACCAGGAAAATCATGTAGATCCAGCAGCTGGAACCCTCCGAATCCAGGGGTACGCAGGGCTGCTTCAATATCAGCCTTGTAGCACAGGGCCTGGAGCTTACCTGAAGCAAAGAGAAAATCCTTGGCCTGATCCAGCATACCATGACGGGCAAGCTGGTCCTCAAAGATGTCAAAGTTCCTGGCCTTGAGCAGGCCCGTGTACTTGGCCCGTTCGGCCAGATTGGGATACACACACCACTGGCCAATCTCATGACTGACAGTGGGGGTATTGGGGTATTTTTTTATGTGCTCAGACCAATCATACTCTGTGCTGGGGCTTTGGCCATTAATAATGCTCCTCACACCTTCGCCCCAGCGTTGAATGCGAGGCGCTGGATTACTATGAAAATCATTCTCCAAGATCAGGGGCCAACCTGCACCTGACGTATATAGCCTACGAGAGTCGACCTGTTGATAGTGTTTTACAAACTGCCCCAAATACTCTTTCTGGCGTTTTCCGGCAGGTTCATTGCCATAGACCATCATGATAAAAGAGGGATGATTGCCATAGGCCCGGAGCATAGCATCGGCCTCTTCATATAGCCAGGTATCCAAGGGATCACCGGAACCAATGCCACTGCCCTGATTGGCCCAGGATGAACACTCCGCCTGCAAGTAGAATCCAAGTTCATCCGCTGCCACAAAAGCCGCTTCTGGCGGACACCACGAATGAAACCGCATGTGATTGAGCCCGTGATCCTTGCAAATGCCAATAATACGTTTCCAATTGGGCACGTCTGTGGGAGGATGCCCGGTCAAGGGAAAGATACAGCATTCCAATGTACCGCGTAAAAAGATGGGACGTTCGTTGAGGGTAATCTGTGTGCCGAAGGTGCTTACATTTCGCATCCCAAACACGACCTCAGTCAAATCTTCATACGTTCGGGCACTTCGCGTCACACGGGTCTTGAGTTTTGCCCGATACAAGACAGGTGAAAACTCGTCCCACAACCGGCAATCCGGCAAAGCAACATCCAGAATGACATCAGAGCTGTCCACAAGATCTATGGTTTGAGCTGGATACGACTGTGTCCCATCTAAACTCGTCACCTCAACTGTGCAAAAACCACGACAGTTCGCTGGATCAAAACCTGCCATGTGGATCTCCGCCCGGACTGTCTGGGCTGACAGATCTGGGAACAGTCTCACTGAATCAATCCCCACCACCGCATGAGCATCCAGAGCCAACCGACCGACAATGCCATTCCAATTGCCCTGGGTATGGTCAGACATACTGTGCGAATTCGGCCCCACATTGACAATCATGCGGTTGTCCACCCGAATGGTGAGACGATGTTTACCAACCGTCCAGTTTGCACCCAGGTCATACTCATGCGCACTGCCCAAGCGGCGGTTCACACCCAGAGGCGTATTGTCAAGCCACACGCGTGTTTCCCAATGGGGTCGTTCAAGGGTCAAGGTAACTCGCTGCCCTTGCCATGCCTTTGACAGGTTTATGGCACGCTGATACCAGGCTACGCCAACATAGTGACGATCCGGCTGCAACCAGAACGGCATCTTGAAGTTGTTCGGGTCCTGATAGGGTTTATAGTACGGATCACTTTGCCACAGCTTAGTGATATTACCAACCCATTGGGTTTCCATGGACACTGGATCACCGTAGCCCTGGGCTGTGAGCACACCGGGCAGTTTGATCGGATCGGTCAAGGTCTGGGCAAACCAGGCTTGTGACACGCCTTGGTCCTCGGCATCCAGGCGAACAGCCCAAGTGCCTGAAAGATCTAAATTCGTACCCTGGGCCGTGGCCACGCATACCACCAAAACAAACAATATTTTTTGTACTCTGTTCATGTGACTCCTCATTTCTTTAACACATAAGGATCTGCTTTGCAGACTTGGTTTAATAGATCCCTCAGTACTTCGGGATGACAAGGTCGAATTCTCAATATTAAACACTTCCACCACGACTCTGTCATTCCGAGTTTATCGAGGAATCTATTAAATCCAGTATCGCAAAGCGATTCCAATTTATTGTTTCCACTCACGTTCAATCTGTTCCAAAGACTTGCCTTTGGTTTCGGGTAGTTTCTTTAGGACCACCACAAAACCCACCGCCGAAATCGCCCCATACAGCCAGAAGGTGCCATGCGCACCGAGTAGCTCATTTAACAGCGGAAATGTAAAGGTCAGTACGGTGCAGGCCACCCACAAAGAAAATACCGCCACAGACACAGCCGCCCCACGAATACGATTCGGGAAGATCTCAGAAATCACAACCCAGGTAATCGGAGCCAAGGACATGGCATAACACGCAATGGCCAACAACACCAAAATCAGCATGTGAATGCCTGTGCTATGCTGATAATACAAAAACCCAAGCACCGCGTAGATGCCTGCCAAACCACCAGCACCAATGAGCATAAGAATGCGCCGACCAAACCGGTCCACTGTAAAGATGGCCACAAAGGTAAACACCAGATTCACCAAGCCTGTAATCACGATATTAAACATGATCCCGCTGACACCATAGCCCGCGGCCTTAAAGACTTCCTGGGCATAGTTAAAGATGACATTGATCCCGCACCACTGTTGGAACACAGCCAGAAATACACCCAATCCCACAATCTTAAGCAATCCAGGCTCGAACAACTCTTTGAAATGGACATGGCCAATCTCTTTACTGGCAAGGGTTGTCTTGATCTCTGCCATTTCCTGCTGGGCATGGCGATGGCCGCCCACCCGAGTCAAAATCGCCAAAGCTTCTTTGTCACGCCCCGACTTGGCCAGCCATCGAGGACTCTCAGGCACCATAAACATGAGCAGAAAAAACAGACCTGCAGGAATGGTTTCTGCACCAAACATCCATCGCCAACCAGTCTGGCCGTTCCAGGACTCGCGAATTATATCCAGCGTAGCGTCATCGGGCACAGGCTGGGCAATCTGCCAGTTGATCAACTGGGCCGCCAGAATACCAACCACAATGGTCAGTTGATTGATCGACACAAACCGACCTCGCATGTGGGCCGGTGACACCTCAGCAATGTACATGGGAGACAAATTGGAGGCCAGGCCAATGCCCACGCCCCCGATCCAGCGATACATATTAAACCAGGTAAAATCCTTTGAAAGGGCCGTGCCAATGGCGGACAGGGTAAACATGAAGCCCGCGAGAATCAACAGACGTTTTCGCCCAAATCGATCCGACATCATGCCCGAGACAACCGCCCCGAACAAACAGCCCACCAAGGCACTGCTCATGGCCCAGCCCTGCAAAAGCTTGCTGTTCGAAATCTGAAAGTAGGGCTCATAAAAGGCCTTGGCCCCACCGATGACCACCCAATCGTAACCGAACAACAATCCGCCCATGGCTGCCACCACACAAATCCGCCACAGAAATCCCATGTTGTACTGTGTTCCGTCCTGACACCTATCACGCATAACCTGACTCCTTCGTTTTGTCTGACATCCTGAGTCGAGCAGACGCGCCCAAGTATGTCTTGTCCAACGTCAACTCAGTCTCTAACGCCCTTCTGAATATAGGGATATAATACGGATTGTGCCCATAAGAGTAACTGATACTTCATAATTATTCAATAAGAGATGTCATCACGCTGACTGATTTTGTCAGGAAGACTGAATACCACCCCGCTTTTTGCAAAAGCTCTGCTCGATTTTTGCCTGTCACTTTGGGCCGCATCCGTGTAAGTTACTGGCCTCTAACCATAAATAAGGAATCGAATGTTTGAATTGAATCAAATAGGCTGGAAGTCATTTTTTGAGACACAGTTAAAGACTGGCTTAGAAGAAACAACCCCAGGGCGTATCGCACTGATCCATCGGAGCCACTGCGTGGTTTGGAGTGCTCAAGGCGAGCACGAACTGCAAATCGCACGGTTCAAGAATCCCAAAAATCTGGCCGTGGGTGATTGGGTCTGCCTGCCTCAAGGTGCCAAACATCCTATCAAGCTTCTTGAACGTGAAAATAAACTGGTGCGTCAGGCACCAGGAGGACGAGCCCAGACCCAACTGATTGGGGCCAATATCGACACACTTCTCGTGGTCACATCCTGTAACGATGATTTTAGTGAGGCTCGCTTGGAACGCTACCTGGCATTGGCTGCCGAAGCTCACATTCGCCCCGTGATCATCTTGACCAAAGCAGATGAAACAGACAAAGCAGAAGACTTTGAGAAAACAACCTCGGCATTGGACCCCAGCATGCAAGTGGAATGTGTGGATGCTCGTGAGCCAGATCAACTCACCGGAATACACCCCCTGTGTTTTACAGGGCAGACCATTGCGCTGATGGGCGCTTCAGGCGTGGGAAAATCAACTTTGATAAACAGCTTGGCCGATGCAGAGCAACCCACCTTTGAAGTCAGTTCCTTTGACGGTAAAGGTCAACACACGACCACAGCCCGATCCTTGCACCCGGTACCTGGCGGTGGCCTTTTGCTAGATACGCCCGGCACCCGTGAATTGCAGCTCGCTGCCTGCGAAAAAGGTATTGACGCCGTTTTCCCTGATGTCACACAGTTCTTCGGACAATGTCGATACAACAACTGCCTGCATCAATCCGACGCGGGCTGCGCCCTCCGGGATGCCATCGAGGCAGGCACATTAGATCCGGCACGGTGGGAAAGATACCAGCAGTTGCAGCTTGAGCAAGCTCAATACTTCGAAACCCTCGCGGCTCGAGAGAAAAAACCACAACGACATCGCAACCGTTAAGGTGTCTGGAAAAGTAGAAGCATGACCACCACCATGGGCTTGATCTTGCCCTGCGCAATCAGATTATCAAGAATCACATTGGCCCGCCCCACGGACACCCAGGCATCTTCGGCGTCGCTATATCCGTGCAGCAGATACAACACCGGATACGTCTTTGTGTGAGGATCATAGGACGGCGGGGTATACACATTAAACGGTCGATCCAACCCCACCACGTCCGAGTGATAGACATGCCGGTGTACCACACCATGCGGCACATTCGAGCCTTCCCAGGGCAAAGAGTCAGGCCCAAGCACATGCACCTGACTCTCTGTATTAAACAGATTATACAGAAACCAAGGAGGGTTTTGTTCACTCTGGCATAGCGATATCCGGACAAACGGACTGTTTGCATGTTTTTTCTGCAAATTGAACGGATCCTTGTGCTTCTTGGTGAGCATTTTCAAGAAAAAAGCCTCAACACACTCAAAAACGACAAATCTTGGCAGAACCATGATTAAAACGCCACAACTCTCCACCAGATCTTGAAACGTCAGTCACAGCCTCTCTTTAAAGCGGACACAGGCCTCTTCTGGATCAGGCGCCTGAGTCACGGCCGAACACACGGCAATCGTCTTTGCACCGGTCTCCAGAACCTGCGTCAGATTGTCTTCTGTAATACCGCCAATGACCACATGTCTTAGATCTTGGGTGCTTATCTGATCTAGGCCAGTACGAACATAGTCCAGGCCAGAAGGCTGAAGTTCCGGCTTCGTGCTTGTGGCAAAGACTGGCCCCAATGCCACGTATGTGGGCTGCTCTTGACACGCCTCGGCCAATTCGTGGTGGTTGTGTGTGGTTTTCCCTATGATCAAGGGGGCCGATTGCAATCCCCTGGCGTCTTGCACAGACAAGTCGTCGAGCCCAAGGTGCACACCATCTGCATTGGTAGCCACCGCAATATCTACACGGTCGTTAATAATGCTGATCACCTTGTGCTCTCGACAGATCGATACAAACGCTTTACCAACCTCCACACGATCCTTATCACTGAGCTGCTTGGCTCGCCACTGAATACAATCCGCCCCTCCCTTGGCACATTGCCTGGTCAGTCGAAGTGCTTCCTCCGGCGTATCACTGGTCACCAACACATACAACTGCACACCACCAAACTTGACCAAAGGCAGCCCCAACACGGCAATGTCTTTTTCCAGTGTGTAGGTCTGATATCGAATCTGCTCAACACGCACAGCCAGGGCTGGATTAAAGGTCTGAATTAATTCACTCAAGGCTCGCAGCGCCTCAGGCAATCGCTTCGCTGCCGCAGTGAGGCAACTTTCCAGTGACGTTCGCTTCAATTGCTGATCAACCTTTATGTGTGTCCCCACATCACGCTCAGTGTCCCGACAGGTCAATAATGTCTGATCATCCAACTCGGATAAGGCGCCACACAAGGCATGACGCAGCTGTTTGGTGCGTGCGCATAATCCCTCATGATCCAGGACAAAACGACAATATTCCTCAATCACACGCAAGGCCTCACGCGCCCGATTAAAATTTGCATCAATAATTCTGTAGACAGTTTTTTGCACCATGCACAGAGTATACCCGTTATTTTCGGTCCTCGTAAAAAAAGTTGATCCATTTTTTGGAGGCTGCGTTTTTTAAGCCTATACTTTGAGTGTTAAGAATAAGACATAAAAAGAAAAAAACAAAAGCCAGTGTGTTTCTCTGAACCAAAAACACACGACAATACTCCTTCCTTCTTCTCTTAAGGGGGGGCGGCAGACTCGGGAGCAATCTCAAGGGGAGTCTTCGTCCCTCACTTTTTTTGCGCTAATTGAAACATCACACACATTGAACAGCATCAAAATATCCAAGTAATAATCTCGTTGACTTGCCCATGTTGGCTGTGTAGAGTACCCCAACCACAACATGAGTAAGAATCCAAACACACTTTCAGACACTCATATTACACACGCACCAGGCGGCATTCGTGAGCTCTTGGCCATTGCCCTGCCTATGGTAGTATCCCACGCGTGCGACACAGTCATGGTCTTTACAGATCGCTTGTTTTTGTCACAGCTGGGGTCTGTCCACATGAATGCATCCATGGCAGGCGGACTCACCTGTTTTATGGCCATGACTTTTTTTATTGGCTTGATCGGTTACACCACAGCACTGGTAGGCCAGCACCTGGGGGCCAGCCAAAAAAGACAGTGTGCCAAAGCCACGGCCCAGGCCTTCTTGATTGCGCTGGCAGCCTATCCCCTCATACTTCTGTCGCGTCCCCTAATCTACCTGGCATTTTCCAAGTCAGGGATCCCCGCAGAACAACTTACACTCCAGACCAGCTACTTCAACATCCTGATTTATGGAACGGTGATCACACTACTTCGTATATGCCTAAGCAGCTTCTTTTCAGGGATAGGACGTACTCGCATTGTCATGATGTCTGCACTCATTGCCATGGTGGTCAATGTGGCCATGAACTATGTGTTGATCTTTGGAAAACTGGGCCTGCCTGCCCTAGGTATTAAAGGGGCAGCTTATGGCACCATAACCGGCAGTATATGTGGTCTGTCGGTCATGGCAACGGTCTACTTTGGCCCGACCATTAAACGCGAGTTTTGTGTAATACGTGCCTTACGGTTTGATCGAAAGATCATGGCCCAACTCCTGAAATTTGGCTATCCTGCTGGCATTGAAATGTTTCTTAATCTCGTGGCTTTTAATGGACTCATCTTGGCTTTTCATGCACACAGCCCTGTGACAGCCACAGCAGTCACAATTATGTTTAATTGGGACATGGTCGCTTTTGTCCCCTTGATTGGCCTCGAAATCGCCGTCATGAGCCTTGTGGGACGCTACATGGGGGCCCAACAATCGGACATCGCACATCGGGCCACCATGTCTGGGCTCAAGAGCGGCTGGGTCTATTCCGCCTGCATTTTAATGCTTTTCGTATTCCTTCCAGAGGAACTTGTCGCTCTGTTCAGGCCTCAATTGGCTGACAACGTCTTTTCAGAAGCCATGCCCATGGCAGTACGCATGATACGGATTACTTCTCTTTACGTCATGATCGATTCGGTGATTCTGGTTTTTAGCGGCGCCTTGCGCGGTGCGGGTGACACCTTTTGGGCGATGTGTGTGTCTGTAGGATTACACTGGTTACTCGTGGCGATTCTAAGCGTTTTACTGTATGGAATGAAACTCTCCCCAGAAACAACTTGGTTTGCATTGGTTCTGGTCTTTCTGGCCTTTAGCAGTCTTTTCTACTTGCGATACCGTTCTGGCAAATGGCGACACATTCAGGTCATTCATGCCAGTTCAGAATAGTCGCATCAGTTGGAATCAAGCAGACCAGACAGTTTTTTCTGTATTGCTTTTTTGTCTCTTTCCAAACTCTCACCTCACAACCGGCCACCCTCCTGTGCTAGGCCAGGGGGTGTCCTCCATTGAGTTGCTCATATAGGGTAACATAGCCAGCCACCATATTATCAAGTGACCACTTCTCTCTGGATTCACGCATAATGCGACGCATTTGCGTCACCCATTCATCCTGATTATTCTTGAAGTACCGATGGTTTCGAAGGGTCTCTTCAAGACCCCACCACAAACCGGATGAATTATAATCCTTAAACAATACACCATTGCCACTGTCCATCAGGGCGCCCCATGCCTTGAGACGCAGCCTGGCAATCTTGTCCCGATACCCCCCTGTATCACGATTTGTCGCGGTCGCACCATAAAGATTGCCCACCACATCAATCTGACCAAATGGTTCATACAACGAGGCGCCAAATACATCGTGAGCCGCCGCATACCCCAACTGACAGAGGGGCTCACTAAAACGTCTATACGCCACACGTCCTTCCGAAGCCACAGAAATCCGCCCCATGATTTCAGCACGAGCTCCATCCGACCCCACAGGATTACCCACCACCGCAATCTGTGCATCAGGATGTTGAATGACAAAATTCTGGGCAATATCTTCGAGCAGTTCAATGCCCTTCTGAACAGGATCCAATCGTGAAGGCCAGAAAAAAAGAATTGCATTGGGATCAATAGCCAGACCCATCTGTCTCTGAAACTTGGCCAGATTCGCACGTTTGGCCTCAATCAGGTCATCCTCCGGGCCAAATGCCTTGGCCAAACCCGGTGAGTCGAGATTTTGGTTTTCTGGCTGGTTCTCGGACAGGACATCGGGGGAGATCCCATTGGGAATCACTGCCGCCTTGTTGTCGTGCCATTTGACCTTAGTCTCTTCACGAACACTGGGCGGTACAATATGTCGATCCAGGAAATAGTCTTCTACAATCTCACGCAAAAACTGATTTCCCACATAGCTTACCTTGGTGGCATTTTTCAAGGCCGTGGCCTGGCAATCCACACATGTCTTGTTGAACTGCTCACTCAAGTACAACCGAGTCCACAACTTGCCAAGATTGACACCGTGGAACATATCCACCGGAATGTACCCAGTATGCGTATTGTGAACCGTGTGCAACAGCGGCATGTCGCGCAAGCCTGCATACGCAGAAATCACACCACCGGCCATCCAATCGTTGGAGTGGATAATGGCACGTCCCCCGTATTGACTACGAATGTCACGGAGATAGGTGTTGACAACCTGTCGCTGATACTCCACAGCATTGGCTGCAGGATTGCCATCATAGGCACTGTGGTAGTCTTCGTATACGGACGATGTCACCAAGTGGACATACTGTTGATCAACGCGATGCCGCTTACTGTACCACTCTTCCTCGGTGAGCCCGGACTCTTCTCGGAAACGGCGGGACAGGTTAAGAGTCACCAGATGGACAGGCACCTGACGTTCAGACAATCCCTTACATAATGCTGAGACAACTTCTCCCATGCCCCCGCTCTTACCGGACACAAATTGGGCAAACTGCCCCATACCTTCAGACGGCAAACGTGCGGTTTCGGGCGTCAATACGATCACTGCGGTTCGATCTGTGCCCTTGATAATATTAAAGCTCTTGACCGATTGCGATAAATCGCTGACAGTCCGCGTCAACACGTAGGTCGCCGCAGACAACGCGCCATACGGGCTGAAATACTCATGCACCACGCGATCCGCCCCATGACCTTCATGTAAGTAATACAGGTGATCCGAAGTCGTAAGATATCGGTATTGAGCCAGAAGGCTCCTGTCGGCCTTGCGCACTTCGGGCTCGAGATGCTCGATAGAACGAAAAAGCTTGTGTTGTGTATATGAACCGAGCCACCCATAGGTGTCACGCTGCACATCAGCCCAAGAGGACGTGGCCAAGGGATGAATGTCTAAAACCGGGCAGTCAGTCTTCTTGAAACAACTGGCCACCTCTGTGGGATTTGCCAAAACCACACCTGGGTACTTGGCAAGGGCTTCAGGCAATGCCTTCCAGAACTCAAAAATCCCTTTGTCTGCCCAAATATGTTCGCCAATATGCTCATAGTCATATCCCAACAGCACCGCCTCACCATCAATCTTACCAAGATATTCGGCATACTGCTCAGGCGCAAGTCCCACCTGCGGAAATCGAAATGCCACATCGTCGCTGAGATTTCGGTTTCTGGGCAACACCATCAAGCGTCGCCCCTGGCCCCGCCTGCCCTTGGCCCGAAACACGGCATTGGGAGAGATGACTTGATCGTCCTTGGTGGTAAACATGTCGTCACGCTGTTCACACAGCATGGCCTCAAACCCCATGTCCGCCACGACATTGGCAATCTCGTTATTGTACATCAACTCGGTATTGCGAAATGCTGTCGGCTTGATGCCAAACAGATCATTCATTTTGCGACGATGCAAAGACACCTGTTCTTTGAACTCTGTTTTACCGGGATCGGCATACAATGCCACCAATGAATGATAAAAGGTTTCCTGTAAAAACTCTACCTGTTTATTGGCTCGCCCAGCTTCGTACAATTGGGCCAGAATGTCGATGACCTCAGGCTGATACAGCTCGGCTTGCTCAAGAAATGTCCCAGACATGCTCAATGTAATCTTGAAATTCGGGAATTTTTCAATCAACTCGACAAACATACGTGTGGCAGGCAAATAACAGTTGCGTGCGACCTTGCGAAAAATCCACTCATTTTCCTGGTGCCACAAAAAGGTGGTGCCGTCAGGATGTAAGCGATAAGGTTGGTGCAATTGAAAATAAAAAGTCGCTAGGGCCATCGGTTTCCTATCCTTAGTTCAACCGTTTGGATCAAAACACAAAATCGCACTAATACCCACGCGTGGGTGTTGGCACCTCGTATTTGGAATCTCGTAAGTTTATATACTTGGATTCGCCCATCAACAGGTAGCCACAATCCTTGTAAAACGTATACAGCTTTGCCAGTTTCTCTTTATCACTCACTTCCATATACTTGCCCCACTGCCCCAATTCCGCCCCCCATTGCACTGTGGTTCCATCCTTGGCGATCAATTCGATGTGTGATCCGCTACGATTTCGACGTCCCATGTAGTTGGACATCTCAACATACTCAATCTCACGAAGCAATGGTTTACTGGGCGTCATCTTCTTGTCCATACGATCCAGTAGCACAATGAGCTTCAACGCTTCAGCCAAATCAGGCGCATTAAGCTGCGTACCCGGTCTGAGAGGAATATCCAGACCAATCCCCTTCACCATCACCAAGGGCAGGTTTAACGGGAAGTCATCCAACAGCACCAGATCCGCGTCCACGTAGAATCGGTCTGCCCCCTGCTTGATAATACCCAGGGGTTTTCGCCACTTCGCTTGGGCATGAATGCCGTCATGGGCCACGCGAACCCGAATCTGGTCCAGCCAAGCAACAGACTGCAAGGCCTCCCCTATTGCCTTGGCAGCAGATTCGTCCAGGATAAACTCATATCCCCCAACCGCTGTGTACACCTTGTCCAAGAGTGTCTCTTCGACCCATTGAGGCACATCCTCAAAGACCAAAGGGCCACTCTGATTGGCATAGTTTGTCTTGAGATAGCGTTCAGCAAACACAAACAGCCAGATCAACAGACCGGACACACCAAATACCACCACAATATTCAAAATGGAACGTAAACGACTTTGATTTTTTTTCTTCTTTTTTGCCATGTGTAACGAATAATAAAATGTCAGTAGATATTATACCAGTTCAACTGAGAGTGCCGCCTGAACCACTTGATGACACAACTCACTCATATCAAGACCCACCCGAGCCGCTGCCTTGGGCAGCAGGGAATGTGAAGTCAGACCCGGAATCGTATTGATCTCCAAAGCAAAAGCCTGCCCTGCCTCTGTTACCATAAAATCCACCCTCGCCAGATGACGTAGCCCAATCCCCTCAAAGCAGACCAACGCTGCTTTCTGCATCGCCTCTGTGCAGGCTGGCGATACAGTGTCAAACAAGAATTCTGTGGTCTCCTCCACATATTTTGCCTGATAGTCATAAAAATCACGTCCTGGCGTTCTGATTTCTATGACAGGCAGAGCCTGACCATTTAAGATGCCAACCGTCATTTCCCGGCCTGCCACAAATGCCTCAACAAGGCAACTGCCATACGTCTTCACTGTCGCAGAACACTCCCCATGCAAAGCTTCATCAACATCCAGAATCTGTACTCCCACACTGCTGCCTTGATAAAGTGGTTTTATGGCAACACGATCTCCCAAGGACTTCACCATGGACTCAAACTCAGCAAGACTCCAGGCCGGATCAAACAGCAAAAACTCGGGGGTTAACACACCCTTCTCCTCAAACACGACCTTTGAAGCTTGTTTGTCAAAGGCCACCCTGCACGGACCTGACCGACTGCCTGTGTAGATTAAACCTCGCTGCTCGAGGATTGATTGAAGCTGGCCGTCTTCACCAAATTCACCATGCAAGGCCAAAAAGAACAGATCTACCGTGACATCGTCCAAAATCCCCAGGCGATCCGGAGCCACATCCCAGGTGGTCACATCGTACCCCCTCAAGGACAGGGCCTTGGCCACGCTCCGCCCGCTGTCCAAGCTGACCTCACGTTCCTGGCCAATACCTCCGAAGAGAACCACCATTTTTTTTGCTTTTGTCTGCATGTTCTTCTTGGTTCAGAGCACAAAATCTAGAGTCCAGAATCGTTTGAGTTACTTTTTCAACAGACTCTGGACTTTGGACTCAAGACAGTGGACTAATATTTCATTCCCAAACTTCTATTTCAGACTCCAAAATCACACCACAATGCTCTTTGACACGTTCTCGAACCGCTTCAATCAAGCGTTTCACGTCCACACTCTTGCACTCGCTTTGGGCCACAATAAAATTCGCATGTTTATCACTGACCTTCGCACCCCCCACCTGAAGACCCTTGAGTCCAGCGTGATCAATCAAGGAACCAGCGGACTGTCCTCTCGGATTCTTAAAGACACACCCACAATTGCGTGTATTCAGAGGCTGATGGTTTTTCTTGTAAATCCAGGTTTCCTGGAGTGTTCGCATGATTTGTTCAGGATCGCCTGGGGTTAATCGTACCTTGGCATTCAGAACCAACTTGGCCGTGATATTGGTGGTCCTGTAGTCAAATGACAATTCAGGTTTGCACTTTTCAAAAATCAGGCCATCAGCATCCATTAACGCCACAGACTCTACTACACTGCCTATATCACCGAAACTACCGCCCGTATTCATGCGAATGGCCCCGCCCACAGAACCTGGGATACCCGTCAACATTTCAAGACCTGCCAGGCCATGCTTCACGCTATCCAACACCAGTGTTTTGAGATCTGCTCCAGCCCAGGCTGTGACAAGATTTCCTTCAATCTGAGTCCGATCAAAAAATTCACTCTTCAGCTGAATCACAGCCCCTCGCACACCCTGATCACTGATCAGAAGATTGGAACCATACCCAATCACGGACAACTTGACATCATTATCCTTGCAGCGTGTGACCACGTCTGACAATTGTTCAGTGCTCTGCGGACGAATAAAATAGTCCGCAGGACCACCCAAGCCATACCATGTATGCCTGGCCAGTGTGTAATCGGTCTCAACAATCTCGTCCAAACCGCTGAATATACTCATTTGCTACCTTCCAAATGTCACCAGCACCCATGGTTACAACCACATCGCCGGGCTCAACGCGGGCCACAAGATACTCACAGATATCCGTAAACCCTTGAATAAAAACAGCTTTCGACCCTTGTCCTACCAGACGCTCCACCAGAACCTGGGCATTCACTGCCTGTTTTGTTTCTTCAGAATCCCGAACAAAGTAAATCTCCGGAACAATTGTTACGTGGGCCAGCTTAAAGCTTTCTGCAAAATCATCAAGTAAAAATCGTGTCCTACTATACTGATGAGGCTGAAACACGCACCATAGGCGTCGTGGTTCAAACCGTTCCTGAATGGCTGACAAAGTGGCCCGAATCTCCGTGGGATGATGCGCGTAGTCATCCAAGACAGTCACGTCTTTGACGCATCCTTTGATCATCATGCGTCGATCAATACCCTCAAAGGATGGCAAGTGAGTCAAAATATCCTGTGCCTGTATATCCATAGACAATGCCGTGGTGATCACAGCCAATGCATTCATCACATTATGCAAACCCGACAAAAAGGCGTGTGTCCTGCCCAGACGCTCCCCCTGCCGCATCACATCAAAATAGTAGACGCCCTTGTCCAATGTAAGATTATCCGCATACACATCGTTTCCAGAATCCAGCCCGTAGGTCACACAATGCACATCCGAACGACAATGGGCCAGCACGTGTCTGACATTTTCATCCTGCCCATTGGCCACCAACGTACCACCCTGGACGATGCCAACTGCAAAATCGTCGAAGGCATGCACAATCTCGGCCTCATCCTTGTAATAATCCAGATGATCCGCCTCAATGTTTAACAGACACACAATCTTTGGCCTGATATTCAAGAAACTGCGATCATACTCACAGGCCTCAGCCACAAAATAGGGACTCGTACCCACACCTGAGGAAGCCTGCAGTTGGGGGAGCTGAGCCCCTACCAGGAAATTGACATCCTCACCAGCCTGTCTGAGCATATAACTCAGCCACGCGCTGGTCGTGCTCTTGCCATGTGTTCCACAGATGGCCACCCCCTGGTAACGGTCCATTAACTCACCCAGCATCTGGGCATATTTCACGACAGCGCACCCCTTGGCCTGGGCCGCCAAGAACTCGCAATTATCGGCCTTAACAGCGGCAGAATACACCACCGTATCCAGTCTATCCGGCAGATTATCGGGCTCGTGCCCTACAAATACCAAAGCCCCCTGGCTGGCAAGTGCTTGAGCAGCAGCCCCCTCAGATTGATCTGATCCCGAAACCGTCGCCCCATTCGCCATGAGTACTTGAGCCAGCGCGCTCATACCCACACCACCTATGCCAATTAAGTGATAGGCTTTCCCCTTTAAGGAAGAATAAGATACGTGAGAATCCACCACCTCATATTGCCTGACCGCCTGCACATTCCTATCAGACGACTGAACAGAGCTCCGACTCATGAACACACACTCCATTAGACGATTAGACCCATGATGCATCTAATTCTTGTAATTCAGATTTCTTTAGAACATAAAACTCAGCGGAATCCAAGTCCAGAGTGTATCACAAGCCATTCATCTGCGAAAGAGAAAAGGTGCGGTTTACTCAACCTTGGCGCCTGTAATATTGAACTGGCCGATGCTGCCTATCAAGGAGAAAAAGTTGGAGGATTCCCCATTGCCCGTGGCCAGCGTAATGTGACCTGCGTCATACCCCCCTCTGCCCGTACCTGCAAATGCGGCATCCAAGCCAATCCACTGGCCATCAACATAGGCGCGGGTCCATGCATGACCTCCAAAACTCTGCATGGTGTCCATGAATTTTTCCACGTACGCTACACCGATCACCACCTCTGCAGGGACACCCACAGCCCGGCACAACGCAGCGGTGAGCACAGCATGCTCGGTACAGTCACCCTGGCGACTCTCCATCACCTCAACAGCAGACGCATACCCCACGGACAAGTCTTTTAGCTCAATGTACTCTGCCACAAATTGTTCAATGTTAGCGACGGCCTGAACCGTATCCTTGGCATCTGCCACAGCCTTTTTGGCCAGAATGATCAAATCCGAATCATCGCACTGCAACACGGGATTCGGCTCCATCGCCTTTTTCAAGGTCTCATCCGAACCCCTGTACGGGAATTCCCCCCCCTTTGTGATACGAATGGGCGTCACAGTCAAATCCAGGCTGCCATCGGCATTCTTTACGACAGTCTGATTGTCCGTTGAAGGGATAGACAAGTCCATATCCGCAGATTTGGGGGTCAAGCGGTACTTCACAGACTTAATTTTATCCAGGTGAGTGAACCTTGTCGGGCTAGCCAGCATCATATCCCTGAACATCTCCCCGGTGTCCTCCACGGGTGCCAAGGCAAATTCTTTGGAACAGGCCACCATTTCAATATTCATGCCCATCATGGGAATGACCGCCTTTTGAGTATCCAGATCATCATCCACATAACTGACGGCCATCATTTTCCCGGCACCTGGCAGCATATACGCACTCTTGATCTCCGTCAGTTTGACCACGCGTCCCAACAGATCAACCTGTTGCTTAACCCCCACCTCAAACTCCATCTCCACAGCCTGCATCAAGCCTGCTGTGAACACCTTTGCAGTAAACATGGTGCCCTGCTTGAGGCCATACTTCTCATTGAGCAGACGCATGCCCTCGGTCATAATCACACCCTGCTCCCAAGGTATGTTCTGGGTGCGGCTTTTGCCCATGCTCTTGGTAGTCACCACCATAACACCCTGGTCATTGATTCGTCCAGACACCTCAGTGGACATCAGACTCATCTTCTGCTTCATTTCAAAACCCAGAGGCTTGCCATCAACTGTTTCAATCGCAGTTTCAGACGCTTCAATAGACAAAGGTATACCCATGCGTTTTATCGTCATGAACATGGTCTCAGTGGAACGAACCTCCTGCCCAGTCACCACGCGATCCTCAATAGCATATCCAATCTTTTTGTTGTTCATAAATACTGCCAGGTACTCAGAGTCTGCGACAGCCACCTGGCACACCAGCAATCCAAGTATTAGTCCCAGGCAAACGCGAAAGATCATACGATTCATAGCATCGACTCCTTTTTCAAACTTTCAATGGCATAAAGACGCTCTTGTGTGGCCACATAGAGGACCCCATTGGCTGCCACCGGTGTGGTGGAAATCGGAGCATCAAACTGAACCGTGCAGAGTACTCTCTTGTCTTTTGAGGCAGACAGGATGCAAAAATCTCCGCGCCGCGACCCTACATAGACCTTGCCGTCCGCCACAAGTGTGGCGCCCCAGATCTCACGTTTCAGCTGGTGTGTCCAAACCCCTTTCCCTGTTTCAGCGTCCACACAATGCACGAGGCCACCACAGTCAGCCGCATACACCAGCCCCTTGTGTATGGAGGGGGTCGTGACAGCGTGTTCCTGCAGGGGATAGGACCAGAGCTTGGCTGTGCGCGTCACATCCCCGCGCTGCGTCGCGTCGATACACAGAAGCCATGCGGTCTCCTTGCCCCACCAGATGTCGCCACCGGCTGTGAGGAATATCTTGTTATCATGAAACACGGGCATACCACTGATCGAAGTGGGGCTGACTTTGCGATTCCGTTGATAGCTTCGGACATCTTTTTTGGGCGCATCCGGATCACAGTCAAAACGCCACAGCTGCTTCAGTATGGCTCTGGGTTGTGGTTTAGTTTCATTATCAATGGCTTCAAACCCATACACAAAACCATCGCCTCCTGCAAAAATCACCTGTTTCTTTTTGTGGATGGTTGCCATGGAAGGAGAGGACCAGGTGGAATGAAAGATCTGGGGCCCGATGCGTTCCCCATCCTGAGCCACACACCGACCGGTGTTTTTATTCAGTACAATCAAACTGGGGGCATCTGGACGTTGAATGGTTTTATGGGTTTTATCCACCCCATTACTGCTGTTGAGATACAGCAAATCTCCATCGATCAGGATCGAGGCATGGGCTGAATCATGGGGATACATATCCACTTCTTTTCGCAAATCCGTGACCCACAACAGGTCCGCGTCCTGTAATGTCACGTCGACAGGCGATTCGCCCGGCGCTGTCAAATAGGCCGCTTCATCTTGAAATCCATCATTACCATTGCGCTGCCCCTGGAGGTCCAGACAAATCACTTCAACACGATTGGTCAAAATGTAGACCCTGTTCCCTTCTACGGTGGGCGGTGAACACATGCTAATGTTTGGCCAGTCCTTGAAAATATCGCCGCCAGCAATACGGGGAACTGCCAATTGCCAGCACAGAGTCCCGTCGCTTTCATTGAGACACAACAGGACCGCACGATCTCCCCTGTACCTGGGATCACGTGGCTTTTTATTGTTGGCACCTACCAGTACCCTGCCCCCAGCCACAACCGGTGAGCCGTACGCCTCCCTACCCAGAGATACAGACCATTTGATCCCTTGGCCCGACTTGGGGTCAAACGAATCGGGCAATCCCGTCTCGTAAGAAATCATGTTACGTGTGTAAGGTTGCCCCCACTGGGGGTGATCTGCGGAAAAACACAGGGATGTGTGACAACACGCAATACACACACCCAGGGCAAGGCCCTGCCAAGATATCCACTGGTATTCTTTCATAAGCCTGCTCCTTGGTTTTTAAACCTGAAACACAAGATCAAATCAGTTTTCCAATCAACATGGCTATTAAACGCCAAAACAACCCAAAATAATAGCCTCTTTTTGAGCCTTTCATACGCCCCGATACTGCCTTGGAGACTGCCCCAGAAACTGCTTGAAATTTCGGGAAAAATGATAAGGATCGTCAAAGCCAACGGCCAAGGCAATGTCTTTGACCGTCATATTCGTGGTCCGCAGGAGATTACCCGCTTTATTCATTTTGAGTCGCATGAGATAGTGGCTCGGTGTCAGGGCCCCAAACTGCTTGAACAAACTTGACATGTATCGGGCACTCACGCCACAGACTGCTGCCACTTCGCAGACTGACTCAAGTGACGAAAAACGGGTATCAATATATTGCTTGCACTTTTCATAGGTCCTATAGGTTTGTGAGCTATGCACATGAGCCTGACTTGCAATAGGGGTTTGAGACAAGAGCGCAATTTGAAGATAGTGGCAGCAGATTTCATGGGCATGGGGCGGTTTCTGAAGACCGACGCGAAGCAGATTCTCAAACAAGGCTTGAGTTTTCTGATGTTCTTCAACATGAAGGACGCTATGGGTTTCCAAACTGCTTCTGTCAAACAAGCTCTGACAAGCCTCTCCTGCCAAAGTCACGAAAATATGCACCAGAGGCTCTTTGGCATTGGATTGATAGTGATGACCCGCCCCTGCTGCAAAACCGGATAAGGTCCCTGGCACCAGGTCATAAGACCGTTTATCAGTGTCAAGAACGCCCTTACCTGCCATGGTATACTTAACAAACCAGTAGGGATAAGAGGTGCGATTTATGTCGTAATCCGGCGCGCACACTTCATACCCACCGCACACGATGGCCAAAGACGCATTGCCATGAGACGGGGGGCCAAAATAGAAGTATTCAGCATCCTTGACCCGACCCGGCACACCCCAGGCAAATTCTTCTCTTATGAGCTTATTGGAGGAAGACACGACAAAAACCTAACCTAGTCACATTACAATTATCCATCATCTTATTACATCTATCTATTTTAAACAACAGAATGATAGTTATAATTGAACCCCAACAAACAACTTTTACCACTTAGGAAAATAACCATGGCTGCAAAAAAGACATCCAAACCAAAACCCAAAGACAAACCAGTCAACCTGTCCAAAGTTGAAAAAAATGCGCTCAAGGCATCCCGATATGGCATTCTCTACCCCCCTCAGGAAAAGATTCCTACCCTGATTGTGGAGCACTTCCCCGTGCTGGGGCAACTGACAGCCCTGCGATTCCTGGAGTGGATTCAGGCCAATCCCGATGGGGTCATGTCATTGCCCACAGGCAAAACGCCCGAATACTTCATCAAATGGGTGCAACGGTATCTGGCCACCTGGAACAAAAAGGAGGTCCAAAAAGAATTGGGATCATGGGGCCTCAATACGGCGAAAAAGCCCGACATGCGTGGCCTAAGTTTTGTTCAGATCGACGAGTTTTACCCGATCAGTGCCTCGCAGACCAACAGCTTCACATTCTATGTAAAACGTTTTTACGTCAAGGGATTTGGTCTGGATCCAAAAAAAGCTCTGCTCATGGATGCGGACCGCATTGGCCTGGCCCGTGGAGAAAGCCTGGAAAACATCTGGCCTGATAAGCAGGTGGATCTGACCTTACGTTTTCGCGAGTCCCGCTCCCCGCTTGAGCACAAACAAAAAGAAACTTTGGAGCGGGTGGACCAATGGTGCATGAACTATGAGGATCGTATCCAAAAACTGGGAGGGATTGGATTTTTCCTGGGTGGCATTGGTCCGGACGGTCACATTGGCTTTAATATCAGTGGCTCCGATCATTATTCAACGACCCGCCTTTGCCCCATCAACTATCCAACACAGGCGGCGGCGGCGGCTGATCTGGGCGGCATTGAAATTGCTCGTAAGTGCCTGGTCATTACAATCGGCCTTAAAACAATTACAGCCAATCCCGACTGCACTGCCATCATCTCAGCCGCTGGCCAGGCAAAAGCCGCCATCGTGGGCCAGGCCATTCAGTCACCCGTTGACGTGGCCGTGCCAGCCTCTGCCCTTCAGTCACTGCCCAATGCAAGGTTTTACATCACAACCGGCGCTGCCGAACAACTCACAGAACGCTGTCTGTCCAGATTGGACCAAGAGGCCAAGTGGGATGATGAATGTCAGGGAAAAATTCTGCTCAATATTGCAGATCGCAAAGCCAAACCCCTTCTGAAATTGACACAGCGAGATCTCCAGTCAGATACATTTGGAAGAAAACTCCTGACCAAAACTGACGAAACGCTCAAGCAGACCACGCAACATGTCTATCGCAGCATTGTGAGCAAAATCGAACGGGGTGTCCAGATCGCTGAAGGCAAGCGGTTCCTGCATACAGAACCCCACCATGATGATGTCATGCTGGGCTACTTTGCCCACGCCGTGCGTCACTTCCGTCGGGCCAGCAATCAACACTACTTTATGACTGCCACCAGTGGTTTCACCTCTGTGACCAACCGATTCATGCTGGAACAGGTGGAAAACCTGCAAAGATTTCTCATGACCCCCGAATTTGACAGTCTCAGTCGTGAGGGGTACTTCAAAGGCAATAATCTGATATCTCGAGATCGTGATGTGTGGCAATACCTGGATGGCATAGCAGCGACAAACCAGGATATCAGACACGAGGGATGTGCCAGGCGCCTGCTCAGAAATGTCTTCGAAGTCTATGGGGACAAGGACCGAGTCAAGGTCGCCAAACGCCTGGATCTACTGGCCGACTATTTCATGACAGTGTATCCGGGCAAACACGACCCCAAGGACATCCAGGCCCTCAAGGGCAGGTGCCGAGAATGGGAAGTGGAATGTCTGTGGGGATATTACGGATGGGGATGCAGCAACGTGATCCATCTGCGTCTGGGTTTCTACACAGGAGACATATTTACGCGTCAGCCGACCTGGTCATGCGATGTGATGCCCATTGTCAAGCAATTGGAAGCCATCCATCCTGATGTTGTCACCGTAGCCTTTGACCCCGAAGCCAGCGGCCCGGACACCCACTATAAGGTCTTGCAGGTCTTCGCCGAAGCCCTTCGATATTATCAGGAAAAAACCGGCCACTGGGACATTCAGATCTGGGGCTACCGTAATGTGTGGTATCGCTTTGACCCTTCAGAAGCCGATATCATTATACCTGTCAGCCTGAACATGCTCGCAGTTATGGAACAGGCTTTTAACAACACTTTCCTGAGTCAGCGACATGCCTCGTTCCCGAGTTACGAACATGAGGGACCCTTTGCAGAGCTGGCCCAGAAAATCCAGGTCGAGCAATACCGCAAGATCAAACGGTGCCTGGGCCGGGAATGGTTCCACAATCACACCAGCCCACTCATCCGGGCCACACGTGGCTTGGTGTTCCTCAAAGAAATGAATCCCGACGAATTCTATGAATCCTGCCGCCGCTTGCGAAACTCCATCGAAGATGTATCATAGCAGGGCTTCTCAAAAGCCCTGAGGGACAGAGAAAGCAGGATACAGGACGCAGAATAGAGTGCCTTTCTGACTTGTATCCTGTATTCTATGTCCGGTATCCTTGAAGTTCCCGGACAACTACATTTAGGAGAGATACATGAAGCCAACACTTGTTGTTTTAGCGGCTGGCATGGGAAGCCGATACGGTGGCCTTAAACAAATGGACCCCATTGGTCCGCAGGACGAGCTGATTCTTGACTATTCCATCTATGATGCCATCAGAGCAGGGTTTGGAAAAATCGTGTTTGTCATACGACGCATGTTTGAAGATGCATTTAAAGAAAAGATTGGCTCTAAGTTCGCCCATCTTATTGACATAGCCTATGTCTTTCAGGAATTGGAGACAGGTCTCAACGGATTTTCTCTGCCGCCTGATCGACAAAAACCTTGGGGCACAGGTCATGCGATTCTCGTGGCCAAGGATGAAGTAAACACCCCCTGTGCTGTGATTAATGCCGACGATTACTATGGTGTGGATTCCTTTCAAAGCATGGCGGATTTCCTTTCAGGTCCCCAGATCAGCGCCGATCACTACACCATGGTGGGTTTCACGCTTCGCAACACCTTAAGCGAACACGGCACAGTGGCCCGTGGCATCTGTTACCTTGAGAATAATCAGGCGCTAAAGCACGTCTCAGAATGTACAGGCATTGCCAAAAGCGGAGAAGGTGCAACATACACTGATGACACCGATACTGAACAGACCTTGACGGGTGACGAAGTGGTATCCATGAATTTGTGGGGATTTCACCCTTCCATATTTACCCATTTGACACATGACTTTGAGGTCTTTCTCAAGACATCTGCTCATCTGCCCACATCCGAACTGTATATTCCTTCAGTGGTTGACAATCTCATACAGACAAATCAGGTCCGTGTCAGCGTGCTTCGCTCGGACAGTACCTGGTTTGGTGTGACCTATCAGCAAGACAAGGCTCAGGTCCAGACTAAAATGGTAGAGCTCATTCAACAAGGTGTGTATCCGGAGTCTCTATGGACATGACAAACAATGACGTGTCAAAAATAGCTTCACAGTTTAAACTCGTAGGACTTCTGACTGAGGTGGCTGCCTTCGGAAATGGGCACATCAACGAGACCTACTGCGTGACCTGCCAAACGGAACAGGGCCCTGTGCGTACCGTGCTGCAACAGATTAACCAAAATGTATTCAAACTCCCTGTGCAGGTCATTGAGAATTTTCAACGTGTGACAGAACATATTCGTACCAAGCTTGAGGCCATTGACAGCCCAATAGCCGCACGCCAGCTCACCCTTGTCGAAACCCTGGACAACCAGGCATTCTTTACTGACACGCAGGGTGATGTCTGGCGTATGTGCCACTACATTGAACAGGCTGCCACCCAGGAGATGATAGAAACGCCAAAGATGGCCCTTGAAACAGCCCGCATGTTTGGCTGGTTTCAACGGATGTTGATTGATTTGCCTGCCCCGGCTTTGCACGAGACCATTCCTGATTTTCACACTACCCCAAAACGCTTGAAAGCCTTCCAAGAAGTCTTGCAGAAAGATCCCTGTAATCGAGCCAGGAATGCACGTTCAGAAATCGACTTTGTGCTAAAACACGCTGATTTCTGTGGTATTTTGTTAAACCATGTGCGTCAGGGCAATGTTCCTGTACGAGTGACACATAATGACACCAAAATAAACAATGTCATGCTGGATCTTGACACAGAACAAGGCGTGTGTGTGATTGATCTGGATACTGTGATGCCCGGCCTTTCCTTGTATGATTTTGGGGATATGGTACGTACAGCCACCAGTCCGGCAGAGGAAGACGAACAGGATTTATCAAAGATCTCCATGCGTATGCCCATCTTTGAAAGTCTGGTCAAGGGATTCGCCCAGGAGACCCATACCTTTTTGACACCTGTCGAGAAAAAACATCTGGCTTTTTCCGGTAAACTCATTACCTTTGAGCAGATGATTCGGTTCCTGGGTGATCATCTGGCAGGTGACACCTATTACAAAATTCATCGTGAGAATCACAACCTGGATCGAAGCCGAACCCAAATGGCCTTGGTGCAGTCAATTTTGAACCAGGAAAAAGCGATGGACGCATTGGTCGATTCAGTCTTTGATGAATTGGCTTAAATAAAAGGAGTAGATCTATGGCATTAGCACTCATTGACTGGTTGATCATCGGCGGATTTTTGGCGGTCATCATTCTGATAGGGATTGTTGTATCGAGGCGGTCCGCAAACAGTTCTGAAGACTTCTTCCTGGGCGGCCGCAGTATGCCCTGGTGGCTATTGGGTATTTCCATGGTAGCCTGCACCTTTTCCTGTGATACACCGAACCTGGTCACAGGCATGGTCCGTGGCGGAGGCGTGGTGGCCAACTGGGGTTGGTGGGCCTTTTTAATTACAGGCATGGTCACCGTATTTATCTATGCCCAACTGTGGCGTCGTTCCAAGGTCATGACTGACCTGGAGTTTTATGAAATCCGGTACAGCGGCAAGAGTGCGGCGTTTATCCGTGGATTTCGGTCGCTCTATCTTGGTATCTTTTTTAACTGCCTGATCATGGGCACTGTCACCCTGGCTGCGATCAAGATCGGACAGGTGATCTTTGATGTGGAGCCGATCTGGGCCGTGGTCCTTGGCTCGATCGGTGTGGTCATCTATGCGACCGCTGGCGGCATCAAGAGCTGTATCTGGGCGGACTTCTTCCAGTATTCTATTGCCATGTTCGGCGCCGTGTATGCCGCCATCGTGGCCTGTCGGCAGCCAGAGGTGGGCGGATTGACCAAGCTCCTGCAGCATCCATCCGTGGTTGAAAACCTAAACTGGATGCCGGATTTTTCCACGTGGCTGGCCTGGGTTCCGATGCTGCTGATCCCGGTGGCTGTCCAGTGGTGGGCGGTCTGGTATCCCGGTGCAGAGCCGGGTGGAGGCGGCTACATTGCGCAGCGCATGCTGGCTGCCAAGGATGAGAAGAATGCCATTGGCGCGACCATGTTGTTTAACTTCATGCATTATGCCATGCGTCCGTGGCCCTGGATCATTGTAGCCCTGGCCTCCATAGTCTGCTATCCCACACTGGAAAGCATCAAGGTCGCATTCCCCGGCATTGACCCGACCTACTTGAAGCAGGATATTGCCTACCCAGTCATGATCTCCAAACTGGGACCTGGCCTGCTGGGTTTGGTCGTGGCCTCCTTGATTGCGGCCTACATGTCCACGATTGGCACCCACTTGAACTGGGGATCATCGTATGTGGTCAATGATTTCTATAAACGCTTTATTCGCAAAGACGCCTCAGAAAAACAGATGGTCACTGCCGGTCGTATCTGTACCGTGGCCCTGATGTTTGTGGCCGGGTTCTTCGCCCTGACCTTCCTGCAGGATGCCAATCAGGCCTTTGAAATCCTGCTGTTGTCTGGTGCAGGCACGGGGGCCATCTACATCCTCCGCTGGTTCTGGTGGCGTATCAATGCATGGACAGAAATCGTGGCCATGGTGGCAGCCAGTGCTGTGGCCTTCTGGATCGTATTGGGTGTGGGCAGTCAAGGCACTCTGGCCTGGTACATAGACACCAGCGCTGTGGCAGATCGCGTGTTTGTGATCGATGACGCAGACACGGTCAGCTCTGTGTCCGGGCAATATGCCAAGGCCCAGGTGGAAATCGCCACGGTCGAAAGAGAGCTGGACACACTGGCAGCTCACTGGAAAAAAGAACGCAAAGTCAGTGACGAGGCACGTGATGTAGCCCGGGCAGCCTATGATACAAAAATGGCCCAATTGAGCCAGCTCACCGGTGCCACGTCCATTCCCGCGCTGATCAATGGGATCACCGGGGCTGGATGGAATGTCGACCTGACACAATTCCATGCCGACCAAACAAAATGGCAGCTTGAACGCACCAACAAACGACGTGTCAGCCTCAACCTGGAAGAAAGAGCCCTGAGTGATATCTCGATCGGCTTTGCCGGTCTGATTTCCGGGGACAAGATATTCATCTATCATCCTGATATCGCAAACCTTAAGTTCGCGGTCCAACTGCTGGTCTGTGTCATCGTGGTGACACTGGCCTGGGTACTAGCCACTTTTGTAACCCCAGCGGTGGACAAAAAGACATTACGAAGCTTCTACAGACTCTGTCACCCCGGCGGACCTGGATGGCGTAGGGTCGTGCTTGAGGCGCGGGCTGATGGCGAAGAGATTGACCAGAAAAATGCCATAGGCGACTGGAAATTGCCCATGCAGATCCTCTGTGTATTCCTTGGCTGTGTCACCATCTACGCCTCACTCTTTTCAGTGGGCAATTTTGTGTACGGCAACAACGCCTGGGGCTTCATCCTCATCGCGTTTGCCCTGGTGTCGGTCTTTGCCCTGTTCAAATGCTTTGGCAAGATCGGTGTTGAGTCTGAAGAAGAATAGGAATTGCCCTACCGTCAAATAGCTCGAAAATGGGGTAAGACCTTGGCCATGGGCAAGGTTTTACCCCATTCACTATTAATTTAAGAGAACAGGCCTGAACTGGAAGAGACATTGACTCGGCCATTCAGGCAGAATGTTGTCTCACAATTCGAAACGTAGGTTGGAGCATTGGCAATGGCATACTGCAATAGCCGAAAGGATTGACCGTGAAGAAGATATCGAGAAAAGCTTTTCTTGTGAGTGGTGCGACTGCAGCAGCAGCCGGTGCTTGTTTGTGTACAAAAACAGGGTGGGCCACGATATCCGGAAAGGGCGACACTCCGAATATTGCACCTGAAGCCTACGATATTGGGGAAGACAAGAGCATCAGGATACGTCTTGACAGGGTCCCCGAACTTGCAATCATCGGAGGATCCGTCAAGATTTTGAATCCAAATATCGACGATGCCTTGATTGTCGTTCGGACTGCAGACGACATGTATGTGGCGTCATCAATCAAGTGCACGCATCGCGGGGTTGAAATTGAGTACCAGGCTGACGAGAAGTGCTTCAAATGTGCCAGCCTTGGCGGAAGCACATTCAAGACCAATGGCGAAAAGATTGGTGGGTTTGCCAAAGGCGATCTGAAAACCTATTCGGTTTCTGTCGAGGGCGACGGTCTGGTAGTCCGACTGTCCTAGGAGCCTGTCGGAGATAACAGAAGACACATCACAATGCCGACAGTCATGGCTTTTGGGCAACGCCTCGAATGAATGGGTCATCGTCCAATCATGATAGGAGTTAACGATATGACATCAATCAAGGATACAGTCAACGCCAGTCAACCAAGTCCTTTTCGCAGGATACGGCGATCGATCTTGGGATCCCTGATCACGGCAATCTGTGTGGTTTCTTGGGGTGACACCTGTGCTGTGGCCGCAAAAAAAGAGAGCCCCGCCTCTGAAGTCCTTTCAACGTCAGCCCTGACATCCATATCACAGTGGTTTTCAACGGCCAACAAAGGCACGTCGGATGTGCCCTTGTCAATACAGAGTAGGACGCTCACCAAGGACCAGGTCCAGGGCGTACGACGAACGCTTTGGCAGGCCTACAGCAACAGTCCTGTGGCCCGGGAGTTGGCTGCATTGCTGCCTGATCCGTATAGGCTTGAAACAGAAACTCCCCCCACGCCCCAGGCCTGTCGTCTGGCCACAGGGGACAAAGTCATGCCATTCTATTTCATGGGCAAGGGCGATCTGCAGAAAAAACGGCCTCTCTTTATTGCGTTGCATGGTGGTGGTTCCGCAGGCGGGAGAGCCCCATCACCGCATGGCTGGTCCGTGAACACCCGAGAATGGGCTGCCCAGACACGATTGTCGGCACGTGTGTATCCAACCGATGCGCTCTATTTTGTGCCCCGCATGGCCGACGACAACGAGGGGCGCTGGTATTATCACTATTGTCAGGACGCCTACGACAAGGTGATTCGGGCCGCGATCCTGCATCATCAGGTTGATCCCAATCGTGTCTATCTCATTGGCATTTCCGAGGGCGCCTATACAGCCTATCGCATGGGAGCCTTTATGGCAGACCGCTGGGCCGGTGCAGGCTCCATGGCCGGGGGTGAACCTCTGGGCAATGCCCCCCCGGAGAACATGCGTAATCTCGCCTTCCGCGCTGACATTGGTGAGAATGACACTATGTTTGATCGTATTGGTCTAAATGAACGTTATGGTCAGGCTCTGGAAAACCTCAAGCAGAATGATCCTGACGGATATGTATACAAGATCAATGTGCAGGCCGGACGAGGTCATGGCATCGACTACAAACCCTGCCCTGAATGGCTCACTCAGTACCGGAGAAATCCCTGGCCATCCCGTGTGACCTGGAAGGTGATCAACGTCCACGGCCGGCGTAAAGGCCAGTTCTACTGGCTCGCGATGGATCAAAATCCAAGTGCATGGCCATGCCTTATAGACGCCAGGATTGACAAGGAAAACAACACAGTTCACATCACCGTAGAAAATCAAGAGAAAGACGGCACACGCACCCCCACCCATGACGTTGCCCTGCGTGTTTACCTGAACGATCAATTGCTAGACCTTGACAAGCCGGTTCGTATTGTGCGCAACGGCGAAACCCTGTTCAACGGAATGGTGCATCGCAGACTCGAAGTGATGATGAAAAGCCTGGCCGAACGCGGTGATCCCAGCTATGTCTTTCCTGTGGAAATTAACCTTCCATCTTCAAGTAACGTCAAGAACGAGAACCAGGGTGATGAGCAAAAACTCATGCAAATGTTTCCGAAAGACAGCCAACCTTACCTGACCAGGCTGCTGCAACGGGCAAAGAATAATCGCGAGCAAGTTGCCGGTGCCATGTTGGCCATTAGAAACAATCTTCAGCCTGCCACCTTTGCCATCCTCTCACAAATGCCAGAACAGCAACTCCTCTCGCTGAGTAAAACAGCCTTGATTGAACAGATAGAAACCATGGCCCCCCTCCTCCTGCAAGAAACAGATCGACGCCAGCGTAGGTTACTGGCCAGAAAATTATTTGATGCAGGCAGCAATATGCCCGAGATCGCACAAACTTTGAGAACGGTCAAAGAAGAGCATAAGGAGGCGGCTGCCTTTTTACTGACAAACATGCCACAGCATGATCTTACGAGTCTCAGCAAAGCATTTCTGATCGAAAATATCGAACTGAGTTACCAGGCGTGGAAACAATCCCCCTGGCACAGGCAAATCCCCGAACAACTTTTCCTTCAGTATATTTTGCCCTATGCGAGTCTGAACGAACGTCGTGACAACTGGCGCCAGGCGTTCATGGATCGCCTTCAGGAAAAAGCATGGTCACATACCTCTCCCATGGAAGCGACCATATGGCTCAATAATGAATTGAACGATCTCTTTGAGGTGTATTTTCATGCCACCAAACGCCCCAAAGCCGATCAAAGTCCATTTGAGTCCATTGAGGCCGGCTATGCCTCCTGCACGGGTCTGTCCATTCTCTTGGTCGATGCCTGCCGCAGCGTCGGCATTCCTGCCCGTATTGTGGGTGTCCCCCTGTGGACGGAGGTGCCGGGCAATCACAATTGGGTGGAGGTCTGGGACGGTCAATGGCACAACGTAGGCGGCACTGGCTCTGATCCGCGTGACGACGATTGGGTGAACAAACGATGCGTCACACAAACAGATCCGGATCAGTGGCGTCACATGGTCTATGCCGCGTGTTTTCGCCAAACCAGCCTTCATTTCCCGCTGGTTTGGGACTTCAACATACAGTATGTAGATGCCCTAAACGTCACCCGTTTTTATGCCAATCGACAAGACACAAAGATAGATATTCCTGGAGATGGTCAAGGCGTGGTGGAGGTGTATTGGGCAGGAGAAATCATTGCCCGCGCAACCGGACAGAAACAGGTCAGCTTTACCCTGGCCATTGGAAACATCTATCAAATACATATCACGACCGCAGATGGCAAGGTGCATAAACAAACCGTACGATTGTAGGGATTGTCAGGACGGGTTTATTTATCCAGCCCACGCGGTGGCTCCAATGTCACCAAGGGAGTTTTTTTACTCACCTACGTATTCTGTCTTAAGCTACATGGGTTTTAACGTGATTGAACTGAGATTAATAGGCTTCCAGCTATTCTTAATCGGTCGTATCTCTACCTCGTAGATGCCAGGTTTCTTTAGTGATACGTTTGCGATGCTAAACGCCTCGAAGGTTTCATAGCTTCCAGTTTTGGGAGCCACCACTTGTTTTTTCATGTCTCCAATCTTGATCTCAAACTTGACACCCGCTTCTGGGGCCGCCAGGTCAGCGATCACATCGAACTGTCCCGGCGTCATCAGTTTGAATTGCCACCCAATCCAGGTACGATTGTCTAGCCAAAAACCAATATTATCTTTGGTGCTTTTCTTCTCCAGCTTGGCTTGATTCCCATTACCGGGATTGTGAATATTCGCCATAGGCGCTGATAAGGTCACTGTGCCGTTCTTGGCTTGAGTCGGAGGCGTCTTTTCAATGACCAACTTACCGGGAATTTCCAACACGATCACCGTATCGATCAGATCAAGGGGCTCTGCCGGTACAGTTAGTGAAACACCCTCGTCATGACTGCTCACCGCAATGCTTTGTCCGTTGGCCAATAGACGGGCATTGGTGACCTTACTCTTAAGGCCTGGTACTATGAGTTTACCGTTCTTGGGCCAGTCAAATACGTGCATATACAGGATTGTGCCGTTGGCATGTGTCTTCTTGGTGCAGCGTCCCCAGGTCACCCGATAGAAGGGATTCGCAGTTGTCCCGTAAATGGAGTCTCCATTGACCTTCATCCACTGACCGATCTCTTTGAGCCGCTCCACACTGGGTTGAGGGATCTCACCCAGGGAGGTCGGCCCAACATTCAACAGGTAGTTCCCGCCTTTACTGGCAATATCAACCAAATTCTGTAAAAGTATTTTCGTGGATTTCCAGTCCTGGTCATAGCTCTTGAATCCCCAGGTCCGATTCATAGTCATGCAGACTTCGAAATCACGGTCTTTAAAACCAGTGGCCGGAATATGTTGTTCTGGAGTTTCTGTGTCACCACTATAGATCGGATCGCCTCGAAACAGGCGATTGTTGGTAATGATCCCCGGTTGGAGCGCAATATGCGGCAAAAGTATATCGGCTCGTTCCTGCGTCATGCTAACGGGTGTATCCCACCACAGTACCGCGATGTCACCGTAATTGGATAAGATCTCCTGCACCTGGGGTGCAGCAATGGTTTTCACGTAGTCTGTCATGTCCCCATCCTGAGCCGGATCCCAATGTCCACCTCGCGCGGCCGCACCTCCTGGGTGACTCCAGTCCTGGGCTTGCGAGTAATAGAAGCCCAGCTTGATCCCATGCCGTCGACAGGCTTCAGCCAAAGGCTTGAGTAGGTCTTTACCGTAGGGCGTGGCATCAACAATATCCCAATCTGTCACCTTGGAATCAAACAGGGCAAAGCCATCGTGGTGTTTGGAGGTGATGACAATGTACTTCATACCGGCTTCTTTAGCCAAACGTACCCATGCATCCGGATCATACTTGACCGGATTAAATTCCTTGGCATAGGCCTTGTATCGATCTACCGGAATTTTGCCGCGTAACATGATCCATTCGCCAATACCATCGATTTTCTTACCCTCGTAGGTACCCGCAGGCACAGAATACACACCCCAATGGATGAACATACCAAAACGTGCCTCGTGCCACCACTGCATCCGAGCCTGACGCTGCTGAGGTGTTTCATGTTCGTAGGGATTGATCTTTATTACGTCAGGCTTTCCTTTGATATCTAAGGCGATAACGGTCGCAATCTTATTGGGCATCTCTTCAGGTAGGGAGACCGTGATAAGATGTTGATATTGACTGACCTTAAGTTCGCCTTTCTTGCCCATCAATTGCGATTTGAGGGGCTTATTGGTCAAGCCGGATAAGACCAGACGGCCGTCCTTGGGCCAGTCAAACACATGCAGAAACAGCCGGGTTTTGCCTCCACGTAACCTCTTCTGGGTGATGCGACCCCAACTGAGACTCTTCAAGGGGCTGGCTTTGGTATTGTAAATGGAGCCGCTATACATCTCCATCCAATCACCGATCTGTTCTAGCCGTTCAATCGAAGCCTCCGGAAATGTGCCGTCCGCCTTAGGACCAATGTTCAACAGGTAATTTCCTCCCTTGGACGCGATGTCAATCAGCTTGCGTATAAGATCTTCGGTCGATTTCCAATCCGTATCCTGTTTGTTCCAACCCCAATGGCGGTTCATGGTCATGCACGATTCCCAATCCACACCAGGCAAACCTTCGTCTGGAATTTCCTGTTCAGGTGTCCCAAAATCACCACGGAATTCGCCCTCTTTGGTTAAACCTGCCATGCCCTGACGACCTTTGTCCACACGATTATTGATGATGATATCCTTATCCAGGCTGCGCACATAATCATCCAGGTCTTTACCCAACTCATGCGTCCAAGTCTTCTCCCATTCGCCATCAAACCACATGACGCCAGGATCATAGTTGTCAACCAGTTCTTTGAGCTGGTTCTTCATATAGGTCACATATCGATCAAACTGGGCTCCTTCAGTCGATCGGTCAGCAGCCTCCCATCCGCGACGCGGCAGATAGTCGGGATGGTGCCAGTCCATGATGGAGTGATAGAAACACATGCGTACACCATGTTTCTTGCAGGCTTTCGTAAGCTGAGCCAAGATGTCTCGACCGTAAGGCGTACTCTCAATATCGTATTCTGTCTGTTGGGAATCCCAGAGGCAGAAGCCATCATGATGTTTGGATGTGATCACCAAATATTTCATACCGGCTCGTTTGGCCAGTCGAACCCACTGATCGGCATCAAACTTAACGGGATTAAATTGAGTCACGAAGTTGTCATATTGGTCGATGGGGATCTGTGCCTGGGTTCGAATCCACTCTGCATAATTGGTTTTTCCATCCCATTCACCGGCTGGAATCGCATACAGTCCCCAGTGAATGAACATGCCAAACCGAGCACCACGCCACCACTTCATACGGGCATTTCGTTCTTTTTGAGTCTCACCGATGGGCGAATCAACCGCAGACACTGCCGGTGACATCGTAGCCAGCACAACTAAAAGGAAACAACAGATCAATTTGAGCTTTCTCGCATTCATTTTGATTCTCCTTCTTAAAGTGAATCTTGGAACTAAGCCTTTGGTGGATACCCAGATGTTTCAGGATCAGCCATCCAGGCTAATGCACTTGGCATTGTCGGTTGAACCTGCCAATTGGGCCAACTACCAACCAGACCCGAATACCACCAAGATAAACATTTAAATTTCCCCTGCCACAATAGGGAAAAGCTAGTCAACTACATAGGGGTTTAAGGGGTTTAAGGGTCAGACCTTTACTTTATGTATTTTGTTTAATTTCTGATCTATTTGATCTTGAATCCCTTTAAGTTCATTATTTGTTTTAAGCAAATCGT
>CAZBTJ010000029.1:0-2135 GCA_964494325.1 uncultured Pirellulales bacterium
ATTGCCGGTGTTGGCACTGAAAAACCAATGTCCGCAAAGGCAGACAATCGATCGAATCGAATTGAACCATTGAGACCGATCCAAGTTAATACAGAGTTGCCGGATAATCGCTGTCAAAATGTGTTACGCGCCATTCATTTTGATACCCCGGAGTATATCCCCATGATCTTTCATATCAACGAGGCCTGTTGGTTTAGCTACGCCCCGGACAGCTTAAAGGAACTCATGGCGTCCCACCGGTTTCTGTTTCCCCACTTCAACGGTGATATCCCCGGACGCACGGAACTGGATTACCAGGTGTTAGAGCGTCCAGGCAAACCCTATGTGGATGGCTGGGGATGTGTTTGGCAAACATCTATGGAAGGCATTGTCGGCGCAGTCACCAAACATCCGTTAAATGACTGGAAGGATCTGGAGCAATTCAATGCACCAGATCCTGAAACCGATTCTGGCAAGGGCCCGATCAATTGGCAGGATATCGACCAAGCTCTAAAAAAGGCGAGAGCATCCGGCCAACTAACCATGGGCGGATTACGCCACGGGCACATGTTTCAAACGCTCACCGACATTCGCGGTTATGAGAATCTGCTGTTCGACATGGTTGACCAGCACCCCAAGCTGTGCCAGCTGATTGAACTGGTTGAAAACTTCAACATGGCCATTGTACGAAAGTACGTTGAGCTCGGTGTGCAGTGGATGAGCTATCCGGAAGATCTCGGTATGCAAACCGGACCCCTGATTTCGCCAGACATGTTTCGCCGGTTTATCAAACCGAGCTACGAAAGACTGATGAAACCTGCCCGAGATGCCAATTGTATCGTCCACATGCACTCTGACGGCTGTATACACGCCCTGATAGACGACCTGATGGACGGTGGCATCCATGCCATCAATCTTCAGGATCTGGTCAACGGCATTGACTGGATCAAGGACACCCTGGCTGGTAAGGTCTGCATTGATCTCGACATTGACCGCCAAAGCATTACGCGTTTTGGCACACCCGAGCAAATTGACGCCCTGATTCAAGAAGAAATTACAAAATTAGGCTCCAAAGCCGGAGGCCTGATGATGATCTATGGACTGTATCCCGGCGTCCCGCTGGAAAATGCAAAAGCACTCATGGATGCCATGGAACGATATGCCTTCCATTATTCAAGCTAGCGCGACATTTGAAACCTGACAATCCGAAGGGAAACACAACATGAGAAGAGTTAGACAGCATTACTGCAAAACGGTTATCGCAAGCGTTTTTGTGATGACAACATGCCTGGGACTCTGTACTGCCAAAGCACAGGCATTGCAGGTCAATCGTGATCTAAATACGGGCCAAATCGTGGTTAAAGATGGCAACGATCTGGTTTTGCAATACAACTATCAACTCGTGTGTCCACCTGAAGGGTTCGTGGCTTCGGTGGCCCAAGGCAATCGTCGCTATGCCCGTGCCCGGAGCAATTATATTCATCCTCTGTATGGCCCCAATGGGGAAGAATTGACCTATGATTGGTCCAAAGATCATCCGCACCATCGCGGTATTTATTGGGCGTGGCCAGAAGTGGACTGGCGAGGTGAACGGGGTGACCTGCATGCTCTGCAACGTGTGTGGGCCCGTCCCACAGGCAATATCTCATTCAAAATTAAAGGAACCTATGCCGAGATTATTGCTGAAAATCGCTGGTTCTGGGAAGATGAAACGCCCATCGTACGGGAAGTGACTACCATCCGCGCCCATAAAGCCAGTGAGCACGGTCGACACATTGATCTCATTTACAGTTTTGAAGCCTTAGAAGATGATGTGGCCTTGGCACGTCGTGGCACGAACACGTACGGGGGCCTTAATATCCGTATGTCACCCATCAAAAACATGCAGTTGATCCATCATGCGGACCCCGTTTCTGCCAATCCGAGACGGGCCTGGTCTGATTCCCTGGGGATTCGCCAAGGTGGCACCGAGCCTGTCGGTTTTGCCGTATTGGAAAGAATCTCCAATCCGGATTATCCCGGTGACTGGATTCAATATCCCTATCTTCCGTGGTTTCAGCCAACATTCCCTGCCCAGGGTACGCGTCACATACTCACACAGGGAACCCCTCTGGTACTAAAGTATCGTTTTTGGATTCGAGAACAAAAAGAAACCA
>CAZBTJ010000029.1:2235-47320 GCA_964494325.1 uncultured Pirellulales bacterium
GAATCCGCCTGCTACGTTGACTATCGGGATTTATTGGCCCGGGAAGACATCAATGCCGTATTGATCGCCACACCGGACCACTGGCATATACTGCAGTCTATTGCCGCGATCAAGGCGGATAAAGATGTGTACTGCGAGAAACCTATGAGCAATACCATTGCCGAGGGACAGGCCCTGGTCAAGACCGTCCAACGTTATTCTGCCGTGTTTCAGCATGGTACCCAATTGCGATCCATGAATGCCACGCGTCAAGCCTGTGAACTGGTGCGTAATGGATACATCGGAAAACTTGAGAAGGTTGTCATTGGTTCGCCTCCCGGTCGAGCCACCGGCCACCATCCGGAAGAACCGGTTCCGGAGTGGCTGGATTATGACCGCTGGCTCGGCCCAGCACCTCAGGCCCCGTATAGCCGATGGCGTTGTCTTCGTGTCCCTGAGATCGGCGGCTTGGCAGGCTGGTACTTTGTGAGTGACTATTCGCTGGCTGGCTGGGTGGCCGGGTATGGGGTCCATGATATTGACATTGCACACTGGGGCATGAACCTTGAAAACACAGGACCCGTCAGTATTGAAGGCAAGGGTGTCTTTCCCACTGAAGGCCTCTACGATACCGTGTTGACCTACGACCTTAAATACACCTACGCCAATGGGTGCGAGATCTTGATGACCGACACCACCAAAAATCGGCATGGCGTCCAGTTCTTTGGCAGCGAAGGTTGGGTCGGGACACGGGGAGGCTGGATTGAGGCGAAACCCGAGTCACTGCTCAAGATCAAAATCCGCCCCAACGAGCAACATCTGTACGCCTCGCAGAACCATGAAGGCAACTTCCTTGACTGTGTTAAAACCCGTGCCAAGACTATTACACCCATTGAAGTGGCCCATCGATCAACCAGCGTCTGTCTGATCGGGGGTATTGCCCTGAAACTGGATCGCAAACTTCAATGGGACCCGAGTAAGGAACGATTTGTAAACGATGACCAGGCCAATCGCATGTTGGGATACACCATGCGTTCACCCTGGACAATCTGAGAATCGATCCGGGCGGGGCGAGGCCCCCGCTACAATCCAATTAATTGGGGAAACCTAACATGAATAAGAAGCGTTTTGGTGTGTTGATCAACGGCGCAGGATGGGTTGCCACACAGCATGTCCAGGCATTTATGAATAATCCCTGTGCGGAGATTGTGGCCATCTCAAGCCTGCGCCTGGCGGATGCTCAGCGTCTGGCAGATCAATATGATTTACAAGGGGTAACCTGTTATGATAACCTCGATAAAGCCTTGACGCATGACGGTGTGGATATTGTGTCCGTGTGCACGCCGCAACACATCCACTGTGAAAACGTATTGGCCACCGCCGCCGCAGGCAAGCACATTGCCATTGAAAAACCCGTGGCCAATTCACTGAGTGAACTCTATGCCATGCGAGATGCCGTACGTCAGGCCGGGGTAAAAACGGTGGTCAGTTTTGTGTTGCGTTGGAATCCTCTATTCAGCTCAATTAAACGTTTGATTGCAGACGGCGCATTGGGGGAGATCTACATGGTGGAGACGGACTATCAATCCTACAATGGCAGCTGGTGGGGTGCCTGGGAAGAAGGCCGAAAACGTGACACGGGTTACAGCGCCATGGCCGTGGCGGGTTGCCACGCAATTGATACGATGCGTTGGTTCGCCGCATCAGGTGAAACCGAGGCGGCTGATCCTGTGGAAGTCTTTGCCTATGCCGGCGGAAAACGCAAAGGCAAGACCCATCAGTACAACCCCACGACCAATACATGGCAGGACTACCCCCCCATGGAATATGAGGGTTTGGAAGTGGCCCTGGTACGGTTTGCCAATGGGGCCATGGGGAAAGTCTCGGTTAATTTCGAGTGCATTCACCCCTACAGCTTCCCATTGGAGATCTTCGGCGACCGCGGCTCCATTAAAAACAACCGCCTCTGGTCCCACACCCTCCCTGAGCAAACCGACTGGATGGAAATCCCCGGTATCCGCCCGGACTCCAGTGACGTGTCCCATCATCCCTTCCAAGGCCAGATGGACCACTTCATTGAATGTCTGCAAGGCAATATCGAATCTCACTGCAACCTGGAAGACGCCATTAAAACCCATGAAATAGTCTTCGCTGTCCAACAGTGCTACAAAACCAACCGACCGGTACAGTTACCGCTGACACAGTAAACATAGTTTTTCGAATTGTCCGGAACAGGAGAAACACATGGATGCCAAACTCTATCTCAGCCTGAGCTTAATGATGTTCCTGGAATATGCCATTTGGGGTGCCTGGTCACCGGTTCTGGCAACGCGCCTGCTGGGGCCACTCAAGATGACCGGCAAGCAGACTGGTTGGATCTATGGCACCATCCCCCTGGCCAGCATCATTGCCCCCTTGGTCGCAGGCCAAATTGCCGACCAATGGGTTCCCATCAAATGGATACTTCTTACGGCCCACCTGGCAGGCGGCATCCTGCTCTTTGTGGCTGCCCGAAAAGAAAAATTTGGTATTTTGTTCGGCGTCATGGGACTCTACTCCCTCTGTTATGCAGCCACCATTCCCCTGATCAATGCCCTGATGTTCACAGAACTGGGCAAGGCATACACAGATAATGCTCAGGTCAATGCCGCCTCCACCAACATTTTTATCTGGGCCCCCATTGCCTGGATACTGGTCGGACTGGGCTTAACCACCTGGCGACGTTTTAAGGGGACTGGTGACGGGAGTGACTGCTTGAAGCTCGGGGGCGTCCTGTCTTTGATCATGGCAGGGTTCTGCTGCTTCTTACCCCACACCGCACCTATGGGCGCCACCGGTGAAGCATTGCCATTTATGAAGGCCTTTGGCATGCTGAGCAATGCCAACTTCCTCATCTTTCTGATCCTTTCATTTGTGGTGTCCACACAGGTTTGGTTCTACTTTCTGGGCACAGCCCCTTATCTTCAAGATATTGGTGTACAGTCGCAGAACATACCAGCGGTCATGACTATCGCCCAGATCGCCCAGGCCGTGTTTACCCTGTTCGCATTCGGATTTTTCCTCAATACATTGGGATTTCAATGGACCTTGACCATGGGTGTTTTATGTTGGCTTGTCATGTATGTAGCATATGCGATAAAGAAACCCAAAACCCTGGTGATCGGCTCCATGGGATTGCACGGAATTGCCTATGTGCTTTTCATCATCGGAGGTCAGGTCTACGTCAACTCTGTGGCATCCGAAGACATCAGAAGTTCGGCTCAGGCACTCCTCATCATGGTCACCATGGGGCTGGGCTTTTTCCTGGGCACCCAGTTTACCGGCTTCATCATGGACCGATTTAATCGAGAGGGGACATTTCAGTGGCGCACCATCTTTCTGGTTCCCTGCATTCTATTACTTGTCTGCACGGTAGCCTTTCTGTTGTTGTTCAAGGGGTAGAAGGATGGATGTAGTGACCGGTTTTCAGTTTTCAGCAGGCAGTAGTTAAAGGATAATTGACGTGAACTCTAAAGATCGCATATTGGCGGCCATGAATCATGACAGGCCGGATCGTGTCCCTGTGATGTGTCAACTGGCCCTGGGCCACTATTTCTTGAATTGCGATCATCGCCCTTCTGATATCTGGTTTGATTCTGACGTTCTGGCCCAATCGCTGGTAGAATTAATGCAAACATACGGATTTGACGGTATACTGGTGAATTTGCCAGGCAGGCCTCCTGACTGGAAAGACAGACTCCAATCCTATGAACAAAAAGACCACAGCGAACAGCTTTGTTGGAAATCGGGTCTTGAAACGGTTGTGCCATCAGACGACAATCCATACACGTACCAGAACGAACAACAACCTCTTTTACGAGCCGATTCTAACCATGTTGACGTAAACGATCCCCGTACCTATCGGATCAACGGCTACCTTTGGAATATCTGGCACGCACCGGAACTTTGGGACATAGATAGCCAGGCCAACCTCTCAGATCCAGCCGTATACCCATCATGGTTTACGCAAGGCGTCAGAAAGGTTCAGCAGCTTGCATCAGACTTTTCGATACATTGTGAAGTTTTCTCGCCGTTCACTCACCTGCTGGAGTTGTTTGGCTATGAACAGGCGCTGATGGCTCTGATCGAAAAACCAAAGACCTGCCATCAGCTTCTGACGGTCTTTACCCAGCATATGCTGGCTCAAATCACGGTGTATGCCAGCTGCAAGCCAGATGCGATCCTCATAAGCTCGGCCTTTGCTGGCGCCGGTTTCATCAGCAGGCCCATGTATTCAGAATTTGTACTGCCCTATGAGAAAGAGCTTTGCCAGGCCATAAGCAGCCACGGATGCAAATCCTATGTTCACACCTGCGGCGCCATTGGTGATCGTCTGGACCTGATGATTCAAACCGAGGTTGATGGCATTGACACGCTGGACCCGCCACCACTCGGCACTGTCAATCTTGAGGAAGCCAAGGCTGAATATGGCGACCAGATATTCTTCAAGGGTAATCTTGATGCGGTGAACGAAATGCTGAACGCCGATGAAACAACATTTGAACAGGCCGTTAAGAACAGGCTCAGCATTGGCATGCCTGGCAGCGGCTATATTCTTTCCTCAGCCTGTAGTATAGCACCCCATGTCAGACCACAAAGGCTTCATAGACTGGTGGAACTGGCCAAAGAATTTGGCCAGTATAGTGAGACCCTCTAAGCGGTTTCAGAGAAGTTTTTTCAACTTTTACGGGTGGCTCTTATCATGAATGGGCTTGTGGCTGCCCCATGGCCTCACAGACCCCTGAGGAACCCCGCGAAGTTGCCCGTCAGAAAGTCTGTGGCGTTTGCGTAGGAAGGGATTTGGACAGGAAGCCTTGAAGGCGTTCGCGAGATCGTTTGGCCCCTTAGTGTTCGTCTGGTTTGATTCGGGTGCGTATTGGGTGAGCTGTACTCAGGTTATTCGGTTGGAGCGGCGGTTTTCTATGGGCTGATTCAATTCAGGGTAACACTTGCTATACTCGAATATCCAATATCCAACACGGAATATCCAATGATCAAGGGTGGAAGTCGCTACGCTCCACTGTTTCATTTTGTTACTCGGCTTAGGATATTGAATTTTGCCTTCTACCTTTCACCAAATTAACAATCCTACATGGCAGAAAGAATCCAAACCAAGGCGATAGCCCACTTGGATGTTGATCATTCCTTGTTGGATATTGGATATTCATCTTTTTCATTTCAAACCTGTGGTACGATACACCCTGGGTGTAACACCTGTGATCTTCTTGAAAATCGTGGCAAAGTACTGGCTGGAGGAATAGCCCAGAGAATGGGCGATGGCGGTGATACTTTGGGAGGGATCAGCTAACAAAGCCTTGGCCTGGTAGATACGTCGTTGAGTGAGATACTCGCCTGGGGTCACATGCACCTCTTCGTAAAAGCGTTTATAGAAGACAGTGGTACTCAGACCGACCTGCTCGGCAATCTCATTAATCTTTAGATCATATCCCAGGTTCTGGTCAATCCATTGCAGGGCAAGACGAATGGGTTTGGAGTGCCGAAAGTCCGTATCACAGCGTTGTCTTTGGAGTTCATAGCTGCGCATGACACTGATCATCAATTCAATCAAGGCAGTACGTACGACAATGGCACTGTAGTCAGAGGGATTCCGATGCTCCTCCACAATCCGTTTAAACAGGACAGGCACCTCTGCTGATCCGGGGAAATGCCGCTGCTCAATGTTCGCATATTTCTGAGTCAAAGCGACAGTCTCCTCCAGGGTCAACCCGGGTAATGGCTCTGTCTTCGGTATTTCTATCTGAGCCCAAAAGAGTTCGCAGGGATTCATGATGTCATGTAATCCTCCGTGCTGTTCGCCAGGGACTGTCAAAAAAACACATCCGGGATCAACCTCGAACACCCTGTCCTCAACGCACCAATCTACGGTGCCGTGGGCAATATAGCAGATCTCATACGCCGTTTTGTGACTATGAGCCGGTAAGTTTTCTGCATTATGCACCGGCTCTGAGAATATCGCCCAACCCACCTGATGAAAATAGGGACTCAGACAGGCCTCCCGGTTGATTTTGTAGCGTAAGGCTCCGTGGATCGAACTCATAAGATTGTATCCATACCACTATTGCGGAGGATTGACCACAATATTATTGATGAATACTTCGTCTCTGTCTTTATCCTCTATTGACTGACCCGAATCCGTACCGTCACCCACTTTTACGGTTGTTTTCTTGATTGCAGTCAAATCAATCTCGTCAAGCGTGCTTAGATCAATCTCCCACTGACGCCAGAATTTGGATTGTACAGCATAGGGATACGGATGGACCACTGTGGCGACTGCACCGGCGGCGTCCTCTATCAAGAAAGACATCGGCTGCTCTACATTGCTTGCCTGACCACGATACGACAGGGACAGGGTGCCAACACCCCCCACTGTCCAGTCCTGAGACGTAGCAAAAGCACGGGTGGCTTCCGTAAAATAGGGATCGTACTGGTTCTGATACTGAAGCAGCAAACGTTCGTCATCTCCATCCTTATTCAACTGAACATAGTCATATCCAAGAATATTACACATCCAGGCCATCGTCATGTCGAGAGTCTCTTCATAGGCCTCAAAATCTTCCACGGCCACGTCTTTGACATGCGCTTCCGCTGGCGTAATGGTGATGGAGGATATGTCGTCAAAGGTAGCTTGATACCCGGCGGGTTCAGGGTCTTCATTCATACTGAAGACAACGCTGGCCCCCTTGGTATAGACGGCATCATGGATGCCGGCATGTTCCCAGGCATCAGCCCCATTCGTATCAATCATGGTTGGGGTCCTCGCCAACAGAGAACCGTCCTTATGGGCATATAGGCTGCCTGTTATGTAGACAGGATCAGAGCCAACCACATCCAGTTCCGCATAGTAACTTCGAGCATTCCCCACCACAGGTACCAGCACCTCGTGATATGTTTTCATCACGCCCTGACTGAGGTTGAAGGTTTTGAAGACTTCTATTCGCAGGTTGGCCGGCCCCTCTTGATACTGGATCAGCATAAGATAGGTACTGGCAATGACACCTGGATGCCCACTGATTGAACCATCATCCATAAAATAGGTGGTTCGAGCTCCCAATCCAAGAAAACTATGAGCCAGGCCATCGGCATTTACCACAACACCCACACGCACATCCGTAAACTCCTCAGGTGAACCCAGGGCCACACCAAAGGCTGATCCACCCCCACCCGCTGAACTTGTCTCAGCGATGGCAAGAAAATCATTACCCTCTGCTCCAGCTTGAATCGTACCTGTAAAGGATTGTGTATACGTCGGATACGACAGGAATTGCCAGGTTGACAGGTCAAAGCTACCGTCATTGAAGGTCTCTTGCCAATCCGCATATGTCAAGGAACCGGACATCCCTATTAAGACGATTACAATACAGATTTGAACGAACAGATTTCCTCTTTGTAACATAACACGTCTCCTTTTCTAGAGTTAAGAGCCCCCAGGACACCATTCACGTTACTCTTAATATAGACAATTTCCAGGAAAAAGGAAAGGAATTTCTGACCCGGATTTCAGAAGTGAATAAACACTGCCTGATGAATTATGCGATCAAACCCTCGATATGCCAGTTTTTATGCCACACGTAACTGCCATAGAGACCGGCCAAGACCAGACAAAGTCCGTAATTTTTTTTGCCCTCTTATACTAGAGATTTTATATCTTTTGGATTGTACCATCCGCGACAACGACTCCTGAGATTCTTCACTCAATTGAGGAAACAGGAACAGATACCAAGACACCTAGTCAGGCCCAAATCCATTATGGCTGTTCGGCTTATCCGCTGGCTGGCTTCAGACGGTATACTGCCACAACCGTGTTCTCTCCACGCCCTTCCTGAAAGGACTTGATGCGAATTTCATGCCGCCCGGCTCGAGTCAGTGTGATCGGATTCTGATATACCGGAGATTGCGTTGTTGGCTCTGAACCGTCCAGCGTGTAATGCACAGCCCTGTCCAAACCTGCCCCAGCAATGGTCACTGTTAAAGGTCCATCAAAGAGTCCCTTTTTGCCTGATGCCTTTGTGCCTGTGACAAGGAAGGGCAATGTTGCCCCAGAAGGCGGTAGCCACTGGCAGACACTGGCAGCCCAAGGGGCACCTTTATAGAACAGGCCTGCATAACATTGTTCGAAAAAGGTTATTTTACCCGTCATGACCTGCGTCCAGGACCTTCCGTCTGTAGAGATATAACCTGTCATCATGGCATCTCGCCATGTCAACCTCAAATACTTGGGCTTACCTGCATGTTTCTCATCCCACTGATACGTCCGCCCCCCCCCACGCTCCCCTGAGGGGGTAAGGCCCGGGGTGGTGGGCTGTAGTACTCCGATCTTGGCCTGACGGGAAAAACCGTCTAGTGTGTTGGTAATCATCAAGGCCAGATTAGTGGTATCTACCTCAACTTCAGGCATCCGACACATGATATCGGCAGTTTTTGAAACCGGCTGAAACGCAAAGGTGCCCTGCGTCTGACTGGCCTGGCGATCAAGTGGTTGAGCACCAAAGGCAAAAGTACGTCCCACAAAGTCGACTTTGGCAGCTTGTTTGGCGGGCCCCAGCGTAGTGACCCCCCAACCCTCAGGTAATGTGTCTTGTTCTCTTCCCACAAGCAGCTTTATTTGTTTGCCTGTGTAACCGCCTGTCCCATCGGAAAAGATAAAATGTACGCGGTAGATTTTGTCACGATCTGTCACAGGAATGGTGGCCGTAAAACGTCCTTCTTCCACGGACCCTATCTCTCCGGACCAGCGAAACACTGTCACCGGGAATCCCTCTGGATCGAGAGCCTTAAGATCAATGGAGACGGTCTGACCAGGCACACATCGCACGGCATCACCAATAAAGTCCAGGTCTATCACGGGACGCATATTCACAGTCACTGGCAACCGTTTCAATCCAAGGGCATCGACCTTGCGACGCACGTCTTGAGGCAGCTCCTTCATCGCGATGTAATCGTCGGCCTCATTCTCACCGGGCCAGTAGAAGTTGACAAAGACTGGATTGCTAGGGGCTGCCCCATCATTGTAGGCCGTGCAGATGACCGGGATGCGTCCCTTGGGAAGTTTCGGATCATGGCTCACGCGGATTAGAAATATCCCGGGAGCCTCTTCCTTAATGGAGACGTTCTTTTGGTTGCGATACAGGGATTCACATTTGAAACGCAACGACTTGTGCTGAAGATCGTAGCTCTTGTTCAGACTGATCCGTACCTCTAACACCTCATCTTTCTCGCCCCAAAATCGCATATTGGTCAAAGAGATGCACTTAACATGCTTGGCCAGATGTGCCCGATCGAAGATTGGCTCGCCGCCCTTCTTGACTGAAAAATTGAGGAGCCTGGCCACTGCCACAGGCGGTGTGAACACAAGATTCTGTGCCATGTCCATCATACCCTGGAGGTGACGTACTTCATTATAGCCATGATAGATGGCATTGGCCGGACAGTAATGAGGATGCGAGGGCGTGCCATTTGAACTATACACAGGGCGATGCCGCAGTTCATGCTCATAAGGAAGGGACCGGCCCAGGGCATCCTCATAGGGTAAAGCCGCTTTAAAGATTGTCAGAAGAGCAATCGCATAGGCGCCGTGTTTCTTCAACAGATTCTTGGTACTCCGGGGCATGGACGCCCCAGCCACCATCATCTTGTAGATCGCATGTATTTCACTGCCTGATTGGCCCAGCGAGTGATAGGAATGACCAAAGAGCCCGTCATAGCAATCTGTCACCTTGTCTTCATCTTTGTCGCTATAGGAGGCATGTGATGGCGTCGCTCGGATGCAGTTGGCAAAAAAGAAATAACGCTCCGTATTGAGGTTATTGAATATATCATCGACAATGGCACGACCTCGATCCGCATAGGACTGGCTGGTGAAATTCACCCCAAGTTGGAGGAGTGTCTGCACGTCCCGGGCTGTTCGCATCTTACCACCATCAATAAATTGATCCTTGAAAGATCCCATGCGCGTGTGATGAGAATCCAAGCTCATATAGCAATCATCCCAAAACCCCGCCCGAAGACTTTGGCCCAAAGGTTTAAGTGTCAGCTGAGCAGAATCCTTTCTAAAGAGTATTGGGTACTTACGCAATCTTGCAGCAGGAGGCTGAAATGTGCCCTTGAACTGGGGTCGGTCAATCGTGACAGGCGAGTCATCTATCGCCCAGAGCTTCCACGCTGGTTTGGCATAATAGGGATTTTGGATCGTGCGCGACACATCGTCTGGCAAAGGCCACAATTTGGCCAGAATCTGGGCCGTGGTGGGTTGCTGAGATGGCTTTTCCACGGCACCCCTCACCCAGACGATGGGGACCAGACACCCTGCCAGCACAATCAAAACTGACCAGCGTCTCTTAAAATCACTCATATCAGCACGTTCCTTCCGGGTGTTTCCCACAAAATGTCAGGTACGAAAACCAGTCTATCATAATGATATCGTCTATTCAGGGGCCACCATTACAAAGTTCTTGAGGCCTGGCCGCATAAAGCTCCACCCCTCTTCGCATGTGAGAGAAAAAAATAAAGGGCCCTCGGACATTCGCATTATCGCGAAAACCGAGGGCCCTGTAAATACCATTAAACTTGACCACAGGACTTTTGCAGAAGACCTGTTCACAACTCCGCTAGACGTTCATTTCCAGCGGTCCCCACCCCTTGCGCGGTTCGCGCCAGGCCAGATCGTTGATCTTTGAATCGCTGGTGATCACACCCGCTTCATTCAACACAAGCTTCTTACCTGCACGGGCACAGAGATTACCGAGTTGGATGTTGGCCGTCATAGGGCCTGCGTAGCCAAAATTAGACTGGCTGAACTCTCTGGGCTTTTCGCCGCGACAGGCCGCAAAGAACTCCGCGTGATGCCCTGGAGAGCGTTCCAGCAGCTGTTTGGGGTGACCGAATTCACGATGCCTTGCGATCGGAAGCAGTTCAGGTGTGTTCCAGTAATCACCATCCACCTTCATGCTTCCCTTGGTGCCAATGATCAAATTGCCAGTTCTCGGCAGTTTGCGTCCGTCAACAGCGAGGCCCTCCGGGGTCTCCGGCATAAAGGGCTTTCCGTCCTTGTCATGGCCTTCGTACCAGTAGGTGGTAAACCCGGGTTGCGTCCCCTTGGCGCGATAGGTACTCTTAACCACCATACCAGCCGGCCACTGATCGCCCACAGGGGCGGTCATGATGATCGGCTCAGCCGTGGCCGCGTATCCTGGATTCATGATTGCGTAGATGCCGTCGGTGGTGTGACAGGCCATATCGCCCAGTGCACCTGAGCCAAAATCCACGATCCCACGCCATTTAAACTGATGGTAGCAATCCTTCTTGTAGGGACGCATCGGAGCCGGTCCGATCCACCCATCCCAGTCCAGGGTCGCAGGAATTGGATCTGAGCCCTCTGGACGCCCGCCCCCTTGCGGCCAGATTGGGCGATTGGTCCAGGTATGAAATTCTTTGACATCGCCAACGGCACCCGCCTTGATGTAATCATACGCCTTGCGCCAACCCGTACCTGCGTGGCCCTGATTACCCATCTGGGTGACCACTTTGGGATTCTTGGCATAGGCCGCTGCCAGCAATTGAGCCTCGCGTACCGACCAGGTCAGGGGCTTTTCAGTGTAGCAGTGAATGCCCATGGAAACGGCCGTCATAGATGGTGCAAAATGGCTATGATCCGGCGTGGCCACAAAAACCACATCAAGGTCTTTCCCGTGATTCTGGAACAGCTTGCGCCAATCCGTGTACCCCTTTGCCTGCTCCCAGCCTTTCTTGCCAAGCACACCATTCCACTGATTCTTGTCCACATCGGCAAAGGCGATACATTGAAGACCTGCATTATGGGATTGGCCCGTATGACTTCCGGCCTGTCCACCCGTGGCCACAAATCCAACCTGGAGTTTTTCGTTGAGTCCCTGGGCCCGGATGATGTTTGGAAAACCAACAGCCGATGCCACACCAAGGGCAGCAGCGCTTTTCACAAACTGACGACGTGTGATCTTTGACATAAACTTAGCTCCTTAATCGTTTCCATAATAACCCTGATCGGAGCATTTTCACCCCGAGAAGTAACCTGCTTGTGATGAATACTTGCATGACAACAACATAGCGTCTTCTGCTCTATGCCTATAATACATGGCACAGATGTGCTGTTTTTCCCATCAATTATTGCAAAAACGGCCATTTCAACTTATTTTTCGCAAAAAAGGCGATAAAGACAGGCACGGATTGGGGGTAGCCTCCGCAACTGCACCGGACACACCTTAAAGTGACGACTATCTTGTTTTTCTGGCGAACCATCCTAAAGCCTACTGATTCTGCAAGTGAATACGATACAGCTCGAAGAATGTCGGGGCATCCAGCAATTCTATTTTGGGATTCAGTGTTTGAACGTGGTCATAGGTCTCCACGTACCAGGTCGGACTCTTTAGAATGTTACGGAACCAGTGAAATGGGGGCATGCCCTCTTTTCGACGATCGGCAATACGAGTCACCACATGTTGACCTGCGACCTTGGGATTGCCTTCGTTGATGTCGTGGTCATGTCGAAGGATCGGCATGTTTTTATACAACCCAGTGGCCGGCCCGCGTGAGGGCACAATGCCATTGGGGCTGAATGAGGCGTAACAATCCAGGCCAGCCTGATTGAGATCAGGGCCATGGGCATAGATAATAAAGCCCGTGATGCTGAGATCCCAGCGTTCATAAAACAGCTTGTTGTGTTTTGCCCAGGCGTCCAAACCACTGGGCAGATTGGATATGCCGCGTGGTTCTTGGAGCATGCCCGGTTCGCAATAGCCAGCCCCATTGTCTGCCGAGGCAAAATAGTCATTCGGTGTGGCCGTCCTTCTGAGCAGATCCATGGCCATGGGGGCCCTGCGATCCAGGACCGGACTGATACACCACATCAAGGGCAATTTACCTCTCGCCGGGTCATCCCAGATATCCAGGGTTCGTTGATATAGCCACGCAGCGCAGTCATAGTCACCCACGTAAAAAATCACAAAGTCACGCCCGTCAAAATTGACCTTACCGTCTTCTGTGAGATACCCCCTTTCTTTTAACTGCGTGTGCGTCACCCATGTCTGGGGATAGCGTTCTTTGAGCGGATAATGGGCAAAAAACGAGGCATTGGCCATGGCACCATAGCCAATGGCATCCGCATCCATAAAACCGTTGTATGCACTGATCACCTTGCCATATTCCCACTCGGACGCCACACCGCCGCGCGTACCGCCTGCAGACCCGTGATTTGTATATTTGTACGCCCAGGGTACAAACCCACCGATGTGGATCATATTCTCCTTGCCCCCCTGTAGATAGGCACTGAGCAGCAGCTCTTTTAACGTGGCCAGATCAGTCCCGGCCTCTTGCCCGGGATCATCAACAGACGTCTCATCACCCCATACGTGCAGATCAAAGAAGAAGGCCTTTTGACTGACAAAGTAGTCATGGTTCGTGAGGCAGTGGTGGTTCAGCACGCTGTTCTGCGGTTTTTTCATCCAGTACTGATCCAGATAGTAGGCACCAAAGGCCCCATTGACACGTCCCGTGTCCATGTAAAAATGCTTCATCCACAGGTAAGCATCACATTTTTCCGAGCCTGTTGAAGCACGATCCATGCCAGGAATTAAGCCCTTGCCAGTAAAGAGTGAAGAGCCATCTGTACGAATTAACCTGACCTTGACAGGGAGCTTGGGGCCATTTACAACCAACTGGTCATAGAGACTGCCCGGTGTTGGATCAAAACGAATGGGCAGCAATCCCTCCACGCCGCAAACCGTGGATGCCACATTGCTCGTGGCAGCCACCGCTGGATCATAGAGAACCACACCCTGGATTTTGGATCGATACAGAGACACCAGATCCAGCAATGAAGAGACCACCTTTTGAGACCGCTCTGCCAACCACTGCCCGGGCTCAGAGAGCTGCTTCAGCCAATAGTCATCCACATTCTGGGATCGATGCTGTGACTCCACATATCGCAGATAGAGCAAGGGGGCATCGCGATTCACCAGGCCCTGCAGGGCTGCTGCTGTATGGCAATGATCCCAGGCTTTGGTCACCTGAGCCAGATCGGTTCGATCTATTTGATTGGCATATCGCAAATCAAAGACGGTCAGCGGCTGTGTCTCCACGGGTTTGGCTTGAGTAACAACTCCCACACCGAAACAAATCACGCCCAACAAAACTCTCATCGTATGCTTTTTTTGTACCCTGCTCACCTTGATCATGTTTGGATTCCTATCCTTATGACAGACTTCAAACAACTGAAATAATTTCTCAGATACCTGTCAGACTGTCACTCAAGTTAAATGGGTTCACAGTTCACGGTTAGTGACTGAAAACCTGTTTTATTGGGTTAACCGTAAACCTGGAACCGTGAACCCTGAACCCTGAACCACTCTAGCAACATCCTTCACTTCGCTAGAGCATTATTATATTTGCAGAAGTGTACACCAGAGTCAGTGCCAAGGTCAATTCAACTCCCCGCAATCATCCGCCACTATGCGCATTTTGAGTATATGACCAGCCAAATCAACCAACTGACGGACTTTTTTTTGATTTTTAATTGCATGATTGGAATTGAGCACCCTGGACCTTCCCAGGGCAAACATCATTGCCATCTCACTGAGCGTGGGGCTGGGATTCCTCTCTCATCTGGCGCTGGACGAACTCTACTCCGCCGTCAACTTCGACGGTAAAAGCCTGGGCCCCAAAAAATCCTTTGGCACAGCCCTGACCCTAAAAAGCCCCTTCGCCCTGACCACCACCGGCGCGTACATGCTCTTGGGTGTGTTGACCTATTTAAACTGCGAACTATTTGACGTCGTAACGAGGAGAGTGCTTTGAGAAAGCACGAAGGTGAGAAAGTAAGAAAGTAAGAAGGTGAGAAGGTAGGAAGGTAGGAAGGTAGGAAGAGCGCTACGCTGTTAAGAAGCAAGACCGCTCCGCTGCGAGAAGAAAGATCCCGTAGAACCAGCCCACGGAGTGGCTCAGTGAGCTGATCGCTGTCAAAACAATTCCTTGCAACTACTTAAAACTTAACACCAAAAACTGAAAACTGGAGCGGAGCGACTCACAGCTATTTTTTTTATTTTCTTGCTTGACTCTACTGTAACCACAGTAAATACTGTAACCACAGTACTAACACGTCAGTCAAGGAGATACGAGATGGCCAAGAGTACAAAACCCTCGGAATTGGAAATGCAGATATTGTCCGTGCTGTGGGAACACGGCCCACTCACGGCCCGTCAGGTCATGGAGGCCATGCCGGATGGCAAGCAGCGAGCGTATACCTCCATCCTGTCTGTCATGCAGGTGATGGAGAAAAAGCGGCTTCTGACCCACACCAATAAAGGTACGGCCCATTTGTACAGGCCCGCGCAGAGCAAAAAACGTGTTTTGAAGCCGTTTATGCAAAAAATGGTGTCTGAGGTGTTTGCCGGCCGACCGGCTGCGCTCATGCAGGCCCTGCTGTCAGAAACCTCTGTCAGCAAATCGGAACTGGAAGAGATGCAGAAGCTTCTGGCACAGGCCAAGAGTCAGACTGCATCAGGAGAATAATCATGGATCAGCTTTTGACCTTACTTGAAAGCTCTGCCTGTCAGCATCTGGTGACTGCCCTGCTGCACACGCTCTGGCAAGGGGCCGTGATCGCAGCCATACTCTTTGTCATTCTGGCACGACTCTCTGCCAAACAGGCCAACGCACGGTACCTCTTCACAGTGGTCGCTCTGTGTGGTATAGTTCTCAGTGGCCTGTTGACCTGGTCGATCCTTAATTACGTACCATCACACCCCTCTTTTTCAAACCCACCGACAGCCTCCTCCACACACACGATCGAGGAAGAAGCCCAATCGACAACTCTATTTACACCACCGACAAGCAATGCACCCGCGCCACAATCCGTGACAAAACAGCCCTGGCAGACCTGGGCCCTGGGCGTGTGGCTGATGGGTACTGCCTTGATGCTCCTGCGCATGGCCCTGACACTGGTCGGTGCCAGGCAATTGCGCGGGCAATGTTATGATCTGGAGCAACCCGACATCCTCAGCTTAATTGAGTCACTCTGTACTCAAATGCATATCAGTCACCGCATACGTGTCCTGGTGAGTGAGCATTTATCAGTCCCGGGCGTGATAGGCTGTCTCTGGCCGACTCTTCTCTTGCCGGTCTGTGTCACCACCGGCATGCCCGTGGACGATCTCAAGGCCATCCTCACCCATGAACTGGCCCATATCAAACGATACGACTATCTTGTAAACGTCATTCAAATGGTGATTGAGTCCCTGCTGTTCTTTAATCCAGCCATCTGGTGGATCAGCCGACAAATTCGTATTGAGCGTGAGGCCTGCTGTGATGCCGTCAGTATTGCGGCCACAGGTCAGCGTCTCAAATACGCAGAGGTGCTCGTGGCCTGGACAGCTCAGTTGCAACACAATAACCAGGCCTCCCCTGCCATGGCGCTTGCTGACAAGCAGTCAAAGAGCACCGTGGTGGACCGTATCAAACGTATCACCTTGGCAGGTCACCATCCCAGACTGAACATCTCCTGGCCCATGGCCTGTGTCACCGTGAGTGCATCATTAATCTGCCTCGCAAGTCTGTGGCAAGGCACCAACCTGGCCGTGGCCGTGGCCGCCAGAATCCTCACACCCCAGGAGCGTATTGAACAACTCGCGGAGATTTCAAAAACCTACGGCTATGAGCCGGGCAGAGATCCAAAAGAAAACAGTATTCAGGTCTCAGGCATCATCCGAACCCGGAACGGCAGTCCCCTACCTAACAGAATCAATATCCTGTTAAATGCCACATCCGGACACAATAGCTCCGTCGGTGACATAGGAGCCAACAGACTTGATGCCGAGCCCGAGATGGCAGAGTTTCACACAACAGTCGCCTATGGCCAATTTGAGATCATGGTTTCAGCCAAAGGCTATGCACCAGCGCCTGCAGGACCGTTTGAGTCAGAATCGGGCAAAAATATTGAGAATATTGAACTGATCTTGGACGAAGGCTTCACCGGACAGATCAAGGTAATTAATGAAGCTGGCCACCCCATTGCAAAGGCACATTTAAAAGGTGGCTACCCCTTTAAGTACAACCTGTCTTGCATTCAGTCCATCGAATTGTTGACAAACGTTCAAGGTTTCTGCACACAAGAACACACCTCTGAACAGCCCATGACACTCAAGGTCACGGCCCCTGGATATGAGCCACGCTCTGTGAAATCCATTGCACTGGATCCCAATCAACCCTTTGTAATCGTCCTCCAAAAAGCCAAACCCATTACAGGCACAGTGGTTTCCAAAGAAACGGGCCTTCCCATTAACCGGGCTGAGATCCGTTTACTCATATTGAGAAAAACGAATCAAGGCGTACACCTCAAGCAAGTCGACAGTGATCCGGATGTGTTCACGGACCAAAGCGGTTTCTTCCAATTGGAGCAGGTTCAGCAGGGATGGGAGCATCTGGTGCACATTACAGCTCAAGGCCATGGCCATGTCTACCTTGAAGACCTGCCGGCCGGCAAACAGGACTTGCATATTGAGCTAACGAACAAAAAGACCATTCGAGGCACGATTCTTGGAGATCTGTCTGAGCTTGAAAAAGACTCGTCAGGTCAACCTGTCATCACCTTTGAAAATGAATACAGTGGCTATGCCGCTCACCACGCCACGGCCCCAGTCACATTCAAAGAGGGAACCGGGGAATTTGAAATAAACGACGTCTGGGGCCAGACAGTTGTACTCAAGGCAGGCTACAAAGAAATCAAGGTCAAACCAGAAGAAGACCGTCTGAACAATATTGTGATTGACCTGAGAGCCAGTGTGACACGGGATGTGGTATTAAACTTTGAGATCCCCAAGGATTCGCCCCCGATTCAGGGACAGGTACGCATCGACAGAATCAAAGAACGCGCAGGACCTCATATTCGTTCCCAATATCCAGATTGGATAGATATCACAGACAACCAAGTCACATTCAAGACCTCAGCCCCTGGTCAATTCAAATACAGCCTGGACCTATACAAGAAACGACCCCTGGGATACTGGTTCAAAAAGTCTAAATACATGGACGTGACAGCCGGCCCTGAGCCCATGGTAATTAACGTGCCTGTGTATCCAGCCGGTGCCATCTACGGAAAGATCATTCGTGCGGATGGTACACAGGCCAAGAAAGCGCGTGCGTCACTGGTGACCGTTAAACGCCCTGATTCATTTGACCACAACTTTAACAATATACTGAGCAACAGCGTCAACATGGGCACCTACAATGCCACCCCCCTGCCTCTGGGCGGCACCTATGCCATCATGGCGTATGAAGGCTATGCCTTTGCCATGACAGAGCCCTTCACACTGGATCAGGCTAAGCCCATTGTGGAGGCTGATCTGCAACTGCCTCGTGGCGTGACTGTCACCGGGCAGTTACTTGATCCAGAAGGCAAGCCTGCCACCAATACGGTAAGTCTGCACGTGTCTGTCAAGCGAGGCCAGGCGTCATCCGGTCTCGGCGGTGCCGAAATACAACCTGACAAAAAAGGCCGATTCGTGTTTGAGAATGTCAATCCCGGCCCTGGCGGATCCTGCGAAGTGAATGTCATTGGACAAACAGGCTTCCGCCCGGCCAAACATCCCATCAAGGACCTGAGCAAGCCCGTGATCATCCCGTTGGAAAAAGGCCACCGTGTCACTGGCACTGTGATTGACCAAGCCACAGGCTGGCCCGTGCCCGGCTTGGCGGTGTATGCCAGTGCTGCCCAGAATGCACAGGGAGACTACAGCGGCACATGGGAACTGCTCGAAGCCGAAGCAAAGACCAATGCACAGGGGCAATTCGAATTCACCAACATGGGTGATGGCTTTTATCGACTGGGCACGCGTGGCGCCAACATGGCCTCACCAAACATCCCCACAGTCGTGACAGGTGGACAGAAAGACGCAGTTACCCTATCCGTCACATTATTACCCTGGAGCGAGTTAAAGCCAAAGAAGCCGGAATAAGGAATCACTCGGAGTTGAAAATAGCTCTCAGCTTTCAGCGGTCAGCCATCAGCGGTTTTTGAGCCGCTGCGCGGGCCAGTTCAATAGATCCCTCGATGCCTCGGGATGACGGAGTCTATACGAACGCATCACAATCGCACACCACGACCCTGTCATTCCGAAGTACTGAGGAATCTATTTAACCGGCCCGCGCCAGCGGTTCCTATTCCCTGAGTTATGATTTGCAGTAGAACGTGATTCATCATTGCACTTGTTCTCATTTTGTGGCATTGTTATGTCTGTTGTACTCTTCAGACCACACACAAATTTGATTACGAGGACTGGCCATGGATCGCAAATCACACATCATGTTTTGTTGTGTTATACCACTCCTGATCACTCTGCCCTGTGGGGCCGGGTCGGTAGTTACCTGGGATTTTAGAACCGGCACACACGGCTGGGTTGGCAATGCTCAAGTGGCACCTGTGCAATCCACATCAGAGGGGCTGATGGTCAACTGCCTCGGACCTGATCCCTGGATTGAGGGACCTGCGGTGGATTTTCCGGCCCATCATCTGGTACAGTTACAGCTGCGATTACGATCCAATGCCGACAAAACGGCCCAGATATTTTATGGACCCACTTTTGTGGCGGAGCGTGTCCATACGTTCATGCTTAACAATGATAACCAGTGGCACGACTACAGCGTGCTTATCCCGGAGACACCGGGAACACGCACACGATTCCGCATGGACCCCTGTGCCAATGAAGGACAGATCGTGGTTCAGTCCATCAGTGTCAGTGCTGTGAAGCGTCCCAACGCACCAACTCTGGCCGCGCCGATCCCCTTTGATGCCAGTGCGCCATCTGCCTCTCTGATCGCTGGCGCACTTAAACTGGTTCACAACAAGACCACCTGGAATGCCTTGACTCTGTCCTGCGGCCAACAGATCATGTCACAGGGCTATACAGGCGAGACCATTGGCATTCAGTATGATCACAAAACCCAGTGGCTGGCACTGGGCCAGGCCGATGTCACTGTCACGTCCACAGCCCACAAACTCACGATCACGGCCCGCTTGCAGGATGCACAGGGCGCCCAATGGCAGATGCAGAGGACCTTCACGCCAATGCCTGGAGAGTCTGCCTTGACTGTTGTCACGATACTCCAGGTGGATCAAACTCGTGACGTCATCCACATCCCCTGGCTCACACTCCTGCCTGGGTATGAAAGTTTTGGCACTCACAAAAACCAGGCTTTGTTTGCCGGCCTGGAGTATCTGGCCAATGAACCGAGTTCCAGTGTGGCAGATTTGATGGGGCTGGACCATGTGAGGCGCATGCCTGACCCTGTAAAAGTCACCTTCCCCTTGATGGCCATCGCTGCCAAAGATCACTGTCTCGGTCTGATCTGGACGCCATCTGCCTGGGTCAGTCCAGGGTTTGACTCACCGGACACGGTGTTCGGCTCTGAAAGTCACGCGTTCTGGCTGTCCGGTCCGGCCGTGGGTAAAACACGCTTTGCCAATGACCTGGTGGCCCACACACCCATAAAACTCAAGGCCAATCAGCCGATCCGCGTTCAGGCCTGGATCTTGGCAGGTCAGGGCCAAAGTATCGTACCTGCGGTCCGGCAATACGTGCGTCTCAACCCACTGCCTGCCCTGCCAGAGATCAAGGGAGGTTATGCCCATGCTGTGGACCTGCTGGCCCACGGCTGGCTTGATTCTTCGATCAATCACAAGGGACGCTTTCGTCATGCTGTATGGGGCAGTAGTTTTAATCCAGCGCCCGCAGCCGATGCCGCCGCCTTTATGCAAACGCTTTCAGTGCAGACTCGCGATCCAGCACTGAGCGAACGCCTCAAACAGGGAGTCACCGAGACCCTGAACGGCCTGAATCCGACTGATCCCTACGCCAGCAGCGTTTCACATATTCAGCAGCCCCTGGCACCACTTCTCTTTGGCAGGGTGGGGCAATACGTTCATCTGAGACATAAGCAGGCCCTGGCCCAGTTGAGGACATTCGACAAGGCGGGCCGTGTGCTCTACCGACCCCAGCCAGACAAACCCGATTACGGCAAGACTCATTTTGCCGGCCATGCCAACGGTCTGGGCAATAGAAACCTGGCTGATATCCTGGCTGCAGCCACGTTATGTCATGACCCCGATCTTGTGCGCCAGGCGCTGCATCGGCTGGACCAGCAGACTGAACTGTATGCCAATAGCGTACCGCGTGGCGCCCAAACCTGGGAGATTCCCCTGCACACACCGGACATCATGGCCAGTGCGCACATGGTGCGTGCCTATGTGCTGGGGTATCTGTTGAGTGGTAAACGGGACTATCTGGATCAAGCCAAATACTGGGCCTGGACAGGCGTACCCTTTGTGTATCTGGTCAATCCCACTGAACAAATCACTGGCCCCTACGCCACGATCGCTGTGTTGGGTGCCACCCACTGGCAGGCCCCGGTCTGGCTGGGCCAACCGGTTCAGTGGTGCGGCCTGGTCTATGGTGCCGCGTTGCACGGATTGGCCGATGTAGACCCGGACGGTCCCTGGCGTAGGCTCAGTCAGGGCATAACACGGTCTGGCCTTCAAATGACCTGGCCAGAAAGTGACACAGAACGCCAGGGCCTGCTACCGGATTTCTTTCACCTCAAGGCCCAGATCAGCGACGGCCCCGCCATCAATCCCGGCACCCTGGGCGCCCATCTGACAGAGGCCTTTGACCAGATTCCCAATTATCAATATCGCCAGATCCCTTCTATTCAAGGATTTATTCACGCCCCCGGCCGAATCACACGCCTCAAGGCCAACAAAAGCCAGATCACCTTTGTTTTGGAAACGCCCATGGAAGCCCCTTACCATATCCTTATCGCGGGTCTCGCAACCCAACCCACGTCTGTTGAGTCAAAAACAGGCAGTGGATGGACGCCCTGTGCGAGTGAGTATGATGCGTCCCTGGGCTTTGTCGTCATTGGGGCGCAGGGCCGAGTCGCGATTCGCCTGGACCTGACAAATTGAGGCTCAGCATGTTATTCCATACTTTGCACCTCCCCTGAAACCTGCTATTATACGCCACTGTTTTCAGATAGAATTCACATTTACTAGACAAGGATAAAAGATGCGTTGCATAGGACAGTGGGACAATCAATCTCAGGCAGAGCAATTTGGCCATTATCTGTTCAGCGAAAATATCGAGAACCAGATTGAAGAACATGCCAATGGCACCTGGGAGATCTGGGTCCTGGATGAAGACCAGATTGACCAAGCCAAATCCATGTTTCAAATGTTTTCCGACAACCCAGACGCCCCCATTGTGGCTCAGGGGGCTCAATCCGGTTTGAAAAAAGAAGCCCAACGCCAGAAAGAACAGGCAGCCACCCGGGCTCGTGTCATAGATGTACGCGCCAAACTTCAGCGTCCGCAAATCACGCTGGGCTGGGTCACCATCAGCTTGATCGTGATCAGTGTGGGCCTTGGCCTGCTCACCAAACTGGGAAAAAAAGAGGCGTTTGTCTTGCCCTTTCAGATTACAGAACATACCGTTCAGGGTAATCAAATCCAATACTACACCAATTTCCCAGAAATTCGTAAAGGCCAGATATGGCGTCTATTCACCCCCATGTTTCTGCATTTCGGCATTCTCCACCTGGTTTTCAATATGATGTGGATGAGAGACCTCGGCAGTTCGATTGAGAGCATCAAAGGCCCCTGGACACTTCTGGGGCTGGCCTTCACAATTTCGATTCTTTCGAACGTGGCCGAATTTTACGTAAGTGGACCAAAGTTCGGCGGCATGTCCGGTGTGGTCTTCGGGCTGCTCGGATACATGTGGATGCAGGGGAAATTTAACCCGAGGGGTGGACTGCATCTCAACCCCCAGACCGTCCAGTTCATGATGATCTGGTTCGTGATCTGCCTGACTATTTTATCGGACCAGGTGGCCAACACCGTTCACGGTGTCGGAGCATTTGTGGGCATTGCCTGGGGATATCTTTCCGCCAAACGCGACGCTGCAAGCCGGAATTTCAAGTGATAAAAGAAGATAAGAACGCAAGAAAACCAAGATGTCCACTTCTTCCAGCTTCTTGTGTTCGCAGGCTTTGGCACTGGGGTCAGCTTGATCCAAACGGGCAAATATGGTAAGCTCATGGCTTGAAAATGGTGCGTATCTCACCTGTTTTTTGACTGGCTTAATTCTGGTATCTGTTGCATGAGAAGACACTCTGTTCCAGTTTTTCTTGTTATTCTGTCCTTTCTTTGTGGCCCGTCAGGGAGGCTTTCGGCTCAAAGTCTGGTCCGCATCAATGAGTTTATGGCGGTTAACGATACTGGCCTGGATGATGTGGATCGCGATGAAGAGGATTGGATTGAGCTCTACAATGCTGGTACAGAGACTGTGGACTTGGCTGGATGGTATCTGACTGACAAAGCCAATAATCTGACCAAATGGCAATTCCCATCCCTGGCCATGTACCCCGATGCCTATCTCATTGTCTTTGCATCTGAAAAAGATCGTCGTGACCCAGAAGCAGAACTGCACGCAAATTTCAAATTAAGTGCCCATGGAGAATATCTCGCCCTGGTGGCTCCGGATGGCAAAACTGTGGTGTCGGAATTCGGCTCGATGTATCCCATTCAGGTACCGGACGTGTCCTATGGCATAAAAGGCGTGGGCCAAAAGACAGTACTCCTTGCTCAAGGTGCACGGGCAAGAGCACTTATCCCTGAAAATGATTCTCTGGAACCTAAGAGGGCGCCCAGAGCTCTGATACCGGGTCGCACCGTGGCCCGTCCGTGGACCCTCGAAGAGGTGGATGAATCAGGTTGGCTAACCGGAACCACGGGGGTAGGCTATGGCTTTTCCGGGCTCATCGGTCTGGACGTTTCAGACATGCGTGGCAACAATCAAACGCTGTATATTCGCATACCATTTGAAGTGGATGCCCCTTCAATGATTGAACAGCTGACATTACGGTTGCGTTACAGTGATGGCATGATTGCCTATCTGAATGGACGGGAAGTCGCCCGTGACAACGCCCCACTGCCAAACTCAGAGACGTGGCACTCCAGCGCGTCGAATGTTCGGTCAAACGCTGTGGCAAGAACACCCGTGGAACTACCCATTATGGAGTTTGGCTTTTTGCATGAAGGGACAAATGTCCTGGCCATTCAAGGATTGAATCATGACATCAGCAGTCCAGAGTTGTTGGTTCTTCCCGAACTATGGGTCGAGGTCACAGCGGAAGAAACACAAATTCTCAATTATTTCCAAAGCCCTACACCCGGCAGGCCCAACCACGATGGTATTGATCGCATTGGACCGAGTGTCAGTAACGTCAATCATATGCCGCAGAGGCCTTTGGAAGGCGAAGCCCTTTTCATCACAGCTGAAATCAGCCCAACCTTTGACGAGATTGCTTTTGCATCGCTTCATTATCGCATCGGCTTTAATGCGGAAGTTTCGATTCCTCTCCAGAGTGCAAGCAGGCTCAGCCATACCCAATATGGCGCATTGATTCCTTCAGGGGTTTTGACTCCCGGGCAAATGGTACGCTGGTACATCACGGCCACAGACACCCAAGAACGCCAAACACGATCTCCAAGCTTCTTGGACCCACAGAATTCCCCCCAGTATTTTGGCACTGTGGTGGAGAATCCAGACCTGACCAATCCACTGCCTGTATTACATTGGTTTATCCAGAATTCATCAGCCGCGAACACCAATTCAGGGACGCGCTGCTCACTCTTCTACGAGGGTGAATTCTACGATAATGTGCTGATCAACCTTCACGGTCAATCCAGCCGTGGCTTTCCCAAGAAAAGCTATGACGTGGATTTCCATCCTGGGTACAATTTTAAATGGGCCGAGGGAGAACCGCGTGCAGATGACATCAACTTGATGACCACCTATCCCGATAAAGCCCACATGCGCAATATCCTCGCCTATGAAACCTACAGAGATGCCGACTGTCCTTACCATTGGGTCTTTCCCGTGCGTGTCGAGCAGAATGGTGACTTCTGGGGCACGGCCCACGTCATGGAAAATGGGGACGAAGACTGGCTCGTTCGCATGGGCATCAATGCCGAAGGTGCCCTGTATAAGATGTACAATACCTTTTCCAGTACCAGCCATGCCACGAGCGGCGCCGAGAAAAAGACGCGACAAGAGGAGAACAACTATGACCTGCAGGCCCTTTACGCAGGCCTCAACCTACCGAATGAGGCCAGACAAGTGTTCCTATACGACCATGTAGACGTGTCCCAAGTCGTCAATTTCCTGGCCCTCATGACCATTACAGGAGACACCGACTGCTGCCACAAAAACTATTATTTTTACCGAGACACGGGCGTGAGTGATGAATGGCAGATGTGGCCCTGGGATGTGGACCTCACATTCGGCCGCCGATGGATTGGGTCAAAAACCTATTGGGACCAGAATCTCATCGTCAATACGCGGCTTTTTGTGGGTAACAACAATACACTGCCCAAGGCCATTTTTGACACACCCCACATGCGTCAGATGTATCTACGCCGGGTCCGTACCCTGATGGATGAGTTTCTCAAGCCCCCTGGCACAGCCGAGAGAGATCTGTACTATGAACCTCGCATGGACCAGCTGGCCCTCCAGATTTCACCCGATGCGGCTCTGGATGCGGCCAAGTGGAATTCCCATGCCTGGGGTAATGGCTCAACTGCCCCCTGCTGCCCTCAAACTCTCTGGGAGGCAGTCGATGAAATGAGATACGTCTACTTCCCTGAACGCCGCCTCCAGCTGTATTATGGTTTGGCTCAAGGTGCCCGAGAAATACCAGAGGCTCAGCCAACAGAGACAGTCATTGACTTTGGACGACTTGGCCTTCATCCTGTGAACAGCGATCCTGACGAAGCGTACATCCAACTTTACAACACCAATAAGTACGCCGTGGACATCTCCGGCTGGGTTTTGGAAGGTCGTGCCAATTACACATTTCGGGGGGGCACTGTTCTGCCTGCCAAAACGAGACTATACGTTGTGGCCAATCGTGCTGCCTTTCGCGCACGTACTCTCTTTCCGTCAGGCGGCTACGCCCTGTTTATTGCCGGGAATTTCCACCAGTCACTGGCCAGCACAAGACTGACCCTAACCAACAAACAACAACAGGTTGTGTCATCGATAGACAATATTGACTCGTATATCCCTCCAGAATTTCCAGGCAGCACGCCGCACAGATGACTTTAAACAGGACTTCTGTAAAAAAGCCCTGTGGTTTTTGGTTTTGAGTAAGCAGTTTTGAGAAAAACAGTTTAGTCAACCCTTTCAAGGGCACCGGCATCTCTCCTGCCTCTTGGTCTCTGTCCTGTAAAATCACGCAGAAACGGTCCGTCAAACTGCCAGGCATACAATTCCTCAATACCGGTCTTTGCCTCCTTGAGCGTCCCAAGCGATATCCGGAGAAATTCAACAGCCCCCTTCATAAACCTGCCTTTGGGCGTGCCGCACACAAAGAGATCGCTGCCATTGTGAATGCACACAGGTCCGAACCCCTCGCCTGAAGCCTCCATTTTTCCATCAACATAAATGGTGAGTTTATTGGCGGAACGATCCGCTTCAGCAATGACATGATGCCACTGACCATCATTAAGTGTCGTGCTGCTCGTAAGCTCAGAAGACACATCCGAGGCTTTTACAGTAAATCGAAGCTGCCCCTTTTCATTAATTGTCACCCCATAGCCTGAGTTCGCCATCTTCTCCACCAGAACGCAGTCACTCGATTCTGACTTAAAATAGATTTCAATACAGAAATTGGACGACCAAACCTGCGGACTCTTAAAGTCTCGGCCCATGACTTGGCGATCCTCTTTCTGTCCGTTCTTGTCCCACCGAAACTTGATCGGTATGGTCAATCTTTGGTTTAGTTGATGGTTTGAGCATACCGCATACTGATCTTGGCCATTAAAGTGACAGGCACCCTTCGTCCAATCTTCTAGAGGACCGTCCACATAATTCTCTTTGGTGAAATTGACTCCGGTCAGCGGAAACATGGGCTGTTTGTAATAGTTATCCCTGACATAGTAATAGGGCGTCATGTACCAATGCTCATCCAATATTCGGGTCACGTCATTGCCTGCCGGGTAAAAGTTCCACTCACCCACCACAGCATATAAGGGCCAGGGGACAAAGCAAGTCACGCCCTGATCAAGAGCCGGTGAATCTGTGGTCAAACTAAAATCTTTGTTCGCAGGATCTTTCATCACAGGGCGATTTGCGGCAACACCTAAATCGTAGGCCATGGATTTAACAGCCTTCAATGCCTGTCTGCATGATTCAAAGGTGTCTTGCCATTTCCCCGAGGACTTGAAAGCACCATATTTTGCCGTGATATTGGAAAATACATTGCCAGAAAAAGCATTGGTCTCAAGTGCGTATTGCTTCTCTATTTCCCCGGCATCGCGTTCATTGCCATCCTTCGGTGTCTTGGCAGGCGTTGTATGCCAGAACACCCAATCGCTGATACTGTCCCAGATATTCCCCAAAAACTTGTTCCGACCTGCCTGAGGCGCTTGACGGCGAGATCCCTTCACAAAATTGTAGGCCGTATTATTGAAGAACATATTTTGATAGCTGATGATCTCTTGAAACATGGTCGTGGCACCATGTGGACTCAAAATGTCATGGCTCAATCCCCAGCCAATGTTGTTGAAATAGTAATTCTTGAAGCCGCCATCCAGATAATACGCCATGCCAAAGCGTGCCCCACCAGGCGTCTTTGACGATTTATCTGACATCCAGTGATCGTATCTGTATCCCCCTGGATTGCCGGACACATTGTTGAATACATAGGCATGTCCCCCCTGCCATGTCTCAATATTGCCGCAGTCATCACCCGTTCGTATTGAATCTGTCACTTTATTCTGATGGATGAGGATGCGTGTCAGAGGACAATCCCTGACATTGCTGCTAATCTTGGCGCCGTGGACATTGATACCGGCATGCCAGGCACGCAACACCACATTGCCGGCAATCTCCAGCGTCTCAGCATTATACACATGAATGGCATTGGAGGCCCCCACGCGTGGCGAACGCAAACCAGTCCTGAACAGATAATTTCTCAATATCTTCACATCAAACAAATGCCCTGCCCGATCCGGAAGCGTATCTCCCCACAGAAGCCCCTCTTCGATGCTAATGCCGCTGTGATCGGTCTCCTGAAATTCACAATCACGAACCACCACATGGTCAAGACAGTCACCTGGATTAACGGCTTTCATCAGCACGCCACTGTTGATATGTTCGAACCGACAATTAGCCACCAAAATATCATGCGCAGCCCCCCAAACCCTGACGCAAGCAGGATAGATGTGTTTTTTAAGTCTGAATTTCTGCGAATACTGCCACGGAATCTCAGTCAGATCCCAAGATACATTGGTGAATCTGAATGTCAGTCCGCTTACAACCACATGGTCTTGCCCGGTAAGATCAATAAGCGTGGCCTCTTTGCCCGCTTCAATCACGGCCGTGTTGGGATTCTGCCCCTCAGGTAGGATCACATGAAGCCGGCCCCCCTGCCCCTTTTTTTCAAACCAGAACTCCCCATTGGGATCATCCAGATAATGCGGTTTGTCTTCAAGGTAATACCTGTGATTTCTGCTTATGATGCGTGATTTGGCACTGCCCAGATACCCTTCAAAACCTAGCGCCTTCTTTCTGGCATCAAAACCCTGAACATAGGAAGGATAGGGTGTGCCGTCCACCCAGCCAAATTCAGCCCATAGAATGGCACCCATGTACAGCTCTTTGGGGCCAGTAATGTGCTTGGTGTCCTTTCCCATGGCCAATATCTTGCCGCCCTTTTCGGCCTTCATCGTCATATTAAAATAGGGATGTCCCGGATTATCCCAATGCCACCACTCGCTCTTGACATCCTCTGGGTCTGAAACACGCCAATTCGGCATACGTGCCAAAGGAATGCGTGTTATTTTATCGTCTCCGGAAGCCGATCTCGCTGAGGGGACCACAAGGAAGATTGTACGAGGAGAAAAATCCAGATCAATGGTCCAGACATTTTGAGGTTCAGATATGTCGCTATGCGCAGCCCCCCTTTTCCAACCACCTGTTATCCGGTGTCCACCAGAAATAACAGCCTCGCCGTCACCCCAGGTCGGGTCGCTTGTCAGACGAATAGGATCCCCGGACTGGCCAGACTCAACAGCTGCCAGTGTGCCTCGATAATACACACCGCGTTTGAACACATAGGTGTGAATGCCTGTGCAACGTTTCGCTTTGTCCAAGGCCCGCACATCCCATGGATGGTGTTTCCAAGCGGTATGCCGGGTTAAACCCTCGTGTAAATCATCCCCTTCTTCAAAATCGATATAACGAACAGAGTCTCCCTGTTCAAACCTGAACGGTTGAGGTGTCCAGATGATGTCACCCGTCGAAGACAACTCTGCCTGCTTCTTCTGCCAGCTGAATGTTTCAGCACCCACGCAGACACTGCCAATAGAAAACACCAAAAACAAACCAGTATCGAGCCATGCCTTCATAAGAAAAATCTCCACAACCAACAGAGCTTTAAACACACCCGTTACTGTAACACCATAGGAACCACCAATCAAGCCATGAAAATATCACCACCAGCGTAGACTTCCAGGCAAACGCCATGGAAGCCCCTGCCTAAAAATAAACAGGTGAAATCAAATCCTATGCATAGTCGTACGGTTCCTGTATGATGTAAGCTTTGGGACAGATTATTATTGCTCAATGAAGAAGGAGTCTCCTGATGAAACACTGGATTGGGTTTGCTTTGATTTCGGTGCTGGTTCTATGTCACACTACCGTGGCTTCAGACACAGCCCCTCTGCGGCTGCGTGTCCTCACCTACAACATCCACCATGGCGAAGGCGTGGACGGCAAACTAGATTGCCAGCGTCTGGCACATATCATTACCAAGATCCATCCAGACATCGTAGCCCTACAGGAAGTGGACCGCAAGACCCGCCGCGTTTCAGGTATTGATGAAGCAGCACTGCTAGGTAAACTGACAGGCCTGCGCTCTATCTTTGGCTCGGCCATGCCCTTTTCTGGGGGCGAATACGGCCAGGCCATTCTCTCTCGCTTCCCCATGAGTGAGACCAAGACGCACGCGCTCCCGTCCGAGGGTCATGAACCTCGTATTATGCTGGCCACCACAATAAAGCCCAACAATGGGCTCCCTGAATTACTCTTTGCAGGGACGCATCTCTGCCATCAAAGCGAAGCGTTGCGTATTAATCAAGGGAAAGAGATCAACAGAATACTTCCCCAGACAAGAGAATGTCCGGTCATCCTCGCAGGTGATTTTAATGCTCGCAAGGGCAGCGCTGCCATGAATACATTTCTTGATAAACGCTGGATCGACGCCACCATAAACATGTCCAGAATTGACTACATCCTGCTGCGTCCTGACGATCCCTGGCGAGTTGTTGAAACCCAAACAATAGACGAGCCCATTGCCTCTGATCACAAACCGGTCCTGGCCGTGTTGGAGTGGACCGGGGCCAGGGCTGCCAAGGCAAAACAGACCTGTGTGTCCATAAAAAAAAACACCTGGTGCATCAATGGAAATATCACATACCCCGGTGCCAAAGCTGAAGGCCTCTTGATGAACATGCGAGCCGTTAATGCCACCTTTGAAGATCTCAAAAAGCCTGAGTTTAAAGCCAATGAGAATACAGACCATTTTCTCAAGGCCCTGCCCAGCTATATCACTCAGGGCGTACGTGCCTTCACGCTGAACCTTCAAGGCGGCATGCCTGGCTATGAAGGTGCCATTAATTCTGCATTCAACCCAGATGGATCACTCCGTGCAGAATACCTGCAACGGATTGAGTGTGTCATTAACGCCTGTGACCAGCAAGGGTGTGTGGTCATCCTGGGATGTTTTTACCAGCGTCAGGATCAGATTCTGCGTGATGAAGCTGCCGTGCGACAGGGCCTGGTCAATGTCTTGCAATGGATTGAAGCAAAAGAATTTGCGAACGTTGTCCTCGAAATAGCCAATGAATTCCCCCATGGCGGTTTTAATCACGCCATCTTGAAGACCCCTCAAGGTCAGGTAAAGCTCATCAAGTTGGCCAAGAAAAAACTTCCAGGCTTGCTCGTCTCCACAAGCGGTGTGGGCAATGGCAAAATGCCAGATATTGTTGCCGAAGCTTCCGATTTTATACTGCCCCACTATAATGGCACGGCACTAGCCGACATACCCAAACGCATCAAAGATCTTAAGCGTTTTGGCAAACCCATCCTCTGCAACGAAGACGACAAAACGGGCAAAGAGGCGGCACGAGCAGCCGAACTGAGCGTGAAAAATGGTGCATCCTGGGGCTATATGAACAAAGAGGTGAATCAGTACACACCGTTTCAGTTCAAGGGGGCCCAGGACGATTTACCCATGTATGAGGTACTGAAGAAACTAACCTCCAACAGAAACCAGCGGTGACACTTTTGACCGCATAAACACCTTGTGGCAACTGAATGGTTATTTGACTTGTGTCTCCTTTGTTGTCCCAGACTGCGCTTCGGATCCTGTTGAAAAAGAAAACACTGTCTCCGATTCAAAGGGTTTGCCTGAACGTAACACAGTGGAGGGAAAGTCTGGCTTGTTGGGTGAATCCGGAAAGTGCTGCGTCTCCAGACAAAAGGCACCCTGTTGTTGATACAAATCGCCCCCCAGTACCACATCATCCAGCTTACCCTCGCGGTCAGGCACCACAAGTGACGTCAAGGTGGCCCCATAGTCAATCAGCATTCGCTTGACAAGCTTTTCTCATTGGACTACGATCATTTTATTGTAAGACTGTCACACAACCAGAGTAAACCTATCCGGAGATTTGTATCGTGAAAATACAGTGCGGAATTTTAGCCATACTCATATCACTCCTCTTTTTATCCAACAGCAAGGCGATGCGTGATCTTTACTCCGATACCTGGGTGGCTACGGATGCGCTAACACGTTCTCTACCAAACTTTGAAACCTGCGGCCCTGTGCGTGAGGATCGTGTGGTGGGCATGTTCTACTTTTTGTGGCTGGGCCAGCACAGCAAAGGGGGACCCTTTGACATCACACAGCTCCTGGATGCCAATCCAGATAAACCTGCGTGGGGACCTGTGGGCAACTTTCATCACTGGGGCCAGTCAGAACTGGGGTATTATGTGTCTGACAGCAAATATGTGATGCGCAAACACTGGTCAATGCTGCAGGATGCCGGTGTGGACGTATTGATTTTTGACGTGACCAATGCCTTCACCTATGACAAGATCTATCTCAAACTCTGTGACCTCTATGCAGAAATCCGGGCTGGCGGCCAGGATACACCACAAATATGTTTTCTGACCCACAGCAACTCGGCACTAACCATGACAAAACTCTACCATGATTTCTACAAACCAGGACTCCACAAGGATCTCTGGTTTCTTTGGCAAGGCAAGCCCTTGATTCTGGGTGGAGGTAAAAGCCTTGATCAAGAGGTCAGTGACTTCTTTACAATCCGGGATTGCTGGGCCTGGACCCATGGACAGGATATGTGGAATTGGCTGGATCACTCAAAGGACCGCTATGGGTGGCATGAGAACTCTGAGGTGCCTGAAGAGTTGTCTGTGAGTGTGGCCCAGCACCCCATCAGCAATATTGGCCGAAGCCACCAGGGTAACACTCAACCCCCTCATAATGCCCATGGCCTGACCGGGCAGGAACCCTATGGGTACTATTTTGCAGAACAGTGGGAGCGAGCGCTGCGGGTTGACCCCGAGTTTGTTTTTGTCACGGGGTGGAACGAGTGGGTGGCCCAGCGTTTTTTGAAAAAAGAGGGCCAAGCGCCAGGACAGTTCCTCGGACATGCTTTACAGCCTGGAGACACGTACTTTGTTGACGCGTACAACCAGGAATACAACCGTGATATTGAACCGATGTTAGGCGGGCATACGGATAATTATTACTACCAGCTCATCAACTATGTCAGACGATACAAAGGTGTCCGCCCCACGCCCAAAGCCACGAAAACCTACAGTATCCACATCAATGGCAACTTTGATGACTGGCACTCTGTTGAGCCCACCTTTTTTGACACACAAGGTGATATAGAACATCGTAACGAAGCAGCCTGGGGCCAGATCGCACAATACGTTAATCAGACTGGACGCAATGACATCGTTGCCTCCAAAGTTGCGGTGGATACCAATTCAGTCTGTTTTTATGCCCATGCGGACAAAACACTCACAGCCCACACCGACTCCAATTGGATGCTATTGTTTATTGATACTGACCAGAACAGTATCACCGGCTGGGAAGGATACGACTATCTGATCAATGGCCATATCACCGCTGAAAAGACAAGCCTGGAACAATGGACGTCAGAGGGATGGGTCTCAAACGGGCAGCTTGATTATAAAACCGAGGGCCACAACCTGGAAATTGCCATTCCCCGAACAAGGCTGAATCTCCGGCCTGGTCCGGTCCGATTGGATTTCCATTGGGCTGACAATGTACAATCCCGAGATAATATTCTTGAATTTTCCTTCCACGGCGATAGTGCCCCCAATCGGCGATTCAACTACCGTTTTGTCATGGAGTGATCGAGAATGAGCTTTTCTATTGATTCAAACCAGAGACAAAAAAAACGGGTTGCACAATCATCTGTTGTTCATTGTACCAAGAACGATTATCATTTATCAGCTACAATTCGAGACAAATTAGAATTGAAGTTTTGCAAACTTCAAGTTTTCAGTAGGCAGTATACAGGGTGAAAAACGCGGTTTTCTAAAAACTGAAAACCAAAAACTGTACACTACAGGGCTTTTTGCAAAAGTCCTGCTAGAAATAACATGAGCCACTTTTCACAGGAGACATTGGCATGACAAAAATAGCAATGATTGGCGCGGGAAGTCTGGTCTTCTGTAAAACTCTGGTGATGGATATCCTGGCCACAGAGGCTTTACAGGACTGCGAAATTTGCCTGATGAATCGAACCAAACCCAAATTGGACAGTATGGAAGCCTTTGTCAAAAAGGTGATCCAGGAAAACAAGGTGCCAGCCAAGGTCACTGCCACGCTGGACCGTCGCCAGGCTCTGGACAATGCCAAATATGTGATCATCATGATCCAGGTGGGCGGTTTTGATGCCTTTGGCATTGATTATGAAGTCCCCCTTAAATATGGTGTGGATCAATGTATTGGTGATTCTCTGGGACCCGGTGGCGTTTTCCGCGCACTTCGCACCATTCCGATTTTGAGAGATATTGCCGCGGACATGGCCGAGTTGTGCCCTGATGCCATCATGCTGAATTATGCCAACCCCATGGGGGCCTGTTGCAATGCATTGGCCAAGGCCACAGACGTTCAATTTGTTGGCCTCTGCCACGGTGTTCAAACCACCCTGGACCTGATCAGCCGATACGTGAATGTCCCCAAAGACAATATCGATCACACGTGCGCAGGCATCAACCACATGGCCTGGTTCCTGTCGCTCAAGGATAAACGTAATGGCCGTGATCTCAATCCCATCCTTCGGGCCAATATCGAAAAGCCTGAGTACTATGTCAATGAAAAGGTACGATCTGAAGTGATGCGTCATTTTGGCTATTTCATGACAGAAAGCACGGGACACCTGTCCGAGTATCTGCCCTGGTTCCGAAGCAGCAAACGGGCCCTTGATCTTTACTGTGACCAACCTGGATTTGGCGGAGAAACAGGCGCGTACTATCACTACAGTAAAATGCTGATGGCGAAATATGCAGGTGTCGATTATCTAAAAATGGAATCCCCCAAAATTACACACCGCAGTGTGGAATATTGTTCGTACATCATTGAGGCGGTAGAAACCGACCAAACCTTCCGCTTGAACGGCAACGTACGCAATGACGGCTATATCACCAATCTCCCTCAAGGGTGTTGTGTGGAAGTGCCCATGTTCGTGGATGCCAGGGGCCTGCACCCGGTGCGTATCGGCGATCTGCCCATTCAATGTGCTGCTCTGAATCAAAGCAATGTCACGGTTCAGCAACTCACGGTCGAGGCCGCCCTCACTGGCAATCCTGAATATGCCATGCAGGCCATTGCCATGGACCCCCTGACCTCGGCGGTCTGTACACTCAAGGAGGTACGTGACATGACACAAGAGATGCTGGCGGGTGAAGCCGAATGGTTACCCCAGTTTTCAGGTCGAACATTGACGGACTGCCCCACGATCAGCATCCCCGAAAATGTAAAACCAGTTGAGGTCCCACTGGACCCAGCCCTGGCCATTGCCAATCGATTCCAAATCCTGGCAGAACAAGCCGTGGATAAACCCTAAAACCAATCCGTGTAGCCCTCATAAAACTCGTCAATCATTTGTTATTCGTGTCTGGAGATGTTGGTCATGTCAAAAACCATCTCAAGGAGAGCCATTCTCAAAAACGCCGCAACCTCGTTTGCCATACCCTATCTGGTGCCTTCCTCGGTGTTTGGCACCGGTAGTATACCGCCTCCCAGCGAGAGGATTACCATGGGGTGCATCGGCATGGGAGGTCAGGGCACGGCAGGCATGGGATGGCGTACAGCGGTTGGTGTACCCAACACAGGTTGGGTGCCCAAGGGTGGATTTATGGCACGAGGTGTCAAGGTCCTGGCCGTGTGCGATGTCAACACCAACAATCTAACGCGTGCAAAATCGATTGTTGACCAGGAATACGGCAACACGGATTGCACGGCATACAAGCACTACCAGGCACTGCTTGCACGCCCAGATATTGATATCATCATTTGTGCCACAGGCGACAGATGGCACACCCCCATTTCCATCGCCGCAGCCAAAGCTGGCAAGGATATCTATTGCGAGAAACCCATCTCACTGACCGTGTATGAGGCCAGAGAACTGGCAAAGGCTGTCAAACGGTATGGCCGCATCTTTCAAACAGGCACGCAGCAACGGTCTGCCCGTGAATTTCGTTTCGCCTGCGAACTCGTACAGAATGGCTACATAGGTGATCTCAAGCACATCACCGTGAATGTAGGCGGCGGCCCCAAAGACTGCAATCTGCCTGCCCAGGGGTCTCCACCCCACTGGCTGGACTATGATATCTGGCTGGGTCAGGCACCCTGGCGGCCTTTCCATCCTGCAATTCTGGGATGGATGGCATGGCGCGACTATTCAGGCGGTGAAATGACCAACTGGGGTGCGCACCATTTTGATGTGGCCCAGTGGGGTTCTGGCTTTGAAACCTCCGGACCCACCGAAATCATCCCTCCCAATGGCAAAGAGGTTAAGGTTTTGACCTATGTGTACCCCAATGGTGTCACCATGACCCGTGAAGCGACCTGCAACGGTGTCAAATTCACAGGCACCGAGGGTTGGGTGGAAGTGAATCGGGGACATCTCAAGACCTACCCTGAGAGCCTCCTGCAACAGAAGATCGGTCCCAACGAGAGTCATCTCCACCTCAGCCACGACCATCATCTTGATTTTCTCAAAGCTGTAAAAGACCGAACACGTCCGGCTTCGGATGCGGACATTGGGTATCGTTCCATAAGCGTCTGCCACCTGGGTAATATTGCGTATCAGCTCAAGCGTCCATTGAAATGGAATCCTGAACAGGAGGCATTTGTTAACGACCCTGAAGCGGACCGATTGCTTTGGCGCGAAATGCGAGCCCCGTATACGATTTAACAGGGTTTATGCGCAAGCCTTTTTGTAGTCGGTGGTCAGTGGTTTGAAAACAGGTTATTTGACGTTTGCAGGACTCCATATTTAACCTTGGAACATCCATTCAGGAAGACACTTATGATATGCAGGCATTTTGTATTAATGGTCGCAGCGATTGTGCTGCTGTCGGTTTTTGCCTGTGGCCAGCCCCTCACTGTTGAGCAGGCCTTGGATCGGTTGAAAAGCCATCAGTTTGGACAAAACACAGAGATGCTCGACTTCTTGCGGGATGCAGCGGCACGCTCGCAAGTCGATCCTGAAACGAGAAAAAACTTCAACGCCGGTCTCCTGGATATATTACAGAGTAATGCCCCCTACGCTGCCAAACAGTTTGCCTGCCGTCTTCTGGTCCTCACTGCTACGGGTGAACAGGCCTCTGTGTTAGGCACCTATCTCTCTGATCCACACATGAGCCACATGGCACTTTATGTCCTGACACACTTGCAGGGTCCGGACGTAGATCAAGCCATGATACAGGCGTTAACTCAGACAGACGGAAACACACAATTGGGCATCATCACCGCCCTGGGCAACCGAAAGGCGGTGGAAGCCGTTGACAGTCTGGTAGCTCTGCTTGAGTCAGGTCAAGAAACCACGGTATCAGAAGCAGCCCTTGCACTGGGACGCATTGGTATCAGAGAATCAGCAGAAGCGCTAAACAATCTCACCAATCGTTATCCGAGCACCCTACCAGCCAAGGTTGCAGATGCCATCCTGACCTGCGCGGACAATCTCATGACCGAAGATCCCAAAGCAGCACAGGCCATGTACGTTTCGATGCTAAAGTCAAATCAATCCAGCATCACACGGTGCGCAGCCTTAAACGGCCTGGGACAGTTATTAGGCTCAGAGTCTCTCTCGATCATACTAATCGCCTTAAGGGGCAGTAACCCTCTCCTGCGTAATACCGCTGCCCAAATTGCCCGTACACTCCCTGGCAGCCAGGTCACCCACAAACTCGCTCAGACCTTGGATACACTCACACCCGAAACCCAAGTTTTGATCATAAAAGCGCTGGCCGAACGCAGTGACAACTCTGTGTTAAAATCCATTCAGGCAGCCACGCAAAGTCCATCTGTCCAGGTGCGTATTGCCGCTTTACAGGCCTTACAATCTCTTGGCAATAAATCAGTGATTCGATTACTGACAGATCGAGCCGTTGAAGGCACCCCCCATGAGAAAGCAACAGCAAAAGACAGTTTATGCGGCCTTACTGGCCCGAGGATAAATGCAGAAATCATAGCCCAACTCAAACTGACGCCCCCTGCCCAACAGGTGGTTCTCATTGAAGCCCTGGCAAAACGACAGGCCTTTGATACCGCACAAACCTTGCTTGTCACGGCCCATGAAGGCACAACGCCTGTACGCACAGCGTCACTCAAAGCACTCGGTAAAATCGGAGCAAAGGGGCAGATTGAAACGCTGGCCCTTTTGCTAACCAAAGAAAGTCAACTTCAGGACATCACAGGACAGGCACTGACACAAATCGCCCAACGCACAAACAATGCAGAAGCGGTGTCTGTGCAACTTCTTGACGGTCTGAAAACGGCAAAGACTACCCAACTGAGAAGAACACTATTGTATACCTTGGGACAGATTAAGCATGAAATGGCTCTGCCAGAGCTTGTGGCCGCCTTAAAAGAGACTGATGAAGTTCTACGTTACAATGCCATTAAGGCCTTGGGCACCTGGCCCAATGTGTCACCTGCACCCCATCTCCTGGCCGTGGCCCAAACGGCATCGAACAAGGCACATCGAATACTGGCCCTGCGTGGATACATCCATCTCGTGTCCGTGTCTACTCTGCCAGCCACTGATAAACTCGAACAGTATCAACAGGCCATCACATTGGCAGTCGTGGCAGAGAAGAAAAGCATCCTGGCAAAACTCCCCGATCTTCAAGTCGCACCTGCCCTGGAAATGGCCTCAGAATATCTCAATAATCCAGACACAGTAAACGAGGCCGCCCAAGCAGCCATCACTCTGGCCTCATACCTGTTGGCTCAAGACCCGGACGCTGCAACAGACGGAATGCGACAGGTCATTGAGAGTGCTGTGGCCGATTCATTCAAGCAAAAGGCCCAGCAAATCCTCCAGCAGATCACGAAAATCAAGGGCAGCATGGTCCCTGCCACCTACCAGGCCCTGGAGCGCCGTTCTGTCGTTCAGGGCAGACCCTGGGCCATACTGGAACGTGACGGGGCCAGCCGTTCGGTCAAGGCCTACCTGTCGTCTCTGGCACAGGGAGAGACTGCCACGGGCGTGATTGCATCCCCCGAGTTTGTGGTAACCATGCCCACGATCACCTTCACCCTGTGCGGACACGACGGGCAAGGCGGTGGACGCGGCGAGGACTTCATGGCTCTGGTCGATGTCGATACAGGCAGAATTCTCAAGAAAACCACCCCTCCCAACCGCGATGACATGGAGAGCTTCACATGGGACGTCGGCCAGTTGAAGGGAACCAGCGTGTGCATCGAGGTGCATGACGGAAATCCCAACACGGCCTACGCCTGGCTGGGTGTGGGCTCAATTGACGCATCCCCTGCATTCAAAATCAATTTCAGTCAGGGTATGCCCATGGGCTGGGCGTCTCCAGAGCAGAAGGTTCTGCGCCGGGTCGACCTGGTCACGGGTGATGTTCCATTTCGCCAGGCCACAGATCTATCCAGCCTGATTCCAGAGCAGGGATCAACTGAGTTGCCTTGTGGCTTTCTCGCAGATCGACTCTTTTTTCTTGGATGCACCGTGGACATTGGCCAAGCTGCTACTTGTTACGGGGGCATCGAACTGCATTATCGAACCGGGTCACCTGATGTCTTTCCGCTACTCTGTGGCTACACACTCAATGCCCTGCAGCCCCTGGCGAATCAACCCAAGGCCACTCACCTCCATGGCGCAGGCAATCCAAATCAATTCTACCTGGTCATCATACCAAGACGTGACATCATTGAAAAGATCCGTCTGGTGGCTGAACCCAAACGAGGGCCCATCCCTCAAATAACGGGCATCACATGCGAAACCACAGCGTCCCATGACCGCCTTGTTCCGTTGGCCATACAATCAATCTCACCCCAGGAAGCGGACTGGATTGACTCACATTCAGTGTCTGCGGAATCGCCCGAACTGGGCTCTGTCATGCAAAGCATTCGCAAACGGTTCAACGCAGCAGGTTCTGGTACAAAACCAACCATACCATTCAAGAAACACCAGATTGACAGTACGTTCAGAAGCGAAGCGGTTGCCGTGGCTGACTTTGATGGAGACGGCCAACTCGACATTGCCACAGGCAACCTGTATTACTCAGGGCCACACTGGAAGATGGTCCCCATGCTGGATCCCCCCATCGAGTTCAACCGCTTCGGCTATAGCAGTGCCTTTCTCTGCTTCCCAGATGATATTGACCATGATGGACACATGGATTTGATCGTGGTGGGATTCCCGGGTCAACAAACCCACTGGCTTGAGAATCCGGGGCAAACTGGAAGCATGTGGAAAAAGCATCTGGCCGTGTCAAAGACCGACAATGAAAGTCCCATGTATGTGGATGTCAACGGAGACGGACGCAAGGCTCTATTGTTCTTTTTCCAGGGCCGCTGTGTTTTTGCGCAGCCTGGTGAAAACCCCAGGAAACCCTGGCCCCTAACAACAATCTCAAGCCCAGGCGATCCAGCACCCGGTCATGGCTTGGGTGTGGGTGACCTTAACAGCGATGGCCGTACTGACGTACTCATTCCCAATGGGTGGTGGGAAGCGCCATCAAAGACAACGGCTTCGGCCTGGCCTTTCCACAAGGCGGAACTCTTTGGGGGCGCGCAGCTGTGTGTGCATGATTTTGATGCCGATGGTGACATGGATGTCCTTGGAAGCAGTGCCCATGGTTATGGCATTGCCTGGTCAGAGCAGACAATCGACGGCTGGAAAATGCATGAGATTGATAACACAGACTCTCAAACGCACGCGCTGCATCTCGCGGACATCAACGCCGATGGGCTCATGGATTTTGTCACAGGCAAACGATTCTGGGCGCACAATGGGCATGATCCTGGATCATTTCAGCCTGCGGTTCTATGCTGGTACGAACAACAGGACAAACGAGATACTCATGACCGACCACAGTGGACCAAACACGTCATTGACTATGACAGCGGTGTAGGACTTCACTTTCAAATCATTGACATCAATGGTGACGGTCGCTTGGACATTGTCACCTCAAACAAAAAGGGAGTCCACCTCTTCCAACAAATAATGCCCTAATAGCCTGGTGAACCTCCGGGTATGTTGCTGGGTTGCCAAGTGCTTTTCTTACCCCAGATATCCAAGTCTGTGTGGGCCGGATCATTCACAATTAGCGAATATCCCTGGCCATCTGTCGAATCATACCAGTTGTCTTTGTACTCAAAGTGGCTTAAGATTCCGCCGACGGCATCCTGGAGTTCGATGGTTTCCCCGCCATTGTCCAGCTTGCCACTGTACTGACCGGCTATTTTCAGGGTAGAGATGTCATACTCGGCAGCAAACGCTACCTGGTCCTGAACCACGAGCACAGTTTCGTTGGGTGCCAGCGGCATGTGGGGAAATGTGAAGTCTACGCCCTGCGTCAATCTGACCCGGCTTAAGTTGATGGTTTCAGTCCCAATGTTCTGGAGTTCAATAAATTCGGTATTGGGTGATACAGGATGATACATCAATTCAGTGATGCGCAGATTTTCTAGAATTGGGCCCACACTATAGAGCGTCTCATGCAATGCACTCCATTGCCCATTGTTCAAAATTCGAGCTTTGATCTGTACGGTCTCACTCAGGGTGATGGGCCCATTGTACACCCTGGTTGAGGGTGGCATATTTTCCTCGCGTAGATCTTCCCCAGCCACAAGCTCTGCTGAGAAAAGAAAATCTGAACTGGTCCGGCCACGATTCATGCCGTGGATCGCCAGAAGGTTGTCACCTCGCTTCAGCAGACTGAGCGACTCCGAGCAGTCAAATGCCTGGAAAGCGATGGCGGCGCCATCATCATGACTGCCTGTGGCCCCGGCATTCCAGGCTGGCATAGTTGCGGCATTGGCCGAGGCTATTTTTGTACCATTGAGATAGGCCACAAAGCCATCATCGTATCGCACCTTAAGGGCCATGTAATTATAGCCAGCCATGTCTACGGCACCTGTATTAAATGCGATACGAATATAACAGGCTTCCCGGGTCCCATACATGCTGGATTCAACGTCATTCATAATATAAGAACCATACCCCGTACTCCGTTCATAACCCACTCCGCCCAAGGTGCCTCGAATGCGAGGGAGACCGTCGGTCCAGGATAATTCATCAAATGGCTCTGCCCCGCCGGTCCATGTCACGCCAATGTCCTCGGTTGGCACCCAGATCATTTTCATCGCATCCTCTGCCACCAGAGTTTGCGACGTGACCAGCCCCCCTGTTTCCGGCAAACGGACATCCGTACCATCCAAAGAATAATAGATCGTGCCCATGCCCTGAGGATTGGACAATGTCAGGACATCGTCCAGCCCGACATACCCACCATGTTGTTCCACCCCATTGATGTAAAACTTGGGAGGATCAAAATCCGGATACAGATCCTTGGCACGCAGAAGATTGATGAGGGCAAAAGAATTGGCCGTATCATGAATAGCAGGGATATAGTTTTCGATGACATTGTTGAGTTCGGCAAGCCAGTTGCCTTCGCGTGTTGAAGTGTAATCAGGCCCGTTGGGTATCAACGGGTAAAGATTGTGATTGACATTGTCCAGCGGACTGGGCTGTCCAATGGCATTTCCGTAAGGGGTGCTTTTCTGAGTGTCACCCCAGCGGGCAGATTCGGCCACAATCGCCTTGTCGATCCCATTCGCCAAATTGAGATAGCGATCCTGAGACCCGGTTATACTAATCGCCCCATCATTGAAGCAGTGTTTGTACACCCGGTCGGCAAAAAGTAATCGAAATTCTTTGCTGGTACGCATTTTCTGGAAGAGCTCGCCAGCACCCCGATTATTGTCGATACGAGAGGCCGCGCGACCGTGGTAATCGAGCACAATTTCCTGATCCCATACAAAAAAGCGATATCGCCCGTCACCACTGATCGCATTGGCCCCGGCATACCCGTTGTGGTGAGGCCAATCTTCTGAATCGGCATAGAAATGGAGCAGCATGTAATCGGCAAAGTTCTCCATATCCAAATACGATTGCATCTGAGCATATTGGTCCGGTGTGGTGGGACTGATGGACATCATGGCCCGCCAGCGGGCATCCGGACTGGCCAGATCTTCATTCACTTCCCACTGCTCAGGTTCACCGCCGAGATGTGCGGCAAAAAAGTCCTCCCCCACCCGTTCGGTAAGATTGTGCAGACCAAAGTACAAACCATTGACATACAGATGGACAAAATTGCCATGGCTGGAAGGTTGCCCCATGTCACGCAGGCTGTCCTTCATCCAGACGTCACGCACATACTGTGAATCATTCGGTCGGTAACGCGACGAGGACCAGGATACCAGGCCCCAGGAATCCGTAAAACAGGCACGCAGCACGAGCTGATTAAATTCATCCACGGGAGAGTCTAAAAACAGGGGATAGTGGAGTTTGGAGACACCATACTCACTGGTAAAGGTCAAACGCAACGAGTGTTTCTGCATACGCGCCGGACGCCGAGACGCATTGCCATGCACTTCAATTTTGCAGTCTTCCTGAAAACCCTCACCACCATCAGGAAGGATATACTCGATAGAGCAGGGACGTTCCCACCGACTCTGAGAATTTGAATAGATGCCTGTGGCGTCACTGATAAAATCATCCTGACGCATGGAGATCGATACTGTGGGAATGTCAAGCAAAGCCTCTTGCACAGAGTAGCCCGGCAATGTGTTGTTCACAACGCGGGGATCCATTCCATAATCAGCTGGCACCGTGGCGTGAGCATCCGAGCTATAGCCCCAATCCGTAGGCCAACCAGGCGGATTGGCAGGTTGCCTGGCGACATCCTCCAGAAAAATGTAGGAGTGCGTGGCGATGGCTGAAGATCGCCAGTCGGCCTTGAATGCCATGGACCGCACCTGGGTTGTGGTGGTAATCCCAATGGGATGACGGGTATCAAAGATAAAGCCTGTTTGCTCAGACGGTTCTGAGCCATCCAGCGTAAAATGAATCGTCGCACCCGCGGTCTGACAGAAAAGCCGCAAATCAAACGCTTGATCATAGAATCCTCGTTCATGACTGTGCGTGGGCTTGTCTGCAAATCCCTCAAAGATCTTTTTATTGGCCTGTTCAGGCGTGGGTATTGAAAAATAGCGAAACTGATCTTGCCACAAGCCATAGGAAATGTCAGGCATTTGTCGAGGAAACCCAGGCGTGATCTCCTGGACAATGTTTCCCAGAGAATCCACCAAGGCCAGATACTCACCCTGCTCGTTCAAAGAAAAATTAGTATGTGCATATCCCTTGCTGTCAACAAAATCGCCTGTCAGCTGGCCTGAAGCAAAAACGACCAGATAGTCGCCTGAAGACAAGACAGCGTCCAAAGGGAATGACCATTTTTGCAGGTTGTCCTTGTCGTCAGTCAGAGACCAGCCGTCCAAAGAAACCGTCTCTGGCCCGTCATTGACAAGCTCAATCCAATCAGAGGCATTGCCCTGGCCATCGACCAGGCTTGCGTGGTTTGAAGCCACCAGTTCGTTGATCCACACGGCTGCGTTGACCGTCTCCCATGGCAGAAGACACAGTATCCAACAAGCCATCATTGTTTTTAGTTTCAAGACCACTCTCCTGCTGCCTGATCCAGGCAAGCTGAAAAACACAAAAACTATAAATCAAGCAGGACCTAAGCCGACGAATCGACATAGGTCCTGCTCTGTACGAAAGAGGTTAGTGCTTAACCTATTTCGGTTATCTTGACCTACAAAATTACGTGTCAAACAACTCTGTTCGACCGGCCAACCAGGCCATTTCGTCCTGAGATAGCCGCTTAATCATTTTTCAACAAAGATCCTAAATCAAGAAGACTCTCGATTTAGAAAGGTTTGTCCATGGGTGTGGTCCCACCTGCCAGCCAGAGGGCTTCTCCAGCAGACAACGATTGATTATATACGCGTACCTCATCAATCTGCCCGGTGAACCAATGGCTGGGGTCAGCCCGGAGAATCCCACCAATGGACGTCGTGTCCAGGGCCATCGTCCCCCGGGTGTAGCTGAAATCACCGCCGTCGAGCAGTCCGTCGATGTAGAGCGCTGCCGTTCCATTGGCGTCCACCCAGGCGATATGGTGCCAGGTGTCGTCAAAGGGTACTGCCTGGGAGAGCGGGTGGTTCGAGGTCGTACCGGCTTCGGGCCGGATGTACGAAGCGAACTGCCCAGAGTCTTGCGTCCCCAAGTTCAACA
>CAZBTJ010000030.1:0-45572 GCA_964494325.1 uncultured Pirellulales bacterium
TCCGGCAAGGATATATTCGTACTCGCCGCCTTCTTTATCTGACGCGATGTCATGTGATTTAAGCAGACTCGCGAACTGCGAGCTTATTCAATGGTGCAGAAATAACCCACAACTCGTCAGTGAGCCCCAATGGTTTGCACTAATCACCAATCTGACGCATCTGGACGGTGGCATCAGTCTTATTCATGAGATTTTCGCCCTGGATCAGACTCGCTATTACCACAAGAACACGCAGCGTGTAATTGAGCGGGTCTTGCGCATGCGATATCAACCACAATGCTGCAGATCATTCACTAATAATGTGGGCATGCTGACAGACCAACGTACATTTGAGTGTTCAGGCATGGAGACCTGTCCGGCCAGGGCACCGATGTATATCGCGACTCAATATACGATTTGCTCAAGAGCTGAAGCATATTGTGACTAACCGTGAAACAAAAAAAGGACATTTGAAAGATGAATACACATATTATAGCAATTTCAGACAGCGTGTTGCCCATATGCGGCATTGCAGTTTTTGTGATTTTATTTGTGGTGATACACGCATCCCTTAAACAGAGTCAGATGTTTCGAGAACGGTCACTGCCTGTTCTGTCGGCCTGTGTTTCACTCTTGTGTGTGATCGGGATGTACCAGACGTTATTCACTCCAGAAACCAGTCAAAACCCCTCTGAGAGCAATGGCCACCCAGGAGTGATTCCCCTGCTGGTTCCGTACGAGGCTCTCGGAATAACCTTGCTCGTGATGCTGTTGCTGATGTTGCTTGCCAAGCTGTTTGGCAGCGGAAAAACGGACAAGTGCGTAAAGAAAGTCTTGCCCGCTGAGCCTGAGTTCCCGAGGGAACGCGTGGCAGAACCGTGCGAATCCATAGATATGCCAATGAATCTCAACAAACAGAGGAGGCCCAAGAATCGCAGAAAAATAGATAATCTGAGCCAAGCTCTGAGAAACATCAATTCCAGTGAGCCAATGAAACCAAATCCCAAACCATCTTACAGTAAAGGAATTAGACATGAGAAATAACCTGAGCACCACAATGACGATTGACACCAAAGTCAATAAATCCGTAACACGTTCGGCCTGCACCCGGGACAATGCAAAGGCTGCAAAACAGGCTGACAGACAAAGTCGCGACATGATTCATACGCAACCTGGCTTGACCCGGGATGGCAAACCCTTTGATCACGTGGTCAAGAAGAAGGTCGCCAATGGAGAATACAGGCTCCAAACAATACCGGCCAACATCACCGGAACCTTGCGTCCCATTGAAGTGTATCGAGCCACAAGGGCCAAGAACAATATCATGAAACCCTGGGACCCTAAAACTGAAGACGACAGCTATTGCCCAGCCCACTGGTGTGATATTGCCATCGGGCGAGGGGCCTGTGGTTTTCGGTGTAGGGCCTGTTTTTTGAATCTAACCCATCGCAGTTTCTGCGATCCGTCACGCACTGTGTTGTATGAGAACATCTACGACTATGCTCCCGCAGTCTTAAAAGAGCTGACCAAACGTGGGCCAAACATAGGACTGGGCCTCGATTGCAGTGACTCACTGCTTTATGAAGGGGTCACCGGCCATGCCCGCACGCTGATTCCCTTGTTTGCCAGCAAATTAACCAATCCATACAACCGCAAACTCATTCTATTGACCAAGAGCACAAATATTCATTACCTGGACGGGCTACCCACCAAGAATATCCTCGTGACATTCAGCCTTAATCCTGAGGCCATTGCTGATCGCTGGGAGGGCAAGTGGAATGATGGTGTGCGAATTACTCCCGCAATTGAGGACCGGCTTGCAGCTTCAGCTCTGACTCAGGAAATGGGCTATGAGGTGCGTTGGCGAATAGATCCAATTCTGCCCGTTGAAAACTGGAAAGAATTGTACCGCGAGTTCTTGATGTCCGCAGCGGCAGATGGGCATAACCCAAGCCGGATTACCCTGGGTACCTACCGTGAAATGGGTCGATCACTTCTGACCATCGGCGAAAAATGGGGACTGCCACCCATGGAATGGACACCTCCCAAACTCACCAAGGATGGCATGCACTACCATATTGATGAAGTGCAGCGAATTGAGATATACAGGTATCTCAAAGAGAGTGTCAGCGAGGCCTGGAAAGATCAGGGATCAACACCCATAGTTGCCCTGTGTAAAGAAAGCAGGCAAGTCAGAACTGCTGTGGGCCTGAATCATGACCATTGTAATTGCGAATAGGAGTAATAGGCAGAAGATTGATTTTTCAATCTCATGGTTGGTTTGAGATGCCTTGAATGGATGAACCATTGATGCGAAAGAAGCCAGACAATTTGAGTGATTCCAAAATGGCGGACAGTGAAAGCTGTTCGGTCTGTAGGGATTTGCTTGCGTGTATGGAGCGGTTTTTTGACATGATCGAGACCGCACGCAAGCCTCACTCATCAGATTGGCTGACTGTAGATGACATCGCACAGGAATTGAAGATCTCAAAGTCTATTGTCTATCGTTTGATTCGGCAAGGTGAACTTGAGGCCGTCAACCTTGTCATCAATGATAATGGCACGGCCACGAAAGGACACTACCGGGTAAGGAAGTCAGCCTTGGACCAATATCTTGACTCAAAAAAGGTAAAGACACTACCTGAACCAACCAAGCGTGTATCCCACTCACGACGATTTCCACGTGTCAAGAATCATCTGGGACTATAAGGCTGTTGAAGTAGCGACCGGTTTAGTTGGAATGTTGAGCTTCACACCTTTGCACACACTCATCGCCGCCATCCTCATGAACTTCGAGAATTCTTCACTCGTCGGATTCAACTCACAATTACAACGCTAGATTCACATCGTCTCGCCCCCGCTTCTTAAGGATTTCGTCTCACAGATATGATTGGTTTTGCGGGTGCCAAAGTACTGACTTAAACACAAAATACTACAACCGTACTACAACCGCTAGATGCAATACCTGTCATATTTGCGATATTTACCAAACGATAAATGCAGTAATAGCCAATACTTGTCAAATAAGGAATTTTTTAAAGAATTGTGTCGAGCAGGCGCTCTAGCCAGCTGAGCTAACCGCCCCATATACTTCTATACAAAGGGTTTAAAACCGAAAACCCCTTCTTATTTAAATAACAATGACTACAAACATTTTCGAATTTTCAGCAGTCACAGCCTTAGGTTTGTTCCGTCATGCTTGCGTTAAAGGTACGAGCCATGACAAAACTGAACCCACCAGGAAGACACGTTCTGATAAGTTGCCGCTTACTGTACACCCGACTGGACAGTACTGCAAGAAAATTACAGGTAAGCTCTACTACTCTGGCATTGATCTCATTTCAGATCCTGAACAAGTTGCCCTTGGCTGGCGACCTGGTCACCGGCTTCGGGTTGTGACCACGCATTGGCGCCAATCAATAAGAGCAGGGCCAAAATGGCTTTGAGCTGCTGAATGCTCATGACTGAATCTCCATTTTCTTTAGTGCCTCTTCCAAATCTGCACCTCGGCCAGCGACAGGATATTACTGCCCAGTAATTGAACGCGCACAAAACGTCCCTCTTTGACCTCATCGAGACGCAACCCCTCGAATGTAGCATTACCGTTGATGGTCAATGACCCACCTGCAGGCAGATGACCTGCTGCATACGAGTAATTCTTGCCCCAGCGTTCGGTTCCGCCTTTTTCTGGATCGCCATCCCACACCGACACGCGGAAATTTCCCACACGTGAAGGCACATCAATGCGATTGAAGATCACCATTTGGTCTATTTTAGAGGTTTGCTTCAGATCCATCTGCCACCAGGCACGGGGCTCGGGCCGCGTACTGGTAAAGTCTCCCTTGGGCAGGACCACGCTGTTGTTGGCCACACTGGCAAGCCCTGCGTTCACGTACATATTTGTTGACTGGCTGGCCTGACCTGTCAGGGCCATGTTGCTGGTTGGAGGCACATCTGCCGCACTGTAGATCTTGGCACCTGCCAGGATTAATCGGGACCCACCATTGGCCCGCACCTGCAGTGTTCTGCAGAGCACACTGGCCAAGCGTGTGACACCGTCGGCACCGATGTCGTCCCCCATCACAGAATAGGTCCCTCCCTTACTCACGTGACCTGTGCTGAAGTAATGCTTGTGCCAAAGAACCTTGCCACCATCATCAGGGGCACGATCCCAGATAGATACTGTGAAGTCTTTTAACTCGTGAAAGTTTTCAGTGTCCACATTTTGAAGCAATAGCTCGCCCACATTGATGATCTGGGGGAAGCTGACCTGCCATAGCCCAGGGTCTTGACGGATTATGCCATCGGATTCGACGAGGTCGCGCTCGTCCTGAACAATATGGCTTGTTTCGTAAAGGGCAAGTCGATCCAGGTACGCATCATACTGGCCGTTGTTCTGAATGTACAACTGGGCACTGGTCGTGTCGGAGCCCGTCTTGAAGGCCACTTTTTCGTACCGAGCCCGCCAATATGCTTGACCGATCTGCGTGGACACATCCGCATTTCCTGTGTCTCGTATGCCAAGGGTTAGCTTGCTGTCCAAAGGCATGTTGCTGCTAAGCAGACGAAGGGCCGCCAGACGCATCATCTCAGCACCTGGCCCTCGAGCCAGCAGGTACAGGGGATGTTTGCCGGACAAGGGCGGGATATTGATCTGGGTCGTGTACCAGGAATCCTTGACAGACTCATTGTACGAGAACTCGCCCAGTACCTGCCCGTCAGGGCTGTCGACACGCACCTCAAGAAAGGCGGGTGGTACGTCAGGCTTTGTGACTGGGGGACGCGTATAGCTCAACTCAAGCTGATCGTATTTGCCGGCCATGCCGAAGTCGATGTTATTGTAGCATAGCCATTCGTCCAATGTCAGACCTGTCACATAGTCCTCATTGCGATGCGTGCCAGGGGTTATTGATCCCTCAGATGAATCAAACTGCTCTGCTTCGATACACTGGTCCACCAGACGGGTTTCGCTGGCCACGGTATACCAGATACCTGGCTTCAGACCTGTAAAGGATCTCGCAATGCCATCACCTGGATTCAACTGAAAGCATCGTCCACCAGACCGAGAAAGCCCTGTGCCCACTGTGTTCCAGGCATTACCATAAAACCAGACTGGTGTGCCAGTATAGGTCCACTCTGTGGGACTCTGGCTGAACAGTCCATCCTTGATTATGTTGGTGCCTGGCAGGGATTCCCATCTGTATTTTGTTTTGGGAGGCGTGTTGAAATTATGGCCCACTTTCCACATGAACTGACCATGCTCCAGGGCCCCGGCATCAGGCGCCTTGCCCCTGTACCCATCATTGACACCGGGTAGTACAATGCCAACATCAACAGCACCGGAGTCAGATGTCAAACGAAAGTCTCTGTTTTCAAAATCCACAAAATCGGAAGGGCTATAGTTGTAGTTGCCACGGTTATTCACGCCGAGAGAGGACACGTTGTCCGTGGTAACCTGCAGGTTGTTGTTGTAGTTGGATTCCACGGCAATATCCGCAGCATTCACATTGCCCTTGGGTGCCGTGCCAATCCAGGTGTTGTGGTAGTATTTAAGGAAAATGGGCACGCCAGCCCTGAGTGTACTGGGGCCCAGATCATACACAATATTGTGGTGCACCACCAGCTCCAGGCCAGCATAAAATGCGCAGTAAATCCCAATGGACTCTGTATTGCGAAACACATTGTGATGAACAATGCAACCGCCCCCATTGCCGCGTCCTGAATCACCGTCAAACACGCCCGTGTCCCAGGACAGATTGGCGCCGTCCTCAAACAGGTTGAAGGCAAATTCACTTCTATAGGGAAATCCATCCAGAAAGCTCCTCGAAAACTTGCGCACTGTATTGTGGCTAACAAGATGCGAGTCACCGCTCATGCCAATCACGCGTGCTGTACCTCCGTAACCAATATCATGAAAGTAGTTGTTCACCAAACGGTGCCCCGTACCACTGACAGTCATGACGCCTCCCCAGGTCTGAGACACCTCATTGTCGCAAAACACAGTGTGCTTGCCCGAGATCCAGAAACGACCAAACCCGGCCTTGTCATAGGCATAGAAGCGGTTGCCTTTGTAGACATTGTAGTCTGTGTTGTTGTCCATTCGGATGCTCACGCCGCGAAACGTAAGACCCTGAATCGTAATATAGTCTTTGCCGCGTAAATCAAAACCACACTCTCGTCTTTTGAACTCGATATCCAGATGATTGGGATTCTGACCTGATTCGACTTGATAATAAAGTGTGTCAGTTTGTCGATCCTTGAACCATTCTCCAGGTTTGTCCAGCGCCTTGAGTGTATCGTAGATAGTGTAGCCCAAAAGATGCTTTTGAGAGATCACGCCGAGTGGTTTCTCAAAGGTGATCTTACCAGAGGCAGAGTCATAGTCAGCAATCGTGCTGTTTCTGATGACCCAGTCATGCGTGTGGTGCCTGACCTTGGCCCCATTCCAGAAATCATCCCCCCACCCCGTAATATCCTTTGCCGTAAACGAGTCTGATCTCAAGCGACGGCTGGCGATCTGGCCCCAATTTGAAAAGTCAAGGGGATCGTTCTCTGCATGCTCTCTGGCTTCGAATCTCAGATCTCCATTCACAAAGAGCGTATTGCCTGTCTCTTCAGTCCCCGCATCCCAGGTCACTTTTGCCTTCCAGACATCCCCCTTGAACACAGTCCAGTCAGTGACCTCTTCGCATCCTGAGAGTATCACTTTCTCCTGTCTGTAGGCAACAAAGGTAATCGGCGAGCCAGGGGTACCAGATCGTTTCGGTGTCACTGTTTCCCTGTAAATACCGGCACGCAGATAGACTGTATCGCCGGCACAGGTCACCTCTGCTGCCCTCTGAATCGTGCTAAAGGGATTGTCCTGAGTACCGGGATTTTCATCCGCGCCATAGGGAGACACATAGTAGTACGACGGACCCGCCCAGATCACGCCTGCACACAGAACAATCTGGGCAAACACAACGCTTTTCTTTATCATAGCGATTCCTTTATTACGATAATAAAACCTCAAGTATTACCCATAGTCCAATTAAAGAAGTCTTATTTATAATCACGTGCGTTCCTGTCCAATCTCAATATGTGTACTCATCAAAAGGATCTGATGTCTTGGGATCCACGGCACGATAATAATTATGGCTGCACTGACCTGTCTGCGCCACAGCACTGCCCCCTTCAGCGTGGCTGATGATGTTGTCTGTGATCACACAGTCCGTGCAATCATGCAGGCGTATCACGGTTTGTGTCAGCAGGGTATGCACCACATTGTTGGAAAAAAGAAGCTGCTTGGCATTGTCGAACTGAATAAATGACTGGCCATTGCTTTCAGTGTCCACAGTGGTGGTTCGTTTGCGACTGTCCAGATAATGAGCGATACTGTTCCCTGTGATGGTGACATTGGTGGATCTGCGTATATGACAGAACGCACCATACGCTGCTGCACCTGTGGATATCTTCCAGTTGAACAGCGTATTGCCCACAATACTGGAATGCTCAAGGTGACCGATCTCAAAACATTTGCTCACATACGCAAAGGTGTTATTGTGCAGAGAGGACATGACCGGATGGGCCAGGGTCATGGCTGTTTCCAGATCGGCAAAACAGTTGTTACTGATAAACGTCACCTGTCCGGCACCGTGGTAACGGATACCGTGGGTCATCTGACCAAACCAGTTCTTGTCTATATAGCTGACGTCGGATCCTGCCACATCCAGACCGACATACAGATCCGTGAAATAGCAGCCCGTGACGCGGAACATCTCAATCTTGCCACTGCCTCTGGGCAAGACAATGGCACGCTGACCTTCTTTTTCCACGTCCTTGTAGCGTCCTTCACCCGGATACCAGTGCAGGCCGCGAAAATTTGGCTCGTCACCGCGAAAACGACTGTACCCGTGCGCTGTGTCCACGCCCGTATTGTTGTATCCGGCAAAGGCCAGGTTTTCGAGTTCAACCTTCAAGTTTCGCACCTTCCACGGCGTCTCTCCAGAAGGAAAGGCCCTGGTGCGTGCAACGCGTTTGAACGTGATACAGTTCGGACCGCAGTTCTTTCCCAAGCGAAAGATGGTGCCACTCTCAAAGTTAGCACCATGGATATCAATGCCGCCGTGACCATTGCCTTGCATCTTAATACTGGGAATACTGACCGTCACTGGAGCGTCCAGATAGTAGATGCCGGGTGCAAAGTCAAAAGTGGCCGATACATTCGGCAATGCAGAGATTTCATCAAGAATAGCTTGCAGAGCCTTTGACACCTCCACATCACCTGTGTTGTCCAGATGATAGGTTCGTGTGCCATGGTTGGTGATCACCTCGACAGTGGAAAAGCGATTCTGTGTCACGCTCAGGTCCTGGAGGTCCTGCGCCTTGATCTCTTTTTCCTGAGCCTGAACCTGTGTGAGGCACAACATAAAGAGACCCATTACTCTGAGGTGTGATTTCATGGCTTAGCGCTGTTCCTTTCCTGTAACAACCACTTCAGCGAGTTGTAATGCAGCCGTACCGTCCAACTGAATCTTGACAATGCGTCCCTCAACGCCATGGGCTTGAATTTTTACTGAGGGGGCTGGATGAGTCTTTAGATAAGACGTGAACATTATTTTATTCTGATCATCCATGACTGTCACATGGTAGTTCTTCAGGTCTTGTTGGGCCGTGTCCGTTCGATTGTAGATCGTAATCGCATCAATGACACAGGTACGTTCCAGGTCGACTTGCCACCAGGGATTGGCTTCTTCATGGGTTATGGAAGTCTGTTCCATTTGGCCATTGCCTTCAAGTACGCCATCCACGGCAATCTCAGCTCTCGGATAGGCACGTTTGTCCCTGATAAAAGGGGCTGTGCTGGACTGTGTGGCAGTGCGCATGAAGGCCAGGTTGCCGGACACATCATACTGAAAGCCCCAGTTGTCGCCCGGCTCTGTCAGGTCTGCTGGCTTGTCCCAGACCTTGGCGACTTCCTTTAGACGCACCACGGCATCGTCAGGCAAGCGCCCTGCCGGGTTGGGAGAAATGTTGAGCACATACACGGAATTGTGTGAATTGTAGCTGTGCAACTGTTTGAGTATATAAACCACGCTCTTGCCCACCGCATAGTGGTTGTTGTCATCCCACCACCAGCCGCGTTGGATAAAATCAGAGGCTGCTGTGGGACGCATATAATCCGGGTGATAGGGATAGGCCCGCCCTGCTGCATCAGCAAAGGGGATATCTGCATGGGCCAGGTTGGATTCATAGCAGTGATTCACAATCAGGCAGTCTGGTTGAATGGCCTTGATCACACGATAGAGTTCCCCGTAATGAATATCATTGAAGTCAGGCACGGTGGGCCAGGTGGCCCAGCCGTCAAAGTTCATATAATCAATGGGGCCATAGTGGGTGAGTAACTCTGTGAGCTGTGCCTTCATGAAGTCGATTTCTTTGCGTGTGACTTTGCCGTTCTCCACGCCATGATGATAATCCAGGATGGAGTAATAGAGTCCCACCTTGAGCCCGGCCTTGCGAAAGGCGTCAGTAAAGACCTTGACCACATCGGTCTTGACTGGTGAGGCGGCCACATCATAGTCCGTAACCTGGCTGTCCCACAGGCAGAATCCCCCGTGATGCTTGGTGGTCAACCAGCCGCCTGCCATGCGAGCGTCAATGCAGGCCTGGGCCCATTGGTCACAGTCCAAACCCGTAGGCTGCCACATGTCCACTGGATCATCCCCGAAAGCACGGCCCACCTTTTTCTCTGAATTCAAACTCTTGAAGGTGGCCATGTTATAGTGGAAATAGGCCTGATAACGCGTATTCACGAAATCGAGCAGCGATTCCCTGGACAATTCCTGTGCCCCTGCAAAAAGACTGAGTGCCAGTACAACCGAACACATGAGTGTCTTTGACATTTTATCTCCCTTAGGATTAAATGAGTCATGGATTAATCCATGGTGGGTGCCAATTGGAGTTGGTACACATTGACCGGCTTCCAGGTATCACGGAGACTCGCAGCCAGGATCACGTGGTAAACACCCGGCTCATCCACTGTGACCCGACCAAAGTCCACCCACTGGGGCTTGAACCAACCGTTAGTCTGCGGGACCTCGGTGTCGACTTGTTTGCCTGCCAGCGATATATTGACATGGCTGGGTCCCCCGGCACAGGAGAGTTCACCTTGGATCAGCCAGGTGCCCGACTGCTCAATATTGACCAACCAGTGGATCTTGTCCCCCGGATTGTCCCAGTAGCCGATATTCTCACGCCCTTCATTCTCCTGCGTCTTGATCCGGCCTCCCTGAAGTGTCGCCTTGGCAGGCACCAAACTCCTTGACCCGGGCAGGGAAAAACGGGCCTGGTTGTGCATTCCCGTGTTGAATCCCTTCAAACAGAAGGCAAAGGCATGTTCAGACTTCAGGTCCTGGATACGCACATGGCTGAGATCCAGCACAGGCTGACCTGCGTCATTGAGATGATAAGGGATCGTCTGTGATTGGTCCAGCAGAGTGATCCTGGCATGGGGTGCCTGTTTTTTGACATGCACAAAGCTCAAGGTCAATGCCTTACCTGGCCAACCCAGGACAATGGCATACAGGGCCTGACCATCCTTGCTTTGCGTATAACGGATATCCTGGGCCGTATACACACGATCCTTGTCTTCACTAAAACCCCCGCTCTTTGCCATACGCGTAGGGCCTTGCCCATAGATCAGCCAGGGACGCGTGTGATAGATGGCCTCGCCGTTGATCTTGAGCCACTGTCCCATGGCCCGCAAAAGATCCTGGGCCTCAGCAGGGATACTACCCTCTGCAGTGGGACCCACATTAAGCAACATGCAGCCGTTCTTACTGACAATATCGACCAGCACATCAATCAGTTGATCGGGCGTCTTGTAGGCATGGGATTTCTGGTGAAACCAGGGCCCTACCGAGGTATCGGTCAGCCAGGAATATTCTGTGGCACGATCCAGACGGCCCCGTTCAAAGTCGATGATACCTGCATGTTCGTGGATGTCCCAGTGCTTGTGGGCCACACCGACTTGACGCCCCTGGCGCGTGGCCCTATTGTAGTAATCCGCGAACATCTGCCTCTGATAGGATTTGGGGATCAATTTGCCCAAACCAAAGTCGAACCAGATCAGGTCTGGCTGGTATTTGTCCGTGACCTCGTTGATCTTGTTCAACCAGACCTTGAGAAATGGCGCCGTGGGTGGATCGCCGGGCTTGTGCTTTTCACCATAGAGATCAGCGTACTGGGGATCAGCGCCATCGTACGCATAGGCCCCATCAAAATACTCCCAGGAAAAGGCATGGTGAAAGGTGGCGATGAACTTCATGCCCCGCTCGCGCAGGGCCGTTGCCAGTTCCCCAGTGAAGTCGCGTCTGGGGGCCGTGTCCATGCTGTCCCAGCGTGTAAAGGCCGAGTCCCACATGGCATAATTGTCGTGGTGGATGGCCACTGGCCCTGCAAACTTTGCGCCAGACGCGGCAAAGATCTCGGCCCACTCCTCAGCATCGAATTGCCGAGGCTTGAACCTGGCAATCATATCCTTGTACCCCACCTCGTTCGGATCACCATAGGTCTCCACATGGTACTTAAACATGGGATGGTTCTTTTGGTACATAGTGCGACCATACCACTGCACGCCAGTGGGACCATCCTCTGCCCCCACTGTGACAGGCCCCCAGTGTGTATAGATCCCAAACTTGGCATCCTTGAACCACTCGGGAGACTGGTCGTGCTGAGAAATGGATTCCCAGGTCGGTTCATACACCTCTGCCGTACCTGTGCCCATCAAGCACCCCATGCATACCAATAGCACAAACCCCACCGTGCCTTGACGAAAAAGTCTGTTCATAGTCAGCACCCCTTTCTTTTGACCTCATACCTTAATTCAGCAAGATCCACATGAACAATCATTCAAAAGGTTATTTGCAAAATAACCGCTTTGTGAGGACAACCGTCCATCACCGCCACCGGGAACTGGCCCCATGGCGTGTAGCGATGCAGAAATCACGGATTACCTATTTGGCAGGAAACACCTGGAACTCCCATATCGTGGGCGCGAAAGTGGCTTCGAGGATGTGGAGTCGGATATAACGGGCGTTGACCGGTTTGAAGGTGGCGAGGTGATTTATACCGGCCTTGCCGCCCACATGGGCCACACGCCATGAAAGGTCTTGTTCGCCTTTGTATTCCAATTGGTACTGGGTGATTCTTGGCTCAAGTTCAGCAATACGTAGCGACCCCACAGTAATGTCTTTTCGCAGATCGACTTTCAGCCAGCATTCGCGAATATCATCGGACGTGGCCCATCGCGTGGCCATGTCGTCGTCCACTGCCTTGTCCCCGCCGTACATGGTTCCGGCCGAATGCACGTTTGAGGCCTTGACCGGGTGGTGTGCAAGCACCGAACCGGAGTCTACTGACTTGGATCGAGGATTATAAAATGCGCCCACTTCAGCAATGGCAGGACAGGCCCTGGCCTGGTCAACCACTAATTTAATACGATCGGCTTCGACCTCAGGGAATTGCAGCAGATTCTTGTGCCCAATCACCGTGCCCTGGGCCACGGTCTGCCAGGTCCCACGGACACGGGCCTCCATGTGGTAGCGCTGCACACGCTCACCCAACCGGATGGCTTCCTGTACACTGATGACATTGATTTTCAGAGGGGCTTTCAGGTCGATTTCCAACCAGGACGTGCTCACATCGTCATCCGTGGACCAATAGGTCTCCAGGTTGTTGTCCACAACCATTGCCGGATCAAATTGATGATCTCTGCCTCGCACCTCGCTCGCGCATGTGGCCTTGCCCAGGGCAAAATTGACCTTGAATATATCATCCAATGCTGCGTGAAATTCGCGGAGGCGATTGACATCAGCCTCGGCGAACAATCCATGCGTGTCCGGCGGCACATTGAGCAGTAACACGCTGTTGCGACCGACCGACTTAAAATAGATATCCAACAGATGATCCACAGACTTGACTTTCGCATCTTGCGAAGCATGATAAAACCACCCGGGGCGGATAGACACGTCACATTCGGCAGGATACCACACTTGGCCGGTCGACCCAAAATGGCGTGCTTGACTCGCGTCCTTGACACTCGATTCACCGAGGCGTGCCACGCCTGATTCATTCCCGACCCAGCGGATGTCCGGTCCACAGATCGCGATCACGGTTTTATCATAGTGGCCATACAGGGTATCGTAATACGCCTTCCAGTCATAGACCTGCTTTTTCCCGTTCGGGCCTTCCCCGCACGCGCCATCGAACCAGAACTCATCCACAGGTCCGTAGGTGGTTGAAATCTCGGACAATTGATCGGTAAAATGTTTGTTGTACCTGGGAGAATCTCCGTAGCCGGGATAGTTCCGATCCCAAGGCGATAGATAGATGCCTGTCTTCATCCCTTGGGCGTGACATGCGTCTATGAATTCCCGGACCACATCGCCCTGGCCGTCTTTCCACCGGCTGTTCTTAACGGAGTGCTCGGTATAGACGCTGGGCCAGAGGCAAAACCCGTCGTGATGCTTGGCAGTCAGGATCATCAGTTTAAAACCAGCGGCCTTGGCTTCACGTACCCACTGGGTCGCATCCAGGTCAGTCGGGTTGAACTGCTTTGGATCCTCGGTCCCGTCCCCCCATTCACGATCCGTAAATGTATTGACCCCAAAATGGAGAAACAGGGTCATTTCCATGCGTTGCCAAGTGAGTTGCTGAGACGAAGGCACAGGCATCACCGGAAGAGGCGGTTCCACACCCAAAGCAGCAGTCAAACCCGCAAGAGCCATCAACATTCTCAAACCTATGTGTTGCATCATCTTAATCCTTTTTTGTGACCCAATGGCTACTCGTATGCTTTTACAGTCACTACTGACAAGTCGTTTTCGGTTTAGGACATCCGGACTACCAAAGTGTTATCCTCAAACGCTTTTCTCGATATCTTCTTCACGATCAATTCTTTCTGTGGTGGCAAGAGACCACCACCGGGAGTGAGTATACCCTCCGACGCAGGAAAGATCAACGGGCTGTTGGGTACGACAAGAGTGTCCAAGGCGAGCGGTGAGGTTGATCACAAAACACCAAAAAGAGTGAACTCTTCAGACAAACACCTTTCATGCGTAAATGCGTCATCTATTCTTGAATCCTATAGTGATACAGGGCGAAACTGTGCGTGGAGGGCAAGGCAAAGGTCACATCACCCTGAAGCCCAACTCTGGTGCCAAACTCCTTGCCCTGGCCGCATATGGGGTCAAACTGAACATTCTTATGGGGCAGGTCATACAGGGCCATTGTCCCCTGACCATCCGAATTGTGCTCCCGAAAGACCAGCACATAGCCTTCCTTTTCGTTTAGCATGGATTGAAAACCAGTCCAAGTCGTGCCATTGGGCTCTGCACCGATCGGCAGAATAGTCCCTTCATGGATACGACTCTGATGCTGTCTGTAGGCAGCGATCACAGACCCGGTTGCAAAGGCCTTTTCAGGCAATCCGCTGCCTTCAAACCAGGCCAGGGGTTGGGCCATCATGGTGACAGCAAACGCATAGCCAAAAGGTACCTGTTGCGGGGCCAAGGGGTCGTCCTTACCATACCTGCCTGGATTTCGCCATGTGTTCAGGAATTCAATCTGCAATGTCTCAGCAGGCACATATTTGGACAGCATCCACAGATTACGAAGGGTCCAGTAGGGATAATAACGTCCCCAATCCGTGTATCGATTCTCCAGGAAGATATTGCCATACTCATAGAAATAATGATACCCCGTACGGTTGTTCGCCGTGGCATCTAGATTCACAACGATCTGCCCCTCACTATCCCGTGCAATTCGATCAAAGAAACGTCGCAGGTTGATTTCCGAAAGTTTATTGGGCAACTTGATGCCGTCGATCTTGAAGTATCGAATCTTGAAGTGCTTGTAGAGGTTGACCACAATACGCGCATCACGTGCCCAATGCTCGTAGTCATTGGCATTGCTGGGGTGAAACCAGAGGCCCAGATCCACACCTTGGGCCTTGGCATGCTCGACCACTGGAGCAAAACCATGGGGGAAGCGATCCCCATGGGGCTGCCAGTTTTCTTCGGTCCACAGGTCCCACAACTTGCCGCCACTCTGCGATGAATTTGACGAAAGCCCCTGCTGCCAACCGTCATCAATCTGCAAATGTGTAATGCCCAAGCGAACGCAGGCGTCTACTTCTTTGTTGACAAACGCTTCACCCACATGCGCGTCCCTGTTTCGATCGCCCCAGGTATTCATCATGATCATGTCGTCACGCTCGGGCACATGGCGACGACGACGCTTCTGATAATTTCGCAGGGACGTGAGAAACGACGCCTCCGATTTGGAAGACACACCGGTGGCCAGACCATAGACCCTGATCCATTGATCTGGTGTCAGGTCACTGGCAAGAATACCCATACCCAGAGCACGCACCTCAGCAGTTGAGACAGTATAATCATACCCAGGATAATGCAACTGCACAAAAGAGCAAGGCGCTTCCTTGATCATGAAGATCGCGGTGTCATGTTTGGCATTTTGTCCGAACAGAATATTTCCGCGGAGCTCGGTACGCCCGAGATACGCCAAAGCCGAGGTCTCACGCACCAGATTGTTGATGCCATCCGTGCGATCAAAAAACTCCACGGCCCGATAGTGCCAGTGAGCATCAGGAAGACGCAGCGTTTGAAACACGGTATCACTTGGCTCAAACGTTGGGACCTCACCCTTGTGGGCACGCACATAAAAGTCGCACGCAATCACAGGACAATCCGGGTAAATTCGAAACACCCGCTGTACGTCAATCTGGTCATAGACCGTGGTCACCTCTACACGCAGGTGACGGTGGGTCATGGCATTCTCTACTGCGCGTTTGGCCCATCGGCCGGACTTCACCTGACCTGTGAGTTCGCCCAGACGTATATCCGATTGCGGCCTTTGCATAACCAGAGTATGAGGGGTTTTCTTCTCCGTAATCGAGACCGTCTTGAGATCGCCTTTGTTCCATTCAAAAACGCGGCTGATGCGATCGTTCCCCAGGGTTAACAGGGTGTCCTCTAAAGAGGCGTAACACCCGGTGACCTGGGCAGCCTGCGTGGGCACGGTCCCCCCCCCCATTAACAAGGCCTCTGCTAAGATATGAATGGCGATTAGGCGTTTAGACATAGTTGCAATCCTTATTGAGTATATCCATTGTTTGAACCACGGGTAGGCAGTATAACACAGGCATCGCTATTCGTGTACCTTCGTTCCCACCCCACCAATCAAAACCGAGGGCTGTGTCAATAATTTCTTGTGTGACAAAGCACTAGTCCAGTAAAACAACCCAGTCCATTTCAGGTTCGGATGGCGCAGGACCTAGAGTGATCTTTTGACCTGATCTCACGGAGTTGCCCTTTACAAACTTACCGGTTCGTGGGTTGAACCAGCGGGTTGCCAGCTTACCTGTTGCCTCAGTGAGATCCAAGTCAACGGTGCCGCCTGTCTTCAATAAAACAAGATAAGGCCCGCCAGTTTTGGCTAGGCAGTAGCCATCGCCCTTGACCAAGTCATCCGCATTGGTCATCTCCCAAACGGCGAGCTTGGTAGATTTGAAGAAGTTTAGGGCATGGCGACATTGATCCCAGAACAGGTCACGACTACGCCAATCTTGGCAGGTTATACTGCTTCCGCCAGGAAATTAGACATAAGATGACGGCCTTGCAAGGGATCAGGGGACAGGGATCAAGGGTCAGGCAGAAGAAATGCCTCCGTTGGCTCCACCTGACTCCTGATTCCTGATCCCTTCGCTCATGTCGAAATGCACTGATAACATATATAAGTCCCCGACACATGTTAAGATTTGTTGCGGAAAGAGTATAATGGCCCCAATCAGGCCCTTGCCCTTGCCGTCTTGCCAGGAAGGATCGCCGGAACGCCAGTCGCCCATATGCGGCTCCCAGGTTTTAACCAGATTGTCCTTGTGTCCGTCCTCCTTGAACGGACCGTCAAAATCGGCATACGCCAGGTCTCCTTTGAGATCAAAGATTTGAAACTCGCCAAACCATTCATTTCCAACCTTTGGCCACTTCAGCGCACGTTTGGATGCAGCACTCAGCTTCTTGGGATTTGTGATGCCCAAATGGTCGATTTCCTCTTCACTCAGGGAACCTGCACCACCTGGCAGACACACGACTGCCACCAAGCACCATACACCGAAAACACATGTTCTCAATTATCCCTCAAGAGTATTGGCTCTAGTTTCCATCGTTACCTCTTTCAGTATGGCTTTTTTCTCACAATGGACCATGATTGCGTCCCGATTAATTCCTGCCACTCTTTTTGCTTTCCCCAGGCAGAGATGCGGAGGCATACAGTCCCACGCGTTTGCCTGTGGCAATCACCAGATTGTCCAGATACACGTGATGATTGTGGTAGGCAGGCTGTTTACCGCCTCTATAGTAGTCCACCCAGTAGCTGTAGATTTTGAGCTTATTAGTGGTTCGCCACAAATAGTCCGTCTTTTCAAACACCAGTTCACCATTGATCCAGGCCCGCGCAACACCGTCATTCTTGCCCGGCGTATTGAGTTTGATGTACTGTTCCACGCAGGTCCATGTGTCGTATGGGATGGGCTTGTCATAGCGGAGCGTCTGCCCATAGTTGTATTGCCCTGTTTTCACGGCATAGGAATAAAAGCCGAAACGCACGCCATCAGCCTCAGAGCCTCCACTGCTGGCACCACGACAGGACCATCCCTTGGTACCGTCAATATTGGGCTTGCCTCCCCACCCCTCAACACCATAGGTGCCGTCAAAACCAGGCGCCTTGCCTCGATACCCCTGACTTCCATCTTGATCACCGAAGTCCTTGGCGTAGTACGTGTAGAAACGCACATAGAGTTCCTCTGGCTCGTAACCCAGTTTATCCTTGCACACGAACTTGCCGCTCAGGCCATAAAACTCACCTTTTTTAATCGAGACCTCCAGGGCCTTGCCCCTAAAGTCCTCATGCAAATGCTTGGAAGACTGGCTGTCCACCAAACGCATATTCTGGGTATGTCCGAAACCGGACCAGTCCTTGCCCCAGTCTTCTGATTCGAAATCCGTAAAATAGACAATGTCTTGCCGGCCCTTCAAGCCTTCCTCTAAGTCAGGGCTGCCCAAAGGGTCAGCATATCCTGTAGTAGAAAGAACCCATAGTAGGGTTATGGCAAATTGTCTTCGTTGCATAAAGAAGAGCCCCCACGTATTCTCCTCCTTGAAATCCTGGGTGAATTTGCCGGACAAAGCGTACAGGCCCAACATTAATCCAGCCACAAGCGCCCAAATGATCCCTGTCATCATGGTCTTGACTCCTTTTTCAATAATCTGTGATGAGTTTACTGAATGTTTTTCTCCAAAGCACAAATCGCCTTTTTCTGATGCCCCTGTCGAATGGCGTCTACAATGGACACGTGTTCATGATAGCTGTCCATCAGATCCTTATGACGCATATAATGCAGCATCATGCGCACCACAATGGGCCGCCAAATGGCCACCATTTCATCATTGCCGTGACTCTCCACAATGCACCTGTGAAATGCCATATCGTGCTTGACCACAGCAGGCATGTCCTCTGCTTCACAGGCCATTCGAAGCTGTTCACAGGTATGCTCCAGACCAGGCACCACATCAATCTTGTCCTCGAACAGCATGTCAAGGGCATGGGTTTCAATCTGCCTGCGCAATGTGACCACCAACGGCTGAAGACGCTCGCACAGGGTGCGCCCCACCATGGCGCCACAATTCGGTTTGGAAACCAGAAGCCCCTCGTATGTCAGTTGAAGCAACGAATCACGGATGGGCCCACGACTGACTCCAAATCGATCGGCCAGGACCTTCTCTCGTAAAGGCGTGCCTATGGGCAGATGCCCAGACAACACTTCAGCACGCAGTTGGTCAACAATCTGCTGAGTCAGGGTGCGGTACAATGCAGGTGAATCCATTAAATCACTCCTAGCGACAAAACCTTCTTGAAGTCAATACTCTAAAAACGCGCCTTCTCTTTGTCAATGATTGATTGTTAACAATATTCAAAATGTGTCCGTAATAAGAGAACATCAAGGAATGCCAAATAAACTATCCATACAACTTGGTTTGTGTCTTGATGTCATCTGGATCAATACGACTGGCCAGGTCCAATCCAGTGGGGACCTTGACCACGCCATTGACACTGGTAGAGGGTTCTGTTTTACTTCCAGGCTGTGCAAAGAATAGAGCTTTCAGCCTTCAGCTCTCAGCTCATTTGAATCGCTCTGCGATGCTGGTTTAATAGACCCCTCGATGCCTCGGGGTGACAAGTCGTGGTGATGCGTTATTACCATGCAAATCCCTTGCTTTATTCGTTAATCGGTGTTCATGATTCAACTATGCAGTCCCCTGCGTCAGGGTGACAGAGCCTGTTCGCCCCCCTACACTCTGTCCACTTTGGCATGAAAAACCCAAATTTGCAATAATTTTGTTGAATTTTGAATACAATATTCTATATAATCAATTATGGTGCGTACAATATGTAACGTTGTCTTCAAAAGTGTCTCTAAAGGTTAATCGTATGTTTGGACAGTTTTCTTTGGACTGCCCGCGCTTGCGTCTTCTTGGAGTGATGAAAGGAGGTCACATCCATACCTAGAAAGTCTAATCAGGCCTCAATTACGTGTGCCGTTCCGAGGCCTCCCCGATCACTTGGGTATAATACCTGGTCGTGGGATCATCTAAATATTATTCGTATTGAAGGAGGATATTTATGTGTAGAAATATAGCTGGTTTAATCTTACTTGCCCTTATTTTGGCGGCGCCTGTCGTCGCCAACGTGGTCGATCCCAACATGCCGGGTGTGATTGACATTAACGACGTAAACGAGCCCGCACCCATCGATACGCTGATCGGTCTGGCTGATGTTAATGTGGTGGACAATGCGATCATCAGCGTCAGGTATGATGATGTCAACTACATGGTGGCGGATGGCGATCTGACTTCAGGTGAAACCACCCGATGGTATGTGGATGCCAATGAGGTTGAAACGCTCTGGGTGGAAGGTGATCCTGCGCCAGCAGCCACTGTGAGCGGCACATCCTCTGTCAAGGAAGGGGACGTTGCCTCGCACGCAGACAACTTCCTGCTCGCACTTGATGGCGCCGCCAACATTTCTTCGATTGACGGCATCAATTTCCAGGAAACCATCTTCCCCACATCCAGCAACACATTCATTTTGTTTGAACGCGGCGGCAATGACACGGGCTCCTGGCAGGCCATCTTTGCCGATGGCACATTGGGAGACGCCATTGCCTTTGACAAGGCATCGAACGGTGGCCCCTATGCAAAAACAGCGTTCAAAGCCGCAGGTCAAAATGCCTATGGCGTGGTCTTTAAAACAGTCGAACCGGCCATAGGTGTGCGACTCACAGCCTCTGGACATGACACACTCAGCATCTCTATCCCCACGCCCCCAGCCTATCTCACGGGTCTGGCTGACGTCAATGTGGTGGAGGATACAATCGTCAGTCTCAGCTATGGTAACACAGACTATGTTGTGGCCAATGGGGATCTGACATTGGGCACAACCACACGTTGGTATGTGGATGCCAATGAGGTTGAAATCCCCTGGCTCGAAGGCGACCCTGCTCCGGCTGCCACTGTGAATGGTACCTCATCTGTCAAGGCAGGCGATGTGGGTTCGCACGCCGACAACTTCCTGTTCGCAGAGGAAGGCGCCAACATTTCCTCGATCGATGGCATCAATTTCCAGGAAACACTCTTCCCCACATCCAGCAACACGTTCTTTTTGTTTGAACGTGGCGGCAATGACAAGGGATCTTGGCAGGCCATTTTTGCCGATGGGACACTAGGAGATCCTGTGGCTTTCGAAAAGGCGTCGAACGGTGGACCCTATGCGAAAACCGAGTTTAAGGCCGCAGGTCAATCGGCTTATGGGGTCGTGTTCAAAATCAAGGAACCGGCCATAGGCGTACGTATTGCGGCCTCCGGACATGACGCACTCAGCATTTCAATCCCCACGCCCGAAGCCTACCTCACGGGTCTGGCTGATGTAAATGTGGTGGACGATGCAATCGTGAGCTTCAGGTATGACGACGCAGAGTACATGGTGGCCAATGAAGATTTGACTCTGGGCACGACCACTCGGTGGTATGTGGATGCCAATGAGGTTGAAATGCTCTGGGTCGAAGGTGAACCTGCACCAGCAGCCACGGTAACCGGCACGTCCTCTGTCAAAGAAGGCGATGTTGGCTCACACGCTGACAACTTCCTGCTTGCAGTGGAAGGAACGGCAGACATGTCCTCTATTGACGGCATCAACTTCCAGGAAACCTTGTTCGCAGCACCCAGCGATACTTTCTTCTTGCTTGAACGCGGCGGCAATGACCGGGGATCATGGCAGGCAATCCTTGCCGATGGTTCGCTTGGAGAAGCAGTTCCCTTTGACAAGGCGTCAAATGGAGGCCCCTATGCAAAAACAGCCTTTAAAGCAGCAGGGCAATCTGCTTATGGTGTGGTGTTCAAAATCAAGGCAGTAGCCATTGGCGTGCGTATCACGGCCTCAGGGCATGACGCACTCAGCATTTCAATTCCAACCCCTGAGTGGGGTGAATAGTCCATCTGTCAAATGTTAAACATCAGGGGCTTGTTCCTTCTGGGACAAGCCCCTTTTTTGTTGATGTGATCCATGATGAGTGTGAACCGTTTTGATACCGACCCTCTTCACAGTTATTCTGCATGGAGTCTTGCGCTTGAAGTTTCTAAGCCTCTTGAGGTCGCTGTCACAATAATTTGTCCTTTGGCTTTGGTAGAGGTAATATCGATCCTTGGGGAATCCACACAAATCGACAGGCGCAAAATAGGAAGACCGGGATGGCCAGTCATCATTCCAATATCCCTTGGTATGATTGTCTCTTCCTCGCATTGTACTTGATGTCGAAGGGTCCCTCAATCGCCCAGTCGTGGGGCAGATTCACTCTGCGCCACTGGGAATCATCAAATGCCACGGATTGACCATCGTCAACTGTGCCATAGTGAAACTGCCAGTTTGCATTGAAATCAATATTCGCTACGGGAGCGCCTTGTGCACAGGTCAGTGATATGAAAACCAGTCCCAGCAGCGTCCTGGATAGAAAGTGAATCATGGGTGCTCCTTCTTCATTCTATGTTTTATTGGGGGTCTTTCGGTTGAAAGTAATTGTTTGCCGCGATCTCAATGTGACTGGAGTTTTCTTCGTTCATAAAGGCCTGGCAGCTTCCGCTAACGTGGCAACTATGTATCAGGCCATCCCTCACCTCTTGAAGGCGGATCATGGCCTCTGCTTCAACCTGTCCCTGGAGACCAAGACCGGCCAATGTCAGGCCCGACACGTCATCACACACAATGGCAGGCCGTGCATCCGGTTTGATCGTTTTGATCTGAATATCGTTCAAGGTCAGACCCTTTACATGCCGGGCATAGACACCGTGACAGGGAACTGCCCCGCCGAGGAGAGAATACTCGGGCCACCAGCCCTTGAGCGTCTCCAGGGTATATTCCGGCAGGCTCCGTCGGGCAGCTTCTGTGGCAGTGCCGCCGCCACCCGTATAAAACTGGATATGACTGAGACAGAGATCCTCAATGGGATGACCGGGCAGACCGGTGATGACTATGGCAGAGTTCTGGTCGCACATTCGATTGTCCACCAGAATGTGGCTGAACGACATTTGACGCAAGGCCTGCATGGGGGCCATGGCGTCCGGGGCTTCACAACAGGCTCGTTGCTGACAGAAGGTCATGAACAGGGGCCGAGGCACATTCGACATAATGAGATTGGAGAATGTCATATTCTGCATGACACCGCCCTCACACATCTGAATCTTGAGGCCCGAGTCCTGAATGTCCTTGAACACACAGTTATTCATGGTGATGTTTTCGATATTTCCACGAGAGAGCAGACCAATACGAATGCCAGCCCACTTGCTGCAAAAGCTACAGTTGGTAATCACAACGTCACGACAGGGTCTGTCCACACGCGATGTCTGAAGACAAATGGAGTCATCGCTTGTGTCAAAGGCACAGTTGCTGACGCGTACATCTCGACACCCATCAAAATCCAGACCGTCCCCATTGCCGTTGGCACGACTGTGGATCGTGATACCATCCACCACAATGTCCGAGCAGTACAACCAGGCCGAGGTCCAGGCTGCCGGATTTTTCAAGGTGACGTCCCGCATGCGAATATTGGTACAGTCAAGTAGACGAATCATCATGGGACGATATCGAGATCCCTTATTGGGAAAGTTCTTGCGTTGCCCTTGACCATCGATCGTACCACTGCCGGTGATACTGATCGTCTTGACCCCGCGGGCAAAAATAAGGCAGCGATCCATATGCGGTTCATTCTTGTACATGTTCTTATGGGTGTTTTCGGCATAGTCGGCGATGTCGGTGCTGCCCAGAAGCGTGGCCCCCGGGGCGATATGCAAATCCACGTAATCCTTGAGAAACAGCGTACCCGTCACAAAAGAGCCCCCTGCGACGAGAACACGCCCCCCTCCTTCTCCACTGCATGCCTCAATGGTAGCTTGAATCGACTGGGTATTGACTGTGACACCGTCTCCGCGAGCGCCAAAATCGGTAACGGGATAGCACGCCGGGTGCGTGGCCGCTGAAGACATGACGCCTGAGCCAAGCGAAAGCAGGCAAATAACAAGTGCCACATTATTATTCTTAAACATGAGGAGTCCTTAATGGTAGTTATCCCAGAAAAGTCGATACTGGTCATGCATCTCCAGACAAAGGGTCTTGCCCTGTGTAAGCTTTCGTTTTGGTCACGAGCAGACTCCTTGCTAATCTCAGCTTATCGTGCTTCCGCCAGTTCAAACCCATTGAACCAGATGCCTCTGGCACCTTCGGCATCTTTCAGGGTGACCGTAACAGGCGTGTCCTCCTGAACCGTGAAATTAACCACTGCCTTGCCAGGACCGGCATCAGGGAGCTGCTTTCCGGAGGTGACAGTCACGGTCTTACGATCACCTCCTACCATTACAGCCAGCTGCGCGGCCACTGGTATCTGGTTGATCTTCAGGGTCTTGAGACGCGCCTTATTGGGATCCATGGAATTGGTATTGGAACTCGGGGCATGGTGATAGGTGGTCAGGCGATAGCGTCCTGCAGGCAACCCTTTGAATTCGAGGAGCAGCCCCTTGGGGTCTATCACACACACGCCCTCGCCCATCACAAAGCCATGAAATCCCTTGACATTCATTTCGCCGAGCCAGCGGGTAATGCCGTCTTTGGAGCCCGTGTGAAGTGTGGCCCGAAAGCCGCCCAGATCTGGCATCTCAAGTACGGCGTCCACATTGTTTTCACCATACCAGGGTGTCCAACCGAACTGGACAAGCTGACCTTTTTCGCCCAGGTCAATGCTGACCTTTTTTAGGTCATAAATCGGTCTGGCCGTGGACCCGATCTGATCTTCGATAAAGGGGACACTGGTCACGCTTGCTTCGGCAGCTTTCAGACCTGGCGATTCGGCACGCACCAGAATGAGGCCGGGTTTGGTGCCTGCCCGAACAAGAACTGGTGCACTGCCATAACGCGTGGGACGCATGGGATTGGCTTTGGGCAGGATCTTGTCTCCCACAATACTGGCCGGACCAGACACCGTAAAATGGACTGCCTCTTTGGTGTCCTGTATGAAGGTCCCGTGTCTGTCCACAACTCGAGCATAGGCCATCACAATGTCACTGCCATCAGCAGTCAGCTGACGATCCTCCATGTCCAGGTGCAGTTGCAAGGCCACAGGCGTCCCTGGCGTGCGCACCTGATGGCTTGCCTTGACCTGGCCATTGATCAGCCCCAGGGCCTTCAGTGCACCAGGCTGGAAGTTTTTGATGTCAAATTCAAAGGCCGGACTCTTAAGGTGTACCAGCCGTGGATCGCTGATAGGCCCCTGCCTGGCTATGACCCTGTTGTTAACGCGTAGTTCCACCTGATCACAGTTGCTATACACACGTAGCGTCTGGATCTCCGGTTTCCATTGATCCCCAATAATAACCACTGGATCGTCGGTCATCTCTGTGAGATGCCACCCCCCATTGCCATTGAGACTGGGCGGCGTGCGAAACCCGTCCATCATACCGCTGCGCATGCGGTTATCACTTTTGGCACTCAAGTGGAAGGTATAATAGGCATGACCGGTCCAACTGGTGATGCCAAGACGCAAAGGATCGCCTTTATATTTGGAAACCGAATTCGGATTGGCGCGGCCCTCCATGGCAAAGAGGTATTCATGGCCGGACCAGTCCTTGATGCCACCGTAATCCATATTGGTATACAGGTCACACACACCCGAGGTCTGCCATCCAGTCCATTCGCTGTTATTGGAGCCAGTCCAGCGTGTCGGGTCCTCCTGTTTGGTGGCATAATGCAGGCGAGGCACATACCCGCGATGGTTGATGCCAGCGCCCCAGATCACGACTGACGGATGGTTCCGATGGTTGCGCACCATACGTCTGGCCGCCTGTTCCAGATTATTGAACCAGGCCTCATTGCCAATACTGATCCAGGTGGGCGGTTCTTCATACACCAGGATGCCCAGCTTGTCGCAGGCATCGAGCAAGGCATTGTCATGCGGATAGTGGGCTGTACGCACAATGTTGAAGCCAATCTGCTTGAACTGCCACATGTCCTTGAAATGGAGAGCATTAGGTACTGCATCACCAATGTAGGGATAATGCTGGTGCCGATTGGCACCAATCATCTTAACGGGTTTGCCGTTCAGGAGGAAGCCGTCGTGTTTATTCAGTTCAATGGAACGGATACCCAGGGGATTTTCGATGCAATCCACAGCCTTGTCTCCATCGTAGATCACCGTGTTGACGCGATAGAGATAAGGATCCTCGCAGGACCACAGATGGAGGTCTTCTTCAATACCACCGGCCTGATTAAAGGTACGGTCTGCACCCGGCAAAATCGTGGCTTGAGTGCGCAGACGCATGACCACAACACCGTCCTTGTCGATCACACGCGACAAGACCGTACACAGCCGTGCCTTGGTATGTTCATTACGAACTGTGGTGCGAGCCGTGACCGTGGCATTGCCATTCAAGGGATCCACTGTGGGGGTGGTGATGAACACACCTGCATAGAAGTCTTCCCAGGGGAAGGTCACATGCAGGGGCGCGGTCTCAACAAGATACACGTCCCGATACAGGCCGCTGAACTTGACATAATCAAAAGGGCCGGGATCCGGAGGCGTATCGTCTCTTCGTCGATTGTCCAGACGCAGAGCCACCGTGTTCTCCCCAGCCTGGACATACGCAGTCATGTCAAAGTGAAATGGCGTATACCCGCCGATGGCGTGCTGGCCCACATGGCGACCATTGACCCAGGCGTCTGTCACCTGATGAGCGCCCTCAAACTCCAGAAAGACCTTGCCAGGATTCTTTGACACCTCAATGGTTCGCCGATACCAGGCAATATCCCGATGAAAGGTGGGTTGAGTCTTGTCGTCTTCGCACTTGTCCAGGGCCAGAGAGGTGAGCTTCAGTGTATGGGGGACACTCACGGTTTCCCAGGTCGAGCAGTCGTAATGCTGATACTGAGCCCCTGGCACGTCTCCGAGATGATACTGCCAACCCACGTTAATGCAGGTTTTGTGCCTCGCAGTGGCTGGATAGCCAGTCGGCAAATGTCTTTCTCCGGCACAAAGATCGGCATTGATCCCTGGCACAAGGAGTACAATAAAAATCAAACGCCATCGAACCATCACTGACTCTCCATTTCTCAATCGTGACAAACTTGCTTTTTGACGTAACAAGCAGTTTGGGAGCACGGTACGTCTCTTGCTCTGGTGAATGGCCAGGTAACGTTTGAGCATGGACTGCACACGGTCTTGATGCTCAGGGCCACGGACAAGATTCAAGGCCTCTACTTCATCCGGGTTGCTTTTCAAGTCTTATTCAAATGGGTGCGTGTGTCATGGACCACATCACCTGCCCCCAGATCGTCAGCCATAAAAAATACGATGTGGGGACGCTTTTTTCCTCGCCCTACACGGCGAATAAACTCAGGCTTAGGCAGAGAATACAAAGCCCCATTGTAAGCCTATATCTCATAAATCAACCTATTTGATTGCATGATCGATCACCTTGAAACTGCCGTCCGTATCCGAAAACACGGACTCCCAATCTTATCTGGCCTGATTCTTTGTGTCATCCACCAGTTGCCAGGCACGAACCCAATCCACCAGCATGGTGTTCTTGGTCGGATCCAGAAGAGAGGCTTTGGTGGGCCAACCATGCCAGCTAAAGACCTCTGTGTCAAAGAACATATACTGGGCCTCATCAAAGGGGCCGCCGGTGGTGACCTCTGTGACCTTGGTACCGTTGTGATAAAAAGCGGCAGTACTGTCATCCTTCCACCACACGCCGTACACATGGTACTCAGCGCTGCTCGGACTGGGCATCTTCCAGTTGAAAGGCGTGTTTTTATCCCTGGCCCAACCCTGTTTGTAGAAATGCGTGTTCGTCATCATGGTCTCATTGACCCACACCGCGTTGGGTTCGGTGACTTCGCCGATGTTTTCGATTACATCGATTTCAGAGTATTTACCCTGGAACCAGAATGCGGAGGTCATGGAGATATCCGAACATCTTATACTCGCCTCGTAGTATCCAGGCAGGCAGCGAGCAGTCGTGGATGCCATACAGGCCGCTGTCACGGTTTTGGCCTTGACCTCGGTTGCGCCGGCACGGAGTGTGGACAGCAGACGCAGATTACCGTTCCGAACTGACACGTTCGCAGGCGTATGCGTACTGTTGCGTCCGCTCCAGTAAGGATGTTTGGGTGCCCACTTGCTAGTGTCCAGTTTCTTGCCATTAAACTCATCTGACAGAGAAACGGTCTTAACCCACCTCTTACCCTGGGGTGGATTCGGTAGTTGGCTCTCCGCCAAACACAAACCAGATACCAGAGATGAAAGAATAAGAACAAGCCGTGTTGTCTGTTTCATGGTTTGTCCCTTACTTGACAGGGTGGAGTTTGATATTCCACACATTGACGGCTCTCCAGTTTTTGGGTTGAGCAGACAACACAAGATGATACACACCTGGTTCTTCAAAGGCTATGGTGCCCGCCTTGACGGTCTTGGGGGTGTCCCAGCTGCCCGTATTGGGGACAGCAAAAGAGAGTGTCTTGCCTGCGACCTTGACCTTCAAAGAATTTTGTGTGGACATGGTAGCAAAATCACCCTGCACGGCATAGGTCCCGGGCCCAGGAATCTTGACCAGCCAGTGAATACTCTCCTTGGGGTTGTCCCAGAAGCCGATGTTGGATTTTGAAGTCTTTGTTTCCAACCCCAGTTTTGAGCCGTCAAGTAGCGCCTTCTCCGATGTCAACGTAATGGCCTCAGGGCCGCCATATTGTGTGGGCGTGGCCGCAGTCAGCTTAAAACCCTGGAGCTTAAAGCTGAAGGCATGCTGTCCAGGACGCTCAGACTCAGACAGGTTGGGCAGATGAATTACCAGACGTCCCTTGTCGTTGACATGGAATTCCAGTTTGCCCGAGTGGCCCAGTAATTCCACCCTTGCATTTCGGTCGGCACGAATGACTTTAACGGCCGACAGCACGGCCTCGTCACCTGGCCATCCCATTGTCATGGCATACACGATTCGTCCATTCTTGCTCTGCGTGTAACGGATATCCTTGTCTGAGTATTCGAGTTTTAGAAATTTCCCGTGCTCTCGAAAACCACCTTCGGGTTCCACAGTGGGCCCCTCACCAAAGGTTTCCCAGGGACGTGTGGCATAGATCGCTTCACCATTTACAGTCATCCAGTCACCCAGTTCATGCAGCACCCTCTTTTGATCCTCAGGAATGGTGCCGTCGGCCATGGGAGAGATATTCAACAGGACCACACCATTCTTGGCCACCGTATCAACCAGGGCATGAATGACCTTGGAGGTCGGCTTGATACGAAGACTGCTGGTGTAACACCAACTGCCGGTACTGATCGTGTCATCGGTCATCCACACACGTGGCGAGGTCTTGCTTTCTCGAGACTTTTCGTGATCAAGCACGGTAAAGTCAATGGGTAAATCGTTTTGTTTGCGTACGATCACAACTTCCTTGTCCCATTTGGCCGCTTCATTCAAATAGTAGGCAGCGAACTTCTGGCGATAGAATTCAGGGATCTTGTCCAACCAACTGTCAAACCAGATGATGTCCGGCTGATACTGATCAATAACCTCCTTGAGCTTGCCGAACCAGACATCGTGAAATTTCTCAGGTGACATCTGCCCGTAGAGAAATGCCACCTCCGGATCAGCCATGGCCTTGGCATAATCCTTTTTCATGCCGTCAAAGTGACCGTAGTGATTACGTGCATGGTGAAAGGTGGTAATGTACTTCATGCCTTCTCCGCGAATGCCCCTGGCCAATTCACCGACCAGATCACGCTTGGGGCCCTTGTCCTTGGCATTCCATGGCGTGACGTCACTGTCCCACAGGGAAAAACCGTCGTGATGCTCAGCCACGGGGCCGGCGAAACGAGCGCCTGCACGGCGGAACAGCTTGGCCCATTGGTCTGCATCAAACTTCGGGGTCTTCCACTGAGTCACAAATCGGTCATACCCGTATTCTGCGGGATCGCCGTAGGTCTCAATATGGTGCTTGTTTGCACTATTGCCCTTGAGAAACATGTTGCGTGGATACCACTCACTACCAAAGGCTGGCACGGCATACACACCCCAGTGGAAGTAGATGCCGAGCTTGGCATCTCTAAACCATTCAGGGGCATCTTTATGCCTGGACAAAGACTCCCAGCTGGCTTTGTAGGGTGCTGCCAAAACCGCACCCAGTAATCCGGCCATCAATATGACCACAAGAATTCGCTGACTTCTGTGTAAAAACATGGGTCTTCCCTTTCTATTTCACGCCATGGATTTTTAGAGTAAACGCATACTCACAGGGCTGCGTTTCAGGCATTTGAACGACCAATCCCTGATTTGTCTGCTCCCAGGAAACCACACCTCTGTGCCCCAGGAGCCTCACATCCTTGACAGGAAATGAGTGTGGAGCATTTTCTTTTGCCAGTGACTTAATGATCACCTGGTTATTCTCTGGCCATTCAAGGCCGATGGCATACAGTGCGTCCTTCGTCGCAGTGAATCGAACATCATTGGCCACAAAATTGGAACGTCGATGTTCCGCATCATTGGCCATGGTGCCATCCTCGACACGCGTCGGTCCTTCACCAAACACATGCCAGGGTCGTGTTTTGTAAATCGCTTCGCCATTCATCGAGAGCCAGGCCCCCATCTTGCGAAGCATGGCCTGTTCTGCCTCAGGAATCGTGCCATCCGGGCGCGGCCCAATATTCAGCAGCATGCAACCGTTCTTGCTCACGATATCCACAAGGTCATCTATGAGAGAATTGACCGTCTTGTATTGATGATTGGTCACGTACCCCCAAGAGGTCTTGGACACGGACGTGTCTGTTTGCCAGTACAGATCGCGAATCTCTGCGAGCCCGCCCCGCTCTATGTCCAGCACACCTGCGGTATCTGGAAATGACTCCCCCCCAAGCTTCTTGTAGTTGATGGCCACACCCTTGTGCCATGCAGCCCCTTGATTGTAGTAATACGAGGAGAAGGTCTTGAGATAGGGCTGAACCGCCGGTTGGGCAATCCACCAGTCAAACCAAATGACCTGCGGCTGGTATTTGTCCACCAGTTCACAGCAACGCAAAAGCCAATCCTGCAGGAACGCCGCATCCGGGGGCGTTGTGCCGTTCTCGGATTCTTTTTTATCGCGAGCAGGGCCGTATAGACCTCGGTATTTTTCATCAGTCACATCCGAATTGATCTTGCGGCCTTCACCATAGAACCACCAGTTCTCAACCCGATGACTGGACACACCGAAAGTCAAACCCTGTTTACGTGTGGCCTTGGCCAATTCGCCGATGATGTCACGCTTTGGCCCCATGTTCGCCGCATTCCATTCTGTGTAGTCAGAATCGTACATGGGAAAGCCATCGTGGTGCTCAGCCACGGGAATCACATATTTGGCCCCAGCCTCCTTGAAGAGCTTTGCCCATTCAGTCGCATCGAACTTTTCTGCTTTGAACAGCGGGATAAAGTCCTTGTACCCAAATTCCGAAGGATCGCCATAGGTCTTGAGATGGTGCTGATAAATCCCACGCCTGCTCTTGTTGGCGTTGTACATCTCCCGAGGATACCATTCATTGCCAAAGGCAGGGACTGAATAAGCCCCCCAGTGAATGAAAATGCCAAACTTTGCATCTTGATACCACGTTGGAATCTCGTACTGAGCCAGAGACTCCCACGAGGGCGAAAATGGGCCACTATTGGCTGTTTTTTCCACATGAGCCAATTTTTTCTCGACAGAGTGAGAGTTGCAGCCTGCGACTGTTGTGAGAAAAACCAAGCTAATTATCATCCATTTGTTCATTAAGATACCATTTCACTTAGAGATTCATTGAGTCACTATAGTCCATTACAGTACTTATGGGAAATAAGCCCATAAAGCATAGTGGCATGCCAAGCTCAATACTATGGACAAAATTGACTAAAGCATGACAATTATTGACCTGCAGAATCGGCAGATAAAAAGCACCCACATTGACAATTTGCGTTCCCAATAGTGCAAAAAAAAGCGACTAAACACACCATTCAGAAGAGGTTATGCCCAATAAGTATCGCATATAAAATTCAATATTCACTTGATCAGGTGGTCCGATATTGGTAAAGTTACTTATATATAGCTAGGCGTCCAGACTATCAGATCGAATAGGTGCGATTTTATCTGAATTTGGGATTAATTTGGCTTTAAGCTCGGAAAGGAGGTGTGACCGGGCAATTCATGCCTTTGTTCTATTCAGCCGAAATAGTTAGGGTAGCTGCAACAATTGCTTCTCAGCGGGAAGTAGAAGGTGTTGCATTCTGGCAAAAAAGGAGAATCAGTCTTGGTTGAAACTGAGGCGGTTTCTTTCCTGTCTTGTTCAGAATAAAAAAAGATTCGCTTGCACGCCACATTGAATCCTTATGAGATACCCTAAAAGAGTTCTTTCGCTGGTGAATAAGACAAACACACACCAGACCACACTGGTAAAAGATATCAGGACAAAACCTCTGTCATATACAAATAAGTAAGTTAGTTTTGGCGTTGAAGGAGAAGATTAATGTGTAAGAAACTGATGTATACTGCTTTAATCATGTTAACACTTGGCTATGCCAATGTTCAGGCTGATGAACTCATAGGGTTCTCAGATGTGACTATCGTTGATGGCGAAATCATCAGCCTTCTGTATGGAGGCAAGGACTATGTCGTTGCTGAAGGAGATCTGGTGTTGGGTACCACCTCACGATGGTACATCAATGGCGCCGAGGAGGTCTTGTGGGAAGAAGGCACAGCAGCTCCGGGTGCCACAGTCACTGGCACGTCAACCGTTAAGGGAGGCGACGTCGGTTCAAAAGCGGATAATTTCCTTTTCACGTTAGACGGTGCCACAAACATTTCGTCCATTGACGGTATTGACTTCCAACAGACCCTCTTTGATTTTGCATCAAACATATTCTTCCTCTTTGAACGAGGAGGTAATGACAGCGGAACTTGGCAGGCCATCTATGCAGACGGCTCCTTGGGCACACCGGTGTCGTTTTCTGGCGGCGCGAATTATTCCAACACCGGCGTCAGCGCAGCAGGTCAGAATGGCTTTGGTGTGGTTTTCCTGACAGACAAACCTGCGGTTGGTGTGCGAATCACCGCATCTGGACATGACACCCTGAGCATTTCTGCCCCGGTTCCAGTGCCCGTTCTGGCAGCATTTCCAAGCCCAGAAGAGGGTGCTGTGGACGTTCCAAGAGATGCTGCACTCAGTTGGTTACCAGGTATCTTTGCGGTGACGCACGATCTGTACATGGGTGACAGCTTTGAAGATGTTAATGCAGCCACTGTGCCCACTGCTTCAGGCCTGGATGCCAATACGTTTGATCCTGAACGTTTTGAATTCGGAAAAACTTATTTTTGGCGTGTGGATGAAGTCAATAGCGCACCTGACAGAACCGTGTTCAAAGGCAATGTGTGGAGCTTCGAAGCAGAGCCCTATTCAATCCAGATAGCAGGCTCTGAGATCATGGCATCGGCATCCAGCTCTTCTAATGAATCCTCAATGCCTGAAAAAACCCTGGACGGTTCGGGGTTAGGTGAAGATGACACACATGCTATTGCCACTGAAACCATGTGGTTCACAGAAATGGGCGACATGGCCCCATGGATTCAATATAAATTCGATGAAGTTAAAAAGCTGGACACCATGAGGGTCTGGAACTCCAACAGTTCTGCAGAAGGCTTTATTGGCTACGGCGTCAAGGGCGTTCAGCTTGAGTATTCAAAGGATGGCGAAACCTGGGATACACTCGAAGATGTCAATGAATTCAGCCGTGCTGCAGGTTCAGCCCTATACAATCAGTATGATGAAGTCGACATGGGTGGCGTCGCTGCCAAGATGGTTCGTTTGAATATTCAAAGCAACTGGGGCGGCTTTATGCAGTCCTACAGCCTCAGTGAAGTTCAATTTAATGCGATACCTGCAGCAGCTCGTACGCCAGACCCTGCATCAGGATCAACAGACATTCTTCCAAATGCTGTTGTGTCATGGCGTGCAGGCCGTGAAGCGGCTCAAAGCATTGTCTATGTGAGCACGGACGCCAATGAGGTCGCTACTGGCACAGCCCCGTCAGCCACATCCAACACCCATAGTATCAATCTCAGTACCTTTGATATCCAGATGGGTGAAACCTATTACTGGCGTGTGGATGAAGTCAACGAGGAAGAAGCTGTGTCTGTCTGGACGGGTCCCGTGTGGAGTTTGACAATCGTGGAAGCGATGGTCGTGGATGATTTTGAAAGCTACAACAACATCAGCCCTGACCGTCCGTTCCAGGCATGGCTTGATGGTTTCGGCTATTCAGCAGACGAGTTTTTCCCAGCAGGCTATGGCGGCAATGGAACAGGGGCTGGTGTGGGCCATGACATCTGGACTGCCAGCAGTCCCCACTATAATGGTATGATCATGGAAACTGCCAACACCCTGCCTGACAGTGAGCAGTCTTTGCCTTTCTATTACAACAATGCGGGTAATGTAGCGTCTCAGATTGAACGCGTGTTTGCCGTATCGCAAGACTGGACCATTGGCAATGCTCAGAATCTGGTGCTAGATTTCTATGGTGCCCCAGACAATACCGGGCAGCTATATGTCAAAATCAACAACACGAAAATTGCCTTTAATGGTCCTGCAGACGCCATCAAAACACCCTTCTGGACCCGGTGGAATATTGATTTGAGTTCTCTAGGAAACCTTCAGAATGTCACAAAGCTTGTGATAGGTGTGGATGGCAGCAACGCGTCTGGCATGCTCTTGATCGATGATATTCTCCTGTATAGCGAGGCCCCCAATACCGCCAGTGAACAGATATGGGTTGGTGCAGAATCTGCTGTCATCACGGCGCCTATGCAGACGTATTCGGATAAAGCGGATGCGACCGGGGGTGCCTATATCGGTACAGACGATGCTGGAGCCACCGGAGATCAGTCAGATGGTATTGCCAGTTTCACATTTACAGTACAGGGCGGCACCTACAAAATTCTTGCCCGGGTCATTACCATGGACGCTGGAGATTCCTTCTGGATTCGATTGCCTGGAGCCACTCTCAACACCACACCTCCAGCCGACAACAATGGCTGGGTAAGATGGAATGGGATTCCCGTAGGAAACGCCTGGCATTGGGATGATATCCACAACGATCAGGAGGGTAGCATTCCAGTCGAGTTTACCTTGTCTCAAGGAACACATACATTGGAAATTGGCTGGCGTGAGGATGGTGCATTGCTTGACGCCATCGTGATCACTGATCAACTCTGATTCATATCTGTATGTATCTAAATTTAGAAAACCGGGCCCATGTTCAAACAACATGGGCCCTTTTTCTATCATTTCAACACTCCTATGGCTTTGAAAGGTTCAGGGGTTGCGACTGACTGTCACTTCTTACTTAAAAGCCTCAAAATCACTGGATATTGATGAAAATACTGGAATAAACCTTGATTCGAATCCTGAGATGCGATATCATCTTATTGTATATTGCATACAAAAAACACCAAATATGGGCCTTCCGGCCAAGTATGCATTGATGATTTATTCTGTCTTTACCGAGAGGACATGGCATGGCAAAGATTGAACATGTGGACCTTAGCCTTCGTGTTTATGACGCACTCAAAAGTATGATACTATCAGGCAAACTTGCGCCTGGGCAAAAAATAACACAAATGAAACTGGCCGATGAAATTGGTGTGAGCAGAACCCCGCTTCTCAAAGCCCTTCAAATGCTCGAACATGAATTATTGGTTGAGAGTATTCCTCGTCGAGGCATGTTCGTTAAGGCCATGAAGCCAGAGGAAATTATCGATGCCTTTGATTGCCGAGAGGGATTGGAAGGCATTGCAGCAAGACTGACAGCCGAACGGATTACTGAGGTCCAGTTACGAAAGCTAAAGAACTTGTTCAGCCCCTATGAGAAAGTAAAAGAGATACCACTCAAAGAATATGGATATGCGGATCAACAATTTCATAAGTTGCTCATCCAATTTAGTGGCAACAAAATCCTTCCACGTGTTGAAATGATAGGCAACATTCATATCATCAGTTACAATCGAGGGTTGATTCGGCCACCGAAAGAAACACTGTCCGAGCATTATGCGATTATTAATGCGATTGCCAATCGCAACGGTGAACTGGCTGAACTGCAGGCAAAAGCCCATCTCCGTAAATCCAGGGATCTCCTTGCAGCGTCACTTAAAGTTGAGAAAACGTCTGCTTGAAAACCCATCCATCATACTGAGCAGAGAAAACAACATTAAGTATCCCAACCAATAAGAAATCGCATTTTCTTGATCCCCAGAGAAGGAGCCTAATATGGAGAAATCTCAAGGACGAAAAAGTCGTCAACGTTTTGTCCTAATTTCTATTCTCTTCTTTCACAGCATGAATACCTACATGGACCGTGCCTGCATTGCCACAGCAGCAGACAGGATCATGAATGACCTGCACATCTCCTTAGAAATCTGGGGGCTGATCCTAGGCATTTTTGCAGTGGGCTACGCCCTCTTTCAAATCCCTTCGGGGTGGATTGCTGATAAATTCGGCCCTCGTAAAGCCCTGACCATTGTGGTGTCAGTGTGGAGTTGTTTCACAGCCCTGACTGGCGCAGCCACGAATGCCACCCAGATGTTGTTTCTACGTTTTTTCTTCGGTGTGGGTGAAGCCGGCGCTTTCCCTGCGGCTTCGCAGGCTTTTTTCCGCTGGTTACCTGCCAAAGAACGTGGCATTGCCCATGGCATCAATTTTTCCGGCAGTCGCTTGGGCGCAGCCTTGTCTTTATTCCTGATGCCCTGGCTGATTGACATCCCCTGGATTGGCTGGCGAGGTATGTTTGTGATCAACGGGCTGATCGGCATTGTATGGGCCATTGTCTGGCTGGTATGGTTCCGGGACAACCCCAAAGATAACAAAAAGATCACGTCTGCAGAGCTAGACTATATTGACAAAGGACGCGATGAAGATTTTAAGGCATCCTGCAAATCCTCTTTCGCAGAGATCTTTACATCGCTGAACATGTCCCTGGCCATGGTTCAATATTTTGCCAGCAACATCACCTTTTATATCTGCCTTGGCTGGTTACCCAAATATGTCAAGGATACGTGGTCCGGCGATCCCAATGCCAAATACTATGCAGCTGTGCCTTTTATCTTTGCGGCCTTTGCCAACTGGACAGCGGGCTCCATGGTCACAGGTCTGTTTAACAAAGGTATCCATGTGGGGTCCAGACGTATCCCTGCGGTAATCGGTTTTTCTGTGGGCATTGTGGGGCTGATCCTGGCTGCACAGACCAATAACCTGAGCTTTCTCACCACAGAACATGCCCGCTTGTTATGGTTCATTGGCAGCTTCAGCCTAGCCACCTTTGGTGTTGACATGACACTGAGTCCAAGCTGGGCCTTCTGCAATGATATTGGCGGCGGCAATTCCGGGGCAGTGTCCGGGGCCATGAACATGGTGGGCAATATAGGCGGAGCCCTCAGCATGATCCTCTTCCCATTGATGCTCAGTGAAAATGGCAGTGCCAATGCCTTCTTTGTACTGGCAGCAGTCGTCAATGCCGTGGCCATTGTGTGCTGGCTCTTTATGAATCCCAATCGCACAAACGATAGAACCATGTCACCGGCCACGATTCGTCATCGCTTCATGGCTATGATCACCCTATATACGACGCTGTTGGCCAGTGCCATTGGCTACAACATGGTCACCGGCTATCAAAAGAACAAGGCCAAATTGGCCCTAAAAGACCAGATAACCGTTCAACAGACCGAGCAAAAAGATGCCAATTCTGTTGATCAGAATACTCCCAAAGACCCTGAATGATGATGGAGACCTCTTATGCATCAGATACCCAAACATGCGGTTATCACCGCGTTTATCAGTAAAACCAAAGATCGATTCCATGAGTACAATGAACCCAAGACAGTCGATGAACGCTTTCAGATCGCGGCAGACCTGGAAGGATTCAGCGGCGTGGAAATCATCTATCCCTACGAAGTGCAAGACGTCGAAGAGACCAAAAAGGCCCTCAAGAAGCATACCCTTTCAGTGGCTGCGGTTAATGTTAATGTAAAAGCAGAACCCGATTTCAGAAATGGGGGTCTCAGTTCGCATGATCCCGCCATCCGTGCCAAGGCCGTACGTTTTATCAAAGAGGCCAAGGATTTCGCCAAGGCCGTGGGGGCCAACAAAGTCACCTGCTGCCCTCTCGGTGATGGGTACGAATTTTGCTTTGGCTGTGACTATGCCCAGATGTGGCGGTACATGGTAGACACCTTTTCTCAGGCCGGTGACTACCTCAAAGAGATCCCATTATTTGTCGAGTACAAACCCAGTGAAACCAGGGGCCGTTGTTTCGTGGATACGGCAGCCAAGGCGTTGTGCCTTCTGAATGACATTGGCATTCAAGAGATGGGTGTGACCCTGGATTATGGTCACTCTAAATATGGTGACGAAAACCCCGCAGAAATGCTCTCCATGCTGGCCCAAAGTCGGTTTCCCTATTATGTCCATATCAATGACAACAACGCCAAGTGGGACTGGGATTATATGGCAGGCTCACACAACTACCTGTCGTACGTGGAGTTCCTGTATTATCTACAAGAGCTGGGCTACGACGACTTTCTAACATCAGACACCTCCCCGACTCGCTGGGACATTAAGGGGACTTTTGAGGCCAACTCACGCCTGACCAACAAGGTCTGGGCCAAGCTATACCGCATTGACCGTGATGAGTTCAAAAGGTTGATCTTAAAAGGTGATTTCCTGAATACCTGGAAATTCATTGAAACCAATATCTTTTCTCTGTAAGGAGCCCGTGTTGCCATGAAGATTGCGATTGATTGTGATGAGGCAGCCGTGAGTCTAAAGGCCGTCATTGTAGACCATCTCAAGGCCCAGGGTCTGGATATTACAGATCTGGACTATTCCGCCACAAGGGAAAACCCCTTCTATCCTGAGATCGGCTACCACTTAGCTCTGAAAATACAGGACGGCAGTTTCGACCGTGGCATCCTGATCTGCGGAACCGGCTTGGGCATGAGTATGGTGGCCAACAAAGTGCAAGGTGTCTATGCCGGCCTGTGTCACGACTGTTTTTCGGCGGAACGACTGAAAAAGAGCAATGACGCCAATGTGTTGACCATGGGAGAACGCGTGGTGGGCCCTGAACTGGCCAAGATGATTGTAGATGCCTGGCTGCACTCCGAGTTCTCTGGCGGTGGGTCTGGCCCCAAGGTAAAACAGATGCGACAATTAGAAAACGAATCCTTTAACAAATAACAGGACTTTTGCAAAAAGCCCTGTGTGTATAGTGTTCAGTGTTCAGTGTTCAGAAAAATGCGTTTTTCATACTGTATACTGCCCTCTAAAAACTGAAAACTTGAAGTTTGCAAAACTTCAGAAATAAGCGGTCCAAGGAGAACGTGCTATGCAGAAAATCACCAATAAAACCAACGAGGTCGTCGATGAAATGGTAGAAGGCTTTGTCAAGGCCCATCCGGATCTTATTGCCAAAACCAGTAATCCCCGTGTCCTTAAATACAAACAAGCCCCCATTGCCAACAAGGTCGGCATTGTCACAGGCGGCGGATCTGGACACAAACCGGCATTCATTGGCTATCTTGGCAAGAATATGGTGGACGCTGTGGCTGCAGGCGAAATATTTTCGTCCCCGCCAGCACAGATGTTCTACGATGCCTTTAAAGCGGCAGACGCAGGCCAGGGTGTGGCCTGCTTATACGGCAACTATGCGGGTGACAATATGAACGTCAAAATGGCGATTGAGATGGCCGATGACGACGACATAGAAGTCAAAACCGTGGTGGCCAATGACGATGTCCCCTCAGCCCCCAAGGATCAACTGGACAAACGCCGCGGCGTGGCTGGCGAAATCCTCATGTGGAAGGCTGGCGGTGCCAAGGCGGCCATGGGCGGCAGTCTCGATGAGGTCATTGCAGTGGCACAAAAGGCGATAGACAATACTCGCAGTATGGGCATCGGCTTGAGTTCCTGTACCATCCCTGAAGTGGGTCATCCTAATTTTGCCATCGAAAAGGGCAAGATGGAGGTGGGTATTGGCCACCATGGCGAACCTGGTCTGAAAGTTTGTGACCTGGAAACGTCAGCCCAAATGGCCAAGCGTATGACAGACATCATTTTGCCTGACCTGCCCTTCCAAGCCAAAGACGATGTGGTGGTTCTGATCTCCGGCCTGGGCTCCACGCCCTTGATGGAACTCTACATCCTGTATAATGATGTGCAGAAAATCCTGGGCGAACAAGGTGTTAATGTCTATCTCCCTTATGTGGGCGACTATTTTACGTCCTTGGAAATGGCCGGTGTGACCTTAACCCTCATGAAACTGGATGACGAGCTCAAGGCCTGTATGGAGTATGAATGTGATTGTATGGGTTTGACTCAATTTGGGAGAGTGTAAATCATGACATCCGTACCCACCAATCAGGGGCAGGTCATCTTATCAGCCCTGATTAAGGTCATTCAGGATAATAAGCAATACCTGAGTGACATTGATGGTCTCATCGGTGATGGCGATCATGGCATCAACATGAACAAGGGCTTTACTCTGTGTCAGGAAGAACTCGGAGACGGCCCCTGCGATCTGTCTCATGGCCTCAAAACCCTGTACCAAGTCTTGATGACGAAGATCGGCGGGTCCATGGGGCCACTCTATGGGATGCTCTTTAAAGCCATGGCCAAGGCGTGCAAGGGCAAAGAGACGCTGGACGCCAAAGTGTTCGGACTGATGCTCCTGACCGCCAGAGACAAGGTTCTGGACATCAGCGGTGCTCAGCCCGGTGACAAGACACTGCTAGACACCCTGATCCCGGCGCAAGAGGCCTATCAAGCCGCTCTGGAAGCCAATGAATCTTTTGGCGACTGCCTGGGTAAGATGTCGACAGCTGCCGAGGTCGGCCGCGATAAAACCAAAGATATGATCGCCAAGGTGGGCCGCTCCAGTCGTCTGGGTGAAAGATCCCGAGGCGTATTGGATGCTGGTGCCACGTCCTGCTGCCTGATACTACAGACACTGGCCACCACCATTCAAGGCATGCTTGTGTCAGGAATATTCATGAACACAGAACAACTCAAAGCAGCACAACAAGCGACTCAAGATCTCATCCGAAAGTCTGGCTTGGTTCTCTCAAAAGACGAGTGGTCCCAGTTGGCTGTCAATGACATGGGCCTTGGTGACATATCCAGTGAAGGGTTTGCTTTTGTAGATATTCTCAGATCCGAACGGCTTCGCATTACAGTCCTGGTCCTATTGCCCAACCAAACCCTGCCTCAACATGTACACCCCCCTTACGAAAACGAGCCAGGCAAGGAAGAAACTTTACGCGTACTCTATGGACACACCAAGGTATTTGTCGAAGGCAAAGCCAATCCTGAGATATGTTTGCCAAAAGGCAAAGAACAATACTACACAGCCAGGCGAGAGATTGCATTGGATCCAGGGGACCAGTATACAGTCGCACCGGGTATTAAGCACTGGTTCCAGGCTGGCCCAGAGGGATCGGTTAATATGACCTTTCAAAACCGTGTTGATGAAACCAAGAACATATTCGATGATCCCAACAGTCTGGGCTGCCCCATCAAACTCACTGACTGAAGTTTTGCAAACTTCAAGTTTTCAGTTTTCAGTAGGTAGTTTACAGCATAAAAAACACGTTTTACTAAAAACTGAAAACCAAAAACTGTACACCACAGGGCTTTTTGCAAAAGTCCTGTTACTGATTGAGTGACACTACTCGGAGAGCGGTCTGGGACGTCCCCAGTCCCAAGCCGTCATGTTTTCGGCGACCAGTTTTTCCGAGTGACCGTCAAAAAAGAGACCATTAACAAATCTGCCGTGGCGTTCTGCAGCCACACGCCGGCCCGGCTTGAGTTCCCCGGAAAGATCATACGGCAAATGATTGGAGCTATAAATGTCCATCCATCTCAGCTTTAATGCCAACCCCGAGCCAACATCCTCCTTGGTCACGATTTGTATCTGGCTGCCCCCTTCAAAGGGGGATTCGTAATCTGCCATGTACAATGTGGATTGCTGCCGTTTGAGATGGGTTAGCTTGCTAACGCCGTGATGTTCCTGCTCAACCTTTGATTTAAGATCAAAGGCATTCACAATATAATCCACAAGCTGATCTTTGTCCGGATAACTCGGACAGTTGTACGCGTCTACTTCGTACCATTCGGTTATCTTGCTGCCCTTTCTTCCACCCAGGTACTTCATGTATAACGTCTGCCAGACCTGCATATCCTCATCAGTATTGCCATATACTTCTGCACGAGGGATCTTCAAATCATTGTCTTCTGCATAGAGTTGCGACGCCAAACCAATCTGCCTCAAGTTGCTCAGACAGACAGCCATTCGGCCCTGTTCTTTGGCCTTGCGCAGGGCCGGCATGAGAATCCCCATTAACACCGCAATAATGGCAATAACGACGAGAAGTTCGATAAGCGTAAATCCTTTATGATGATTGGACATCACTTTTGCCTCCAAAGATTTCGTGACTGCAGCCAAAAAACAATCTGAGACCAAATACTATAACTGGAACCTCAGCACTACCCCCCAGATGGAACGTATGTCAAGGCAGTCCATCGTCCACGAGACGAGCCCGCACCATGGGTGGCCGTGTTAAATTCCACACGAATGGTTGCCTTCTTTGTGACCTCAACATTTTTCCAGGTTATGTGCGTAAGTTTGTAATCCACTGAAGTTTTGGGATTTGTAAATTGACCGATGCGGGTGCCACCGACCAGAAGCCTGTAGGTAGATTCCCCGTCTGTCTCGGCCATGGTGGTCAGGGTGATGTCATATCGCCCTGCTGCCCCCGTAAATGTCAACTCTCCAGCAGCAAACTTTCCCTGATTCCCCGCAGGATTGATTGCCAAGGCATTGTGGCCTGTATCCGGGTAGGCTTTCACAAATCCTCCACCCTGGACAATATTGAAATGTTCAATGGCTTTAAAAACAATGGCACCTTCCGGGGTGGGAACGGCCTTCGGTTTGGGTGGCCCGTCGGCCGCCAGAGTAATTTTCCCTTTGCCAGTGATCACCAATAACCAGTCATTCTGATCGGGGGCAGTCACCTCGACCTTACCACTGATAGAACGCCGTTTGAGTAATTGATTAATGCCATAGCCAGTACGAGGATTAAACCACCCCTGACTAAATGTACCGGAAGTCACATCAATGGAAACTTTGCCGCCATGTTTAAGGTAGACCAGATAGATTTCACCTGGCTTACACAGGACGTAGTCATCTTCGCTGTCAGTCAGTTCGTCTTGACATGTCATGTCCCAGAAGGGAATCTCATATTTGTCGAAAAATGTCAGGGCGTAACGGCACTGTGTCCACATGTTCTCGCGTGACCGAAAATCCTGGCATGTCAAGTCACTGTGGGGATGCTTATACCCGAAGTACCATTCTACACCGGCGCCGCCCGCCATGATGTTGCCCCACAGAGCATTTTTCCGGGCATTGTCATGCGTAGGATCCTCTTCATCCGTGATGAGGGCATGGGTCGCATCACCCGGTTCATCGCAGGCCACCACCCAGGGTATCCCTGCGGCCACAGACCGATCAATGTAATCTCGGGTGCGTTTGTGTACCTGACCAAAGTCTGTCTTGCTTGTCTGCAGAGAAAAGCCCCTGAGTGCCGAGGCCTTGCCCAGCAGGTCATAATGCGGGTCACCCATATTGTGAATCACTATGTGATGCTGGTACGGATCATGTTCTGCAAAATACTGCGCCCAGGCCACCTTCTGAAGATGCGTAGCACTGTTGATCTCTTCTCCCAAATTCCAGTTCAAAGCTTGATTGTGACTGAAACGGGCTATCAACTCACGGTAATAGAGTTTGCGATGCACCCCCAGATCACCCTTATCCAAGATCAGTTCGTTTTCTGTTTCCATGGTCTTGAAGTGAAGATACATGCCCAGGTTATTGCCATGTTCGAACACCATGGCCCATTGGTCCATGCGAGAGCAGTCCAGGCGTTCCCGCTCATCGTACGTGGTGTAGGGGAACACGTTGCGATCGTCACCGGCAATGTTCATAGACAAGAATGAAAAGACATTCATACCTTTGGACGCCAGATAGTTGATGGCCCCAATAATGCCCTTGCCCTTACCGTCCTGCCATGTGGGATCACCCGGCTTCCAATCCTTAATATGGGGGGCCCAGGTTTTTATCAAATTGTCCTTGTGTCCATCGGTCTTGAAATCCCCATCAAACTCGGCATAGGCCAGGAAATTCTCAGGAGCGTCGGCTCCGCACTTCAGAAAATACTCGCCTGTCTCTGCAAAGCGAAGGTGGTGCTTACCCACATACTGCAACAATCCCTTGGCCCGCATGTCCCGACCCGTCTTGTCCGAGGCACAAATCGTAATCAAGCCGGTTTCACCATCCATAAACTCTGCCGAATCACCTGCACCGGGATCTTCAGCCACCGCCACATTCTTGCCAACTCTGAATGAAACCGCATACATCCAGGTACCTATCTGGGCAGGTGAAAAATGAACACGCCACTGGTTGCCGCTGTCACCGGAGGTATTCGCCGCATTGCCATCGGCTGCGTAATAACCGGGTACAAGTAGACTCTGCCCCGTGCCAATATGTGTAAAGCGAACATTAAGACGATAATCCATGAATGGATTCGGTGTGGCATTTTCAGCCGTGTCCGGACCGTTGAACGTCACGGTCACTTTGTGCCATTTCTTCAGTTCACCACTGACCTGTCCGGCCAGCACCGACCCTGCAATGGCAAACACTGCCAGGCAAACAACCAGCTTAAGTACAGAGTGCCTTCTCATTTTCGCTCCTTGATAACAAAGTATGCTCAATCACTATCACATTTATAAAACCCGAACCAGGTGGCAGGATCTTGATGGTTGCAGCGCAAAGCGTCTGCCTCCACAACAGTAATGACTTAATCTTAATCTTAATTGAATACAAAATACAATATTCGACATGCAATGTCAACCACAAACCAGAACAACAGAATTTTTAACAGACCCCTCCATCAGTCTTGATACGGTGAGAATTACCGTTACATACAAAAAAAGCGACCTTGGAAAACCAAGGCCGCTTTTCTAATTTTCAATCAAGATTATACACCAAAAACTACGCTAGAATGGTTTGTCAACGGGTGCTGTCATACCAGCCAGATAAAGCATCTCGCCGGCAGACAAAGCGCGGTTGTACAACCCTATCTCATCCAAAGCACCATTAAATGGATTACCACCTTCGGCCTGGCAAGCACCAAAGACCAGAGCAGACTCTGTATCTGCAGCAAAGCTGAAGGCACCTACCCCGGTCTCTCCACCATTCATAAACAACTTGGCAGTACTGCCGTCAAAAGCCACGCCCACATGAGCCCACTCACCTTCTGGAAGCACGGGATCGCCATCTGCGAAATTGCTGCCATTACGTGCAAAGCTAAGGGTACCATTGTCACGATTGGCTTCGATCTGCCACATCATGTCCGTAGCAGACCAGGTATCACGTTTACCAATCAAACCTTGATAGAAGGTGGTCAAGCCCTGCCACTGAGCCCATAAGGAAATCGAAAGTTGGCCAGTACCAGCCGAAGGATCATACGTGCCTAGATCCACATACTGGGTGCCATCACCATTGAATGCCAAAGCCATGCCTTCAATACCTGACACAAAGACTGGGCTACCAACTGCCACACCATTATGGCCATTGCCAGACGAATCGTTGACCGTGTTCTCCATATGATACAGGGCAACCAAACCATCGCCTGCGGGATCGACAGGCGTAATAACAATCCCGGGTTTTGCATACAGCTTGATATCATCAATCAAAATCATACCTGAGGCACCGTTACCTTCCACACCAATCACAAGCTTCGTCACACCTTGAACATTCGGAGTCATAGAGGACAGATCAATG
>CAZBTJ010000031.1:0-45130 GCA_964494325.1 uncultured Pirellulales bacterium
GAGCAGCGTGTCACCATAGTAGAAATCGCAGGCATTGGCGTCGAAGTTCATGACGATCCTCAACTGAACCCACTGATCCCGGAGCAACGGCGCTTCGGTACGGCTCCCTGAGGTCAACTCATTGACATACACCAACCCAGTCGTGCAGTTGCTCAACAGGGTGCCCAGCCAGGCGGTATCGTCCCAGCTTGTTCCGTAGGAAGTCAGGGGACCAAAATGCATAAGCCCATCCGTACCAGTAGGTACATACTGCATCACGGACGCCACATACACACCGTTCTCCACCATCGGCCAATTTGGCACCACGTCATCACGGGTTCCCATGATCTCCAGAGAGTTCGACCCACTGTACGCCACAGTATTCGTGATCTTGGCGGCCCATTGGGCATCTCCGAACCAGCCTTCCCAACCAGGCACGTCTTGCATGCTTGAGCCCACTGCCAGCGAGTCAAAATCATTGACCAGTGACACGGTCTCTACTGGCTCCGGAGGTGTCTGACGCAGAGTGATATCGTCAATCAAGAGCATACCGGACGCCCCATTGCCATCCATACCGATCGCCAGCGTTGTGACGCTCTGGGGGTTGATACCCAGGGTAGACAGGTCGATAATCCAGGTCTTCCAGGTTCGCGCAGCAATATCCGTGGGTTCCAGTGAATAGGTTACCTTGACACCGTTGATCTTGGCATACAGGGTGCCGGTGTTGTCGGCCTCGCCAAAAAATGCGATGCTCAGCAGCTTTGCCCCGCCCACGGTCCAATCCTGAGGTGTGGCAAATGTGCGCTTCGTCTCTGAAGCCACATTATCAGTATTGTTATAGTAGAACGGCATGGACTGAAGACTGCCGGCAATCGTTCTTTCGGATTCCATGATATTGCCATTGTAGTATTCACTGGCCACGCTCCAGATATCATGCCCCACGCCAGCACCGGTACCATTACCATTATACCCGACAGAGAAGAACTCATCAGCGGAATAGCCAAATCCATCCAGCCAGACCTGGAAGGGACGATCGGGACTGTCGTTGGTGTAGCTCTCAAAATCATCAACAATCAATGCGTCCACAGTAGAGAAGCTCCACACAGAACCCGACCACACAGGTGTGACCTCTGCCTCATTGACTTCATCCACAGACCAGTAATAGGTCTGGCCCATTTCAGCATCAAAGGCACTGAGGTCTACACTGTTGGTATTGGAGGTCACAGAAGCGGCCAGACCATCAGCCACCTCATTGGGATCTGTGCTGAGATAGACGGTACTTTGAGCAACTCCACGGCCTGCACGCCAGGACAAAACAGCGTCAGGCGAAATGTCCACTGATCCGGACTCAGGCATCGGCGTACGAGCGGCAGCAGGGATCATGGAGAACTGAACTTCACTCAGACCATAGGACTGCATGAATCCACCAAAGTTGCTTTGGATATTCAAACGAACCATCTTGGCCGCCACACCACCCAGGTTTATTTCATCGTACTGATTATAGGTGGGTGACCCGGGTGCCCGACTGAACTCATTGGCATCTTCAATTACATTCCAGGTCTCGCCATCCTCAGAATACATAATTTCAACGCCCATCACGCCGTAACCAATAAAGCCTTCTGCAGCGCTATTTGAATTCCAAACGGTCATGATATCCAGCTTTTTGACGCCATCAAATTCATATTGAATCCAGGGCTCCATATCACCCATGGCCGTGAACCACATCGTTTCAGTTTTGATGTCATGTGACTCATCTTCACCCAGCCCAGACCCATCAAGGGTCTTTTGAGGCAATGAAAATTCACTGGAGGAACTGGAGGCCGTGGCAATAATCTCAGAGCCTGCTATGGGAATCGAATAGGGCTCCACTTCAAAGCTCCAGACGCTGCCTTTATATACAGTCTTATCCGCAGTGCCATTGACTTCATCTACACGCCAGTATACCGTTTTTCCAAACTCAAGGCGACCCGGATCAAATGAATTGACATCCAGGCCTGAGGCTGTGGGCACCGTGCCCTCATCCACCTCTTCAAAACTCTCACCCACGTACACATTGTGGGTCGCGGCAAACTGGCCAGGGACCCAGCTAAGGTTTGAATCACGCAACACATCCGATTGTTCATCATCCGGGCTGGGATCTTGAGCCCTTGAAGGATCACCGCCATCCACGATCACGCCCATGAATCTCGCGCGGGATCCATCCGCATCCGTGTTGGTGTAGTGGTAGGTGATCGTGTTATATGCGCCCCCTGTGGAGAAGGTGAAGCTTGTGACCCAGCCCATGTTTGCCGTATCTGGGGGATCTTCCGTATATTCGGCGTCGATATCCGGTTGGCCGGATCCGCTCATCGTCAGGGACAGGGCGAAGGAATCATAGTACGTGCCGTGGATGAAGTACAGCGTGCCTGTTCCCAATCCACCGATATCGATTGTCCCTGTGATGTTCTGGGCTCCAGCCTGTGTGTCGGTCGTGAAGTCTGCAGGATCGGTATCAGGATCACTTGTGATCCAAACATCAGGCCAATTCTGACTATTATTGGTAGGCCCTGCCACATTCGCTCCTGGAGGACTCGTAATGTCCGCCACTCGGCCTTCCCCGCCATCGATCCAGGACCAGACGGTATCAGAATCTGCAGTAAAGAAACGGTAGTCCACAACAGTGCCGTCGCCAAAAATTCCAGAAACAGTCCCGTTGTCATATCCCGCTTTACCGGGAAAAACCGACAGGTTGAAAACACTCTCATTGTCCGAGACTTGAACGGTCGCCTCATAAATCAGCTCAGCCGCGCTGACCTGATGTGTGGTGGTGAAAAGGATTGCCATCGCCACGGTCGCGAGGATCAATACGGTTCTGGTTCTTGCAGCCATCTTCTTACACATGATAGTCCTCCTCATCAAAACAAAGTTTTAGCGTATCCTTCTCTGGGTACAACCCAAAGCAAAGAATAATGATTTTCTCGATTGCAGTGCTCCATCCATATCTGCCCAACACATGTGTTCCAGCTTGAGACTGCCTTGTTGCCTTCCCAAAGACCACAGATGTTTGAACTCGCTTCCAGACAATCAACTCTGTCATCAGGCCCTACAAAAGTCACCAACGCCCGGCACAAGACGCATACAATACGTCTAATCCCATAAATCGATACTAACAATTGCAGCCCCTGGGTTCAATGGTATTACAGGACTTTTCACAAAAAAACATGGCGTCAAGTTTTCAGGGACAATGTACCCTTGGCACCTGTACAAAGTTCTAATGCGTGTCAATGACTCGCAATACGCATGATTAGGGTAGGCATGAGAGATGCTTCATCTGCCTGTGACCCTGACACACTGAGGTGGTTAACTGAGGTAGTTAAGCCCTGTGAGGCGTTGAAATACACTGGCAAATTTGCGTGAGAACAGTATAGTCATGGTTTACGCGTTTAGATCGCTTCTGGTGTATCATGGATACAGTGTATATTAAGGAGAAGTACAATGGATACGGGACTGAGCCGTGTGTGTTTGACGTTTGGTTTTGTCTGGATCTTGTGGCTGGGTTCTGAGGGTCTTGCGGCCAGGCGGAATGCCCCACCTTCTGTACCAAATCTCACCCAAGGTGGAGTGAAAGATACGGGTCATGATTGGAACCTGGGGCCTACCGGGGCCCGGGGTTGGATCTGGGGATGGAAACTTGAAACCACCCACAGTCGCCAGATCCTGATCACAGAAATAGACAAAGGCTCACCCGCCGATGATCGTTTGCAGGTGGGTGACATCATCCTTGGCGTGGGCAACAGACCCTTTAGCAGCGATGCACGCAAAGCCTTTGGCCAGGCTATCACCGAAGCCGAAAAGACTGAGAACAAAGGCATTTTAAAGCTGCGTGTCTGGCGCCATGAAAAGACCATGACCGTGACGCTCAGGCTTCAGGTGATGGGCCGCTATAGCAATACGTCACCCTATGACTGCACCAAGTCCCGGAAAATTCTTGATGCCGGCTGCAGACACATTGCTGCGAACATGACAGGAAGCATCCAAGGCACGATCAATGCTTTGGCACTTTTGGCATCAGGCAAACCAGAGTATGCTCAGATCATCAGAGACTTTGCACATCGCATCGCTCCGCCAGACCTTCACCTGGATATTTCAACCAAAAACGGGATGCCTGCGTGGTCCTGGGGATATAATAATATCTTCCTCACAGAATACTATCTTGCCACGGGTGACCGGACTGTGTTGCCTGCCATCAAGGCGTATTCGGTCAAGCTAAGCATGGGGCAGAGCTTTGTGGGGACGTGGGGTCACGGCATGGCGTGGCTGGATATAAACGGCGGTAAAATGCACGGGTCACTCGGTGGGTATGGTGCCATGAATCAGCCTGGCCTGACCTGTCATTTGTCGCTCGTGCTGGCCAAAAAATGCGGCATAAAACACAAAGAGATCGACATGGCGATCGACAAGGCGAACAGGTATTTTAGCTTCTATATCAACAAGGGTGCCATTCCGTATGGTGACCATAGGCCGGGCTGGCAATGGCACGACGACAATGGCAAGGATTCCAGCAGTGCGATCATGTTCGACCTTCAGGGCATGGATGAAGGCGCAGACTTTTTCTCCAGGATGACAGTGGCTTCCTATGGTGAACGCGAGCAGGGACATACGGGCAACTATTTCAGTTACCTGTGGGGACCACTCGGTGCAAACCGTGCAGGGCCAATAGCGGTGGCCGCCTTTTTGAAAGAACAACGATGGTTCTATGATCTGGCCCGCCGATGGGATGGTAGTTTTCTGTACCAGGGCGGTGCGGCCAGTCAGGGCGGCGAGGATTCCTACAAGGGGTGGGATTGCACGGGTGAGTTCATCTTGCCTTGCGCCATGCCACTCAAGAAGCTCTATGTGACGGGCAAGGGGATCAACCAGGCCAACGAACTGACCGGCTCCGAACTTGCCCATGTCATCAAAGCAGGTAGAGGGTACACGACCTGGGGCAAAGGCCTGGAAATCTATGAGGCGAAGACCGTCAGTGATTTGCTGACGTGCTTGCGCAGCTGGTCGCCTGCAGTCAGACACCGTGCCTCTGTGACACTGGCCAAGAAAAATGCTGATGTAGTCACTGAGCTGATCAAAATGCTTGGCGATGACACTCTTTCAGCACGTTACGGGGCATGCCAGGCACTCACTGAGTTAAAGGGCCAAGGCGCCCCAGCCGTGGATACCCTGATCAAACTCCTCAGACACGATGACGTCTGGCTGCGTATCCAAAGTTGCTATGCCCTGGCCGGCATTGGCCAGCCTGCTCGCAGGGCCGTACCGGAAATGCTCAAACTGGCCGTGCGCAGGGACCCACAAGATCCGAGACAGTTCACACAACGATTCCTTGCATTCACCTTGTTCTATCCTGGCGGTGCACTGGGCAATCGTGGGCTTGTTTCGCGTGACCTCAAGGGTGTGGACCTTGATCTCCTGTATCCGGCTGTGAGAATCATACTTCGCAACGACGACGGAAGAGCCAGGTCTGCCGTTGGCTCGGTCTACAAGAACCTGACCCTAGAGGCACTGTCACCACTTCTACCGGATATCCTTGCCGCTATCGAAACCCCGTCACCCAGTGGGGTCATGTTCTCCAGCGGTATTCGCCTGCAGGGACTCGACCTGTTGGCCAAAAACAAGGTCAAGGAAGGGCTCCCCATGTGTCTCAAGACCATGGAAATTCAGAAGTGGGGTAAGAAGAGTCGTGTCAGTGCCTGCCTGAAGACCCTGCAGAGCTACGGGCCTGCCGCAGCCAAGACGATCCTACCAGAATTGAGGGAGCTGGAAAAAGATATGCTGAATCATTCGGAGGCAAAGAGTGTGCTCAAAAATGCAGCGACACAGATTCGCGAGATTATCGAACAGGCTGAGAAGGCCACAGGAAAAGCAGATTTTGTGCCGTTGAAAGAGGTCATGAACAAATAAAGATTAGGAAGGTCAAGCAGAGAATGGATAAGAGAAGAACGATCGTCCGTGTTGTCGTTGGGATGTTACTTGTGGGTGTGGTGATTGACAGTTCATTCGCCCAAGAGAATGTGTCAGAGATTCCCGGCCTCACTGCCAAGGGCAAGAAGTGGATGCCTGAGATTCCTGATTTGACGCAGGGTGGCCAAAAGAGTAATAAGCACGATTGGAATCTGGGACCCACCGGGGCTAGGGGCTGGATGTGGGGCATGCGTCTCCGCACAGACTATGCACGCCAGATTCTCATTACCCAGGTTGATCCTGGTTCGCCAGCTGACGGCCTGCTTGAGGTGGGTGACGTGATCCTGGGCATGGCAGGAAAAGCATTTGACAGCGATGCACGTATCGCCTTTGGCAAGGCCATCACCGAAGCTGAGAAAACAAAAAACCGTGGACAGCTGAAACTGGTGCGCTGGCGTAAAGGCAAAACGAAAAATGTCACACTCCGGCTCAAGGTCATGGGCTCCTACGGTCCCTTGGCCCCCATGGATTGCTCAAAGTCGCAGACAATCCTGGACAACGCCTGCAAGTACATCGAGACAAATGGTATAGGCAAAGGCATCACCGGCCATGTCAATGCCATGGGACTGCTGGCCAGCGGTCGAACGCAGTACCTTCCCATGGTGCGTGACTATGCGCACAAGATTCGGGTCAAGGATGCCTATGAGATGTCCTCATGGAACATGAGCTACATGAATATCTTCCTGTCCGAATACTATCTTCTGACCCGAGACAAGTCGGTCTTGCCCAAGATTCGAGAGATGGCCCTGTACCTGGCCAAGGGGCAGAGCCGGGTCGGCACGTGGGGACACGGCAATGCCGGGCCCGACGGGATTCTGGGGGGATACGGAGCGATGTGTCAGCCCTCTCTGTCCTGTGCGGTCTCTCTGCTGCTGAATCTAAGATGCGGTATTGACGATCCGGTCGTGGAACAAGCCATTCGCAAATCGGAAATCTTCTTTTCAACGTTTGTCGACAAGGGCAACATCCCATACGGCGATCATTCGCCAAGGGAGGTCCACGATAGTAATGGCCGCAGTTCCCTGGCCGTTATCTTATTTGACCTGCTGGACAATCCGCATGCTTATGGCTTTTTCGCACGCATGACCGTGGCCTCGTACGGTGAGCGAGAAGAGGGCCACACGGGCAACTACTGGAGCTTCTTGTGGGGTCCGCTGGGGGCTATGCGCGCAGGCCCCAAAGCAGCGGCAGCGTTTATCAAAGAACAAGAATGGTTTTTCGAGCTGGAACGTCGGTGGGATGGCGGGTTTACCTACCAGGGCGGCGCCGACATGGCAGGGTCGGAACACACCACGCCAGGGTGGGACACCACGGGCGCACGCATTCTGATGTATGCCATGTCCCTACAAAAACTCCATGTGACAGGTAAAGGCCTAAAGGTAGAAAAGGCCCTGACCGGCAAGGATCTTGAAGAGACGCTTATGGCCGGGCGGGACTACAGCACCTGGTTCAGGGAGGGATACATCCGCACGGATTCCTACGATGCGTTATCGAGTGATGAACTGATCAAGCGATTGCATACCTGGTCTATGCCGATGCGCATCCGCGCGGCCAAGGCGCTGGCCAAAAAGGCAGGCGATTCTATTGCCCCGTTGAAACAGATGCTCAAAAGCAAGGACCGCAGTATTCTGTTGGGCGGCATATACGGTCTTGAACATCAGGGAAAAAAGGCCGAACCTGCCCTCGACGCTTTGGTGGGACTGCTCACCCATGACGACGAGTGGGTCAGGTTCAGGGCGGGCTGCGCCTTGTGCAGCATTGGAAAACCCGCCAGGGACAAGGCCGTACCGGTCATGCTCAAAATGGCCACTCGAAAGCTCCCGGGCGATCGGCGTGAAATGAATCAGCGTTACATCGCCTTTGTGCTATGGGGCGGGGGAGTCAATGGGGCGCCCCACGGCCTGCTGGAACGCAACATGGACGGCGTGGATCACACACTATTGGTGCCGGCCATAAAGAAACTGATCACAAACGAAGATGGCCTGGCTCGCAGTTTTGTCGCGCGCGCAATCCGTATGATGAGTTTTGAAGAGCTGGCCCCGCTATGGCCCGATCTCGTGTGGGGGTTGAAGAATCCTGCGCCCAGCGGGATCATGTTCAATGCCGATATTCGTGAGGCCTGTATGAACGTGCTGGTCAAGTATCGTTTCAAAGAAGCGATACCCTACTGTGCAGAATATGTCAGGACCATGAAACAGCACGGTTCACAGGATCGTATATACCGGGTGATGGACACCCTGAAAAGCTATGGCGCAGCCGCAAAAATCACGCTGCCGGCACTTTACAAGACTCGCACCTACTATCAGGAAAACCTGGGGCCAGGTAAACCTCTGGAATTTCCAACATGGGCTTTGAACAAGTTTATGACCGGTTTGAACGAAGGTATATTGGCCATTGAAGAGGCCACGGACACGCCCAAGGACCTGCGAACCATCGAGGATTACATCCAAAGGGACACACCCCAAAAGGTCCCCCTGGATCTGTCGCTGTTGAATGCGACTCGCCATTCCATGGTGATCGCATTTCAGCATCTATGTGATTCTCAGCAGCCCAATGGTTCCTGGAAATATGATCCGGCCATTACCGCACTTGTACTCTACAGCTTCATGCTGGCCCCGGAATACAATCCGGATAAAAGAACCGCTGAGGTAATCAGCAAGGGATACATTTTTCTGGAGAAATATGTCAAGCCGGACGGCGGCATTTATCATGAACAATATCGTAATTATTCGACAGCTGTCGGTTTGATGGCCTTTGCCGCCACTGGAAAACCCCAATACCAGTCAATCATAGACAACGCAGGCAAATATCTCGTCAAGTTTCAATTGGACGAAGGCGAAGATGTTTCGCCTGATCACCCGCATTATGGAGGTATTGGGTACGGCGGCGACGATCGCCCTGACTTATCCAATCTTCAACTGGCCCTGGAGGCCATTAAAATGGCGGAGGCATTTGAAGCAGTGCCCGAGGGACAATTAAGAATTCCTGATCCTGCCAAGCAAACGATGCAGGCCGAAACATTGGCACCCCACTGGAAAAAGGCGCTGGTGTTTCTGAGTCGAACTCAAAATATTGAGTCCATCAACGACATGGATTACGCCACCAATGATGGGGGATTCATCTATGAAACCGGTCACTATAAGCCCGAGCGGAGTATCTCCTACGGGTCCATGACCTACGCAGGGCTCAAGAGTCTGCTCTATGCCGGCATCGACAAGAACGATATTCGGGTAAAAAAAGCATACGCCTGGATTCGCAAAAATTATACCGTTGAAGAGAATCCAAATTTCGGGACCTCTTCACTGTATTATTATTTTATGACCGCCACAAAATGCCTCGCGGCATTCGGTGGAGATACACTGCTTGACAGTACGGGCAAAACCCATTACTGGCGGGAAGACTTTATCAAGAAGATGATCTCCATGCAACATGAAGAAGGCTACTGGGTCAACCCGGATGGGCGATACCAGGAAAACATCAAAGATCTGGCGACAGCCTATTCTGTGATCGGGATGAAACATGCCTTGTCGCAAACCTATTAGTCCTAATTGTTCAAAAAAGGATGTAAAAAAGATGATTAGAAACTGTCTGCTGCTTTGTACCGCTTGCCTGTGTCTGCATGGATCCTGGGCTGACTCACAAGCTGCGAACCTGTCAGACCATATCGATCAACACACATTCAACACGGGGACCGTGCTCTGGTATGATGGGCCTGCCAAAGCATGGGAAGACGCCTTGCCTGTGGGCAACGGACGGTTGGGTGCCATGGTGCTCGGAAAGCCCGGTGAAGAAAGAATCCAACTGAACGAAGAAACCCTCTGGTCTGGTGGCCCCTACTCCACAGTGGTCAAGGGAGGGGCCAAGGTCTTGCCGGAGATCCAGAAGCTCATTTTTGAAGGCAATCCCCTGGAGGCGCATAAACTTTTTGGCCGTCACCTGATGGGTAACCCCGTGGAACAGATGAAGTACCAGTGCATGGCCAATCTGCACCTCTTTTTTGAAGATGAGGCAAAGGTGACAGACTATAAACGGTGGCTTGACCTTAAAACGGCCACGACCTGTGTGACCTACAAAACGCACGGCATCCAGTACCGACGTGACGTATTTTCATCAGCGCCGGACCAGGTCATTGTCGTAAGGTTGACAGCCAGTGAACCCGGGCAGATTTCCTTGCGTGCTCAACTCAGAGGTGTGCGTAATGCGGCCCACTCTAATTATGGCAACGATTATTTTCGAATGGATAGCGTGGGGCACAATGGATTGATGATCAATGGCAAGTCCGCTGATTACCTCGGGGTTGAGGGACAACTGAGATACCGGGCCCACCTCAAGGCCGTGCCCCAAGGCGGCACCATGAAGGTCAAAAGGACCCAGTTGATGATTGATGGGGCTGATGCTGTGACACTGTATTTTGTGGCAGCCACCAATTTTGTGAATTACAAAGATGTCAGTGCAGATCCCATAGCACGCGTGGCCGAATATCTCAACGGCCTAAAGGGCAAATCTTATAGTGACATCCGGCGTCGGGCCATTCAAGACTATCAGTCCTTGTATCAGCGTGCGTCACTGACCCTGACCAAAACCGCCAACTCGGTCCTGCCCACGGACCGGCGTATGAAGGCCTTTGAAACCAATGATGATCCGAGCCTGGCTGCCCTGGCCTACAATTTTGGCCGCTACCTGCTCATATCTTCGTCACGTCCAGGGACAGAAGCCGCCAATCTACAGGGCATCTGGAATGAAAGCCAAATTCCCAAGTGGGATTCCAAATATACCACCAACATCAATCTGGAGATGAATTACTGGCCCGTGGAATCCGGCAATCTGTCTGATTGTGCCGAACCCCTGACCACGCTGGTCAAGGAATTGACCGATCAGGGCGCAGAGGTGGCACGTGAACATTACGGCGCCAACGGCTGGGTCTTCCACCAGAACACCGATCTTTGGCGCGTGGCAGCGCCCATGGACGGTCCCACCTGGGGCACATTCACGGTGGGTGGCGCCTGGCTGACGACCCATCTGTGGGAACATTACCTCTATACCCTCGACCGGGATTATCTCAGGGAGGTGTACCCCGTGATCAAGGGATCCGTAGATTTCTTTATGGATTTTCTGGTGGAGCATCCCAATGGAAAATGGCTGGTGACCAATCCTTCCAATTCTCCTGAAAATCCACCCAAAGGCCCAGGGTATGAATACTTCTATGACGAAGTCACTGGGAACTACTATTTCACCACCATCTGCTATGGTTCCAGCATGGACATGCAAATCCTCACTGATTTGTTTGGCTATTATGCGGAAGCCAGTCGCGTGCTTGGGCTGGATCAGGCCTATGCGAAAAAGGTTCTTCTGACTCGGGCACGATTAGCACCACCCCAAATAGGCAAGAGTGGCAGCCTGCAGGAATGGTCGGAGGATTACGAGCAACTGGAAAAAAAACACCGGCATTTTTCCCATATGTACGGACTTTTTCCAGGCAATGTCATCTCGGCCAAGCACACGCCTGAGCTGGTGAACGGTTGCAAGGCTGTGCTGGAGCAACGAGGCGACGGAGGCACCGGATTCTCACGTGCCTGGAAAATGGCCCTCTGGGCAAGATTGTATGACGGTCAGCGCGCTCACAAAATCTCTGGGGATGGGACGCTCCACGGTCGTGCCTTTTTAATGAATCGTCCCATCCGGCAATATCCCTCGAAAGCCTTGGGGTATCGAACGAGCAAGGTAAAGTGCCTATCCACTAGACCAGATTAATCCAAATTGGGCTGGACCATGCAATGTCTTTGTTTTTCTGAGTGGCGCGAATATAATAGTATAAAACCTCTTTTTATTCGGTACCTTTAATTCTTGTGCAATGTGCGAAAAGATACCGGAGACCTCTAATTGCTCAGAGCGGTAGCAAACCAAGCAAAAAAATAACGGTAAGATACAAGGCCGCTCACTATTGAGCTAACGGTTAATTGCATAATATCAAAGAACGCAAAGATGACGGGATTCGCAGATCGCGACGCGATCAAAAAGTAGCCTCGATTGACATGTTAGCACATGTCACAATATAGTGACGTGGTTAAATGTTAACAATTACGGCATGACCCCTTTAGTTCTCCAGGCACGTTTGTTTGGCCTGCGACCCATCTTCAATTCCAGCAGACCTCCCTGGGTCAACTGTTCATGGGTAAAGAAGGGTTTACTCATCGCTGTACCCTTCAAACTGGCCGACTGGATGTACATGTTTTTGGGGCCGTTATTCAGGGCACGCACAGTAAAGATCTTGCCCTGGCCGCTCTTGATCTGGACCTCATCAAACATGGGGCGTCCCAGAGAATAGGTGGGATCCCCAGGGCAGAATGAGTAGAAGCCCATGGCGTTTAGGACATACCAGGCCGACATCTGGCCGCAGTCCTCGTTGCCGGAGAGCCCGTTGGGATTGTTGAAATAGAGGGTGGTCAGAATCTCGTGTACCAATGCCTGGGTTTTCCAGGGCTGCCCCACATAGTTGTACATGTGCGTGATATGGTGACTCGGTTCATTGCCATGGGCATATTGGCCAATCAGACCAGAAATGTCACTGGAGCGGTGTTCGCCCTCAATGGCGGAGTCCGTGCTGAACAGTTCATCCAACTTGGCCAGGAATGGCTTCGTGCCACCCATCAGAGCCTCAAGACCGGCCACATCGTGAGGTACAAACCAGGTCCACTGCCAGGCATTGCCCTCAGTGTACTCATCCCTGCGGTGCTCCGAGAACTTGGGGTTAAACGGCGTCTTCCAGGAGCCGTCCTTGTTCTTGCCCCGCATGAATCCGGTTTCCGCGTTGTAGTAGGTGCGGTAGCGACCGGCCCGTTCCATGTACTTGGCCGCATCGGCCTCGTGCCCCAGGTCCTTCGCCATCTGGGCAATGCACCAGTCGTTGTAGGCATACTCCAGGGCCTTGGACACAGATTCGTTTTCCAGGTCACAGGGCACAAATCCCAGTGTGTCATTGTAGTACTTGGCCTTGGCATTCACCTTCTCACGTACGCCTGCAACTGGGTACAGAAATCCTCCCTCACGATAGTGGGCAGCCTGAGCCACAGCCTGGTAGGCCTTGTCAATATCAAAGTCACGAATGCCCTTCATATAAGCATCCACAATGACAGAGACGGCATGGTAGCCGATCATGGTGCCAGTGCAGTTGGCTGCCAGTTCCCACTTGGGCAGCACGCCGCCCTGATCATAGTTGGTCAGGAGTGACCGAATGAAGGCGTTGTCTCGCTCCGGATCAATAATGGTCAGCAGGGGATGAAAGGCACGGAATGTATCCCAGAGCGAAAAGACCGTATATATGGGGCCCTCCTCGGCCACATGAATCTGCTGATCATGTCCCCTGTAGCGCCCGTCCACATCGGTAAACAAGTAGGGGCTGATGGCACAGTGATACAGGGCCGTGTAGAAGATCGTCTTGTCATTCAACGATCCCCCTGTCACGTGGATGGTATCAAGCGCCTGCTGCCAGGCAATCTTGGCCTGTCCCTTAACGCGATCAAAATCCCAGTCCAGTATGTCTGCGTCGAGGTTCTTGCGAGCACCGGCATAGTCAACAGCCGAGATGGCCACCTTCGCCAGGACCTGGTTCTGTTCACTGTCAGAAAACTTCAGCACAGCCTTGGTATTGCCCGTGGCCACAGCCCAATTGCCTGCACGTGCCTTCCCGTTTTCATACAGGGTACAGGTAAAGGGACGGTTGAATTTCGCATGGAAGTAGACGTGATGGTTCTGGGCCCAACCACGTGAACGTTTGTATCCCTCAACTTCCGTGTCATTGATCACACGCAGCTCGGTGATGGGATTTTGATGACCGTGAATCGTGTGGGCCAGGTCGATCACCAGACTGGCCTCAGCATCTTCTGGATAGATATAGCGGTGGAATCCGGCGCGGGCCGTGGCAGTCAGTTCTACGTTGATGTCATAATCAGTCAGCTGGACGCGATAATACCCTGGTTCAGCGTGCTCGTTGTCGTGGCTGAAACGACTGCGATACCCGGCATCGGGATTATCCACAGGGCCAGGTACGATTTTGGCCTCGCCCGTGCAGGGCATGAACAGGATATCGCCCAGATCCCCAATACCGGTACCACTGAGATGCGTATGGCTGAATCCCAGGATAGAACTGTCAGAGTAATGATATCCCGCACAGGCATCCCAGCCCAGGGTACGCGTATCCGGGCTCAGCTGCACCATACCGTGAGGGGTCGTGGCGCCAGGAAAGGTATGACCATGCCCCCCAGTACCGATAAAGGAGTTGACATATTGCAAATGGTCCTGTGTGTCCGCCGCCTGAGACAGAGCCGGAGACACCACGGCCAGGCCACAGCATACGATTCCCGCCAGAAGTAGATTTGTCAGCATTCGAAAGCATTTCATAGGATATTCCTCCATTTATAAACTAATAGTAAACTTGAGTTAATAACTAAAGTTTTTCAAACTTCAAGTGTTCAGTTTCTAGATGGCAGTATACAGTATAAAGACCGCATTTTTCTAAAAACTGAACACTGAAAACTATACACCACAGGACTTTTTGTAAAAGTCCTGTTATGATTATCTTGCCAGCTTGTAGGGCAACACAAAATGATATTGACCCGATTGTACCCTGTAGATGGACACGTTATCTTTACATGACTCGAATGTAACACCCGGTACCTGATTGACAGGAATGTTATTTTCCTTGACGGTTTCAGGGTCACTGCAAGGCAGATATACGGTGGCTTCAGTATTGACCGGAATTTCTATGTCCATGAGGATGGTTTGGTCAGTCTTTTGCCAGTGGCTTGTAATCTTGCCTCTCACTGAATCATAGCTGCAATTGACCCATGCGAGGTCCTTGGGAATCTGAGGTCGAATGATGATACGATCAAACCCAATGGCATCAGGGTGGGCTTGAATCCCGCCCAGCCAATTGTAGAACCACTGTGACACGGAACCAAACATGGGGTGGTTGTGAGAGAATGTGTTGTCGCTAAAGGCCCAATGTTCCCACAGGGTTGTAGCCCCGTTTTCAAGCATATACCCCCAGCCCGGGAATGTTTTCTGATTAACCACATCATAGGCCGTTTCGACGTGACCCAGTTCTGACAGCAGCTCGAGCATATATCGGGTGCCAAATATGCCTGTGGTCAGATGGTCGTTTTGCTTGCTTATGTCATCCAAGAGATAGGTGAGAACAGCAGGCCGCTGCGATTCAGGGATAATATCGGAGAATAGGGCAAAGGATTGACTCGCCTGTGTCCCGGGACTGCATGCACCGGAATCAGCCTCCACGAATTGATCGTTATAGGCGGTCTTGATGTTTTCGGCGAGAGCGTTGTACTGCTCTGCATCCCTGGCATGCCCCAGAATCTCAGCCATTTCCCCGAGCATCCTGGCGCTCTGATAATACAGAGGAGTCACCATGGGACCTGCTGGTTTTTTGGCCAGAGACTCATGATCACTCAAACCGCTTTTAATGATATGTGTGGGGGTGTCCTTGATGACAAGATCAAGCCATTGTTTTGAAATCGGGTATTGACGCTCGATGATCCTCTTGTCGCCATAGTATTGATAGAGCTTGAGTTGGGTCTGCGGATGCGCCATAGCCCAACCCACACCACAATATTGAATGCCCACAGACGGCGCTGTATCGGTGAGCATACCATCTTTCAGCTTGCTGTCATCCCAGTCCGTTACGGCCTTGGCATAAAAGTTCGCCATGTCATAATTGAACATAAATGTCTCATTGGTATTGACCAGGTCACCGCCATAGCCAAAACGCTCGCGATGCGGACAATCGGACTGCACACTGAAGATATTGCTGAGAAATGTCCAGTCACATAGGGTTTGAATGGCATTAAACATCTCATTGGAGCAGGCAAATTGGCCCACAGGTGTAACATCGGAATTCAAACGCAGGCTCGTAACCATATCAAGCGTGGGCTTGACCGGACAGCCTGTGATTTCAACATACCGAAACACATGAAAGGTAAATCGCGGGGTGTAATGTTCCGGGCCATGCCCCTTGGCAAAGTACACATCCTGCTGCCAGGCCAAGCCTGGATGGGCTTCAAGTGCCTCGTTTCGCTTTCCCTTGATTTGACCGCACACACTGGTCATGGGATTCAACGTACCATCCTTGTGGAGCAATTCACCGTAGCGAAGCGTGATCCGGGTGCCCTTCTTCAAATCAAATTTGAACGCAGCCCAGCCTGAAAAGTTCTGGCCCATGTCCATGATGTACACACCTTCTTTGGGCTCAGTCATGGCCACAGGCTTCACTGTGGCAGTCACCTTGATAGGTTCCAGGGGCTGGGCCTGAAGCCTGCCCATGGACTCTTTGGCAAGACACGCCCTGGACCAGGTCGAATCGTCAAACCCCGGCTTGCCCCAGTCCGCAATTTCTTTGCGTGCATCGTATATCTCACCCAGATAGACGCTGTTGCGAAGCATGGGGCCCTGAGTGACTTTCCACTGTTCATCGCTAAGGATCGATTCAGCAGACCCATCTGTGTAGGTAATATGGAGCTGCGAAATAAACCTGGGACGTCCCACAGGTACATGTGCGCGAAGGTTCTTGTGTCCCCACATACGCAATGGCATGGGATTGTACCACCCATTGCCCAGCGTGACACCGAGGCAATTGTCTCCATCCTGCAGTTGCCCAGTCACGTCATATGTACTGTAATACACGCGTTCAGAGAATCTCGTCCAGCCCGGATCCAATCTGTGATCGCCAATGCGATCACCATTCATACTGGCTTCATAATAGCCAAGACCCGTGATGTAGAGGCGTGCCTGCTTCACTGGCTTTGTCAGGGCAAACTCTTTTCGAAACAGGGGCGCCGGATCAAAGCGGTAGAAATCTTCGTCCGCCTGAGGATTGGGTTTGCCGTCATTGATCCATGTGGCATGCCAGTCACTCTGCTTCAAAAGAGCCGTCTCAAACCAGGCCACCTTGCTCCATGGGCCGACCTTGCCATTTTTGTCCCAGGTGCGAACCTGCCAGTAGTAACGAGTGGCAGAGGTCAACTTCTTGCCCTCATACAATATATGAATCGACTCGTCCGACACCACCTTGTCACTGTCCCATTGATCCCCCCTGTTGGCTTTGACGGCTTCAGGACTGGTAGACACAATCACCTGGTAGGCGGTCTGTGCCTGGGCTCTTACATCGGACTGCAAGGTCCAACTGAGACGCGGCTTGTTTTCGTCGATGCCCAATGGATTGACCTGGTATTCACATCGCAGGTTTTCAGCGAGTAATACCTGAGAATAGTCTGCGGCAAATCCCTCTGTCTTGGCACGCATCTTTACCAGGACGTTCTGGTAACGCGGATTCGACGCCAGGTTCTTCAACTCAGTGGGGTCTTTCTTTAAATCATGCAAGAACTCATAGGCCGGGGTTTGCTCAAAATAACACGCATATTTGTAACGCGGCGTGCGCACCCCTTGCCATTTTGGAATGAGTGTGTTGTCCATAAGATGCTCACAGAAAAACGTCTCACGCGATGCCACATCGCTGTCGCTTGACTCATTCTTGTTCAAAAGAGACATCAGAGATCGTCCCTGATAATGCTCGGGCATTCGCAGATTCCCCAGTGCAAGGATCGTGGGTGCCAGATCGATATTCAAGGCCGTGGGATGAACAAGGCGTCCCCGTTTGTCTCCCGGTAAGCGAGGATCGAAAATGACAAGAGGGACACGAAGCGACTGTTCGAAATGGCTCCATTTACCGGCAAAGCCACGGTCTCCCATATAGTAGCCATTGTCCGCCGTGTAGATGATCACCGTGTTTTCAGCCAGGCCCTTTTCCTTGAGCGTTTCGACCAATTGCCCAACCACCTTATCAATGCCACTGAGCATTCGCAGATAGGCCCGCATATTCACCTGATACTTTTCCGGCGTGTCCCAACGCCAGTGAAAGCGCTCCCGATTCATGGATTTTTTCAGAAAGTCGGGAAGGGTATCAAAGTAGGTTGAATCCGACAGATTGGGCAGCGGCATGGTTTGATCGCGATAGAGATCCTTGACCCCTTCAGGATAAGGATAATGCCCCATACCCGGCGTTCTGTTGCCGTCTCTTGCGTGAGAGGCATGAAAACTCACAGACAAACAGAAGGGACGGTCATCGTCTGTCTTGATGAAGTCCTTGGCCAGATCCCCCATCACATCGGTACTTTCGCGACGGGTTCCATCAGACTGTTTGATATACCCGGGACCCGACACAGGCTTGTTGAAATCGAACATGGCCTTGCTGTCTTCCATGCGCACGCCAAACTTGCCGATGAAACCGGTTCGATACCCCGACCGTCTGAGCAGCACAGGGTAACTGGCCAGTGTGTAATCCCTGTTCACAGCAGGTTTGCCAAACGTATACCCATGGGTGCGTTCGTGCAGGCCCGTAAAAATGGAGGCCCGACTGGCCGCACAAATGGAGGTGGTGACAAAGCAGTTCTCAAATCGAACACCCTGCGCGGCCAATGTATCTATATTGGGAGTCTGCACAATGGGATGACCGGCACAGCCCAATGTATCATTGCGTTGATCATCCGTGAGAAGCAGAATAATATTGGGCCGAATATCGGGTTTTGCCCTGGCCAATACAGGATCCAAAGCCCGCACACATAAAAAGACAAAACACAGACACACAGCACTCAGAAAACGGTCAGGATTATTCTTAGTCATGATTCTCTTTCCAATTCAATGATTGTTTCGGTGCGACAACACGACGTTCTCGAACAGAATGTCACCCGGATGGCCTGACATCCGTCAGAACCCTGTCACGCCCTCTTTGGTTGAATCGGCGGCACCTTGTATTGATCTCTCAACCTGACAAGCTCGGCCCTCATCTTCTGAACGATTTTTGTATAGCGCTTTTCGCTGAAGACACTCTTCAATTCCTGGGGATCTTTCTTCAGATCGAATAGTTCCCACTCGTCCGTATCGTAGAAGTGGATGAGCTTGTATCGGTCTGTTCGCACGCCTTCATGCGCAGGCACGTGGTGTTCACCGCGTTCGTAATAGTGGTAATAAATGCTCTTTCGCCAGGAACCGGGTGTCTTACCCCTTAGCAGCGGCTTGAGGCTGCCCCCCTGCATATCCTCTGGTACTGCCACACCGGCTGCTTCAAGGAATGTTGGGGCAAAGTCAATATTTTGCGCCAGACCGCGTGTACGCTTGCCCGCCTTTGTCACGCCAGGCCACTTAATCAAGAACGGCATACGGAAGGACTCTTCGTACATCCAGCGTTTGTCGTACCAGCCATGCTCACCCAGGTAGAAACCCTGGTCGGAACTGTACACCACAATGGTATTGTCAGCCAGGCCCTGGGTCTCGAGATAATCGAGGAGACGTCCCACATTGTCATCCACTGAAGCAATACAGCGTAAATAGTCCTTGATGTATCGCTGGTATTTCCAGCGGACAAGGTCCTTACCCGACAGATTGGCGGCCCGGTACTTGTCGTTCTTGGGCTCGTACGCAGCATCCCATTTCTCTCGTTGCTCCGGTGTCATGCGGGTACGTTCACCATTTTTGAGCGTCCTGCCCAACGCATCCGGAACCTTCGAACCCGTGATCTTGAGATCGTAATCATCCATCATATGTTTCGCGATCATCATTTCATTGTCTTTGAGCACCTCGCTACGATTCGCGTAATCATCAAACAGCGTGTCCGGTTCAGGGATGTCCACGTCATCGTACATCGTCAGATGATCGGGGCCCGGGGCCCATATGCGATGGGGCGCCTTGTGTTGACACATGAGCAAGAAAGGTTTGGACGGGTCACGTTCCTTGCCCAGCCAGTCAATAGCCATGTCCGTGGTGACGTCCGTAACATAGCCCTGATGACGCGTCTTGCCCTCTGCCGTGATGAAGTCCGGATTGTAGTAACTGCCCTGCCCGGGCAAAATCTGCCAGTGATCAAATCCGGTCGGGTCACTCCGGAGATGCCACTTACCGATCAATGCGGTTTCGTAGCCAGCCTGCTTGAGGTATTTGGGCAGTGTTGGCTGATCACCATCAAAAACAGTGCCATTGGTCATCAAGCCATTGGCATGGCTGTGCTTACCAGTCAGTACAGCGGCCCGGCTTGGCGCACAGATTGAATTGCAGCAGAAACATCGCTCCAGGGTGACACCCTCTTTGGCAATTCTGTCAAGATTGGGCGTCTTGTTGATCTTTGAACCGTACGCACCGATCGACTGGACCGCATGGTCGTCCGTAAAAATGAACACGATATTGGGCCTCTCTGAGGCTGGTTTTTCCTGCCGAGTCATCGAGCAACTCGACAAGGCCGACGCCGCCGCAAAACCGGCCGTGGCCATGCCAATATTCTTCAGAAACTGTCTTCTTGTTTGATCGTGGCGGGTAGACATAGATGATTCCTTTATTCTTGCTCTGGCATTCCCATTTGAACGGCTTCAAAACCATTGTTTAGTCGTTTTAACACCCACAGTCTTATCAAAATCACCCTGAACTTTCAATGATTTGCTCCATGCAATGGCAATTAATATTGACATTTCAACCGTGTTATCGCACCAGGAGCCTTTTAGTTGGACATTCAATGATGATGACCAGAGTACAGGCGTACAAGGTTTCTCCATTGATTTGCCTGATTGCGGGAGGTATAATCGTTTGTATAGTTGTTACGTTAAGAGGCCTATCCGTGAATCTGTACTGTGTGACAATTGACTCATAACAAACTCATACACGAAAGTGAAAACACCACCATGAAAAATCCTACGATGAAGCGAAGAACCTTTTTATCCAAAGCAGCGGGCACCCTGGCGGCAAGTACTGTGTTCCCAGGATTTTCCATCGGAAAACCCGGTCAATCCGCCCACAGCAAGGTCAATGTGGCCTTTATTGGATCCGGGGGCTGGATTGCCCAGCAACCGTACAACCAGGGCTGCAAGGATGAAAACCTGGTGGCCTTTTGCGATGTGGACCGTACCCACTGTGCAGAAAACATGAAAAACTGGCGCACCACACAGCCCTTCTTTGACGATTATCGTGTGATGTTGGACAAGATGCACAAGGACATTGACGCCATCGTGGTCTCAACGCCTGATCATTCGCATTTTCCTGCCACACTGGCTGCCATGGAACGCGGTATTCACGTGTACACACAGAAGCCCCTGGCTCATAACATCTGGCAGACACGCACCTTGGTCAAGGCCAAAAAACGCTACAAGGTCATGACCCAGATGGGCAACCAGGGCCATGCAGGCAATGGGATTCGAAACTCTGTGGAGGCCGTTCGCGGAGGCGTGATCGGAGACGTCAGCGAAGTGTATGCACGCAACAGCGGACCGCAGATGGGCGGGCAACACTTTGCCAACCCCGCGACCATGCCGCCCCCCTCATCACCAGTGCCCGAAGGACTCTCCTGGGACAAGTGGGTGGGACCGGCAGCGACGCGCCCCTTCTATCGTGGATACCTCCCGTACAAGTGGCGGGCCTTTTATGATTTCGGGCTGGGCATGCTGGGTGACTGGGGCTGTCACACATTCGACACGCCTGTATGGGCACTGGACCTCGATCCCCCCACTGTGGTGGAATGTCTCGAACGAAAACCGTCGCTTGCGGGCCTGATTCCGGCAGGCAGCCGTCTCAAATATCACTTCCCGGCCAAGGGCAAGCGAGGTCCTGTCACACTTGACTGGTTTGACGGTCCACAGGACTGGACCCAGGTGGGACGCATTGACAAATTTGGCGCGGAACACGCTGCGCATCTTGACCTGGCATGCTGGATGGTGGGTACCAAGGGCATGCTCGGCTGCGGCACACACGCTGGACAGCCCGCCATTCTCCCGAGAGACCTGCGTGCCCAGTGGAAGGCCAATCCCCCAGCGCAGAGAATCCCGCGCGTGTCGGGTGGCTCGTTCCGTGAGTGGCTACGTGCCATCAAGGGCACTGGCCCGGAACCAGGGTCCAATTTCAGCTACTCGGCCAACTTAACAGAGATCATCCTGCTCGGTGTGTTGGCCCAGCGTTTCAATACGCGCATAGAATGGGACGCCAAAAACGCATGCATCACCAACCACCCCGAGTTGAATGCCTTTATCAAGGAACCGATGCGAGAGGGTTGGCAGTACGGCAAATCCTTTTGATCTCTAAGAGCCTCTTCAGAGATAGCATGACAGGAACCCAAGAGCAAATCCGATCTGGCTTCGAACGACTTGATTCCGTCAGCAAACCATGTCCTGTGGGCATGGTCAGAGTTGATCCGCTTCGCGGGGCTTATTTAATAGACTTCTCGGCTGCGCTCGGAGTGACAGAGTCGTATCCGACCGCTGATGATACAAACGAGGTGACTTTGTCATCCCGAGCTTGTCAAGGGATCTGTTGGACAAGTATCCGCGTTAGCGGATTCCCTATGGAAGCCCCTTTTAGGGGTAAACTGAAACCATGCCCTCAAGGCATGGTCGTTCACTTGTAGAGTCGGGCCTTTTTCTTCCTCTGCTCAAGCATGGCAGCATGCGCTTCAGGAGAACCATCGTGGAAGCGCCCGAACCACTTATCCAGAGGCAGAGCCTCAACGCCAAAGTTTACCGTGAAGTATTTGTGATGTAGATAGAGCCCCACTGAAGGAATGGAATTATGAAGGTAGGAAGATCAGAGGGTTTAATCGCGGGACGGTCGTTCGAATAATTCACATGTTTCACATTCGGCGAAAACCCATAAAGATAGAAACTTCCATCTGATTAACGTTCATACCTTAAAGGCTCATCTCCCAAACCAAGCCGTCATTGAGGCCGGGTCAGGCTCCATGTGGGAAACTTGTTTACCTAAATGGTGACAGGCGAAGGACTCCCACGCAGTGGTACACGCGCAGCGTGTTTTGACGGCAACGTGCGAATAAAGTGGGAAGTCAAAACCCAATTCGCTGGCACAGCGAAGATATGTGTTTATCTGGGCGATTATCTGTGGCAACAAAAAGCTTTCAGCTTTCAGCTTTTTGGAACCACTTCGTGGACTGGTTAAATAGACCCCTCAGTTCTTCGGCGTGACAGAGCCGGCGCGTGGGTTTGTTCAGTTAGCGATCACAGGCGAAAGCCCATAAAGACAGGAACTTCCATCGTGCTCAGCGGGGTATTGCAATGCGAATGCACGATTGGGTGGGATTCCTACACAGCTTCCTGGAATTGTCTGACTATCCAATTTTACAGGACAAGGGCAAAGTGAGCGCCTTGGAGACCAAGCTGAAGGCTGAACAGGAATATGACACATTTCAAGTACGGCAGGACAGAGAGTATATCTCCGATTTTGACCGTGAGATCAAACACCTGAAGGGAAAGACTTCGAAGCAGAATGATTAGTGCCCACGTGGCCCATACCGAGTGGAGTAATTATGCAAAGTTGTCAGATCACAGATCACAGATCACAGATAAAGGCCGTTTTTTATCTCTGCTGGTGGAAACTGTGGTCGGCGAATTCGCCGACCAAGGGTGTGTGGATCGCCCCTGAAAACGTCCCGATCAGGACAGTAAGGCATGCGACGAGGCATGCGACGAGATCGGGCATTTTTTGCTTTGAAACCTGTGTTCATGGGCTGAAATGTCCATACCGCGGCCAAAAATACAAAAAAAAAGCGTCAGATTTTCTTGTGTTGTCCGAATAATACTATAGATAGCGCTTTTGCGAATGAAAATGGAATGTCTGGACGGAATGTGTACATGCAATGAATGATGAGTCATTGACAGATTGTGAAGTGGTAAAGCGGGTGCAGCAGGGAGCGTCCGATGACTTTGATATCCTGGTTCGCCGGTATCAGGCGCGCATGCGAGCCACGGTGGCCAAATATATTGCCAATCACGAAGATATCTTCGACATCGTTCAAGACGGTTTTTTGGAGGCCTTTCGCAGTATTGATACCTTTAATCCAGAACGTGACTTCTCACCCTGGCTACGCACAATTTGTCATCGCCGTATGATAGATTTCCTGCGCCAAAAGAGACTCCATTACCAGGCGATCCAGATGATAATCGATGAAGGGGCCAAACGCGACATGGTCACTAGATCACAACAACACGACAACAGTCTGGAGCAATTACAGGCCCTAAAACACTGCTTTGATCAGTTGAACCAGCGTTATCAAGACCTCATTCATCTGCGCTACCGGACCAATCTGGCTGTCAAGGACATTGCCCTTCAGTTCGGTCAAAGTGCCATGAGCGTTTCCTCCCTCCTGTACCGCGTGCGCACGACATTGGCCTGTTGCGTGCAGAGCCAAATGACCCAGGAGCCCGGCTAATGGACAGCAAGCGTATGAATCAGTGGCTGGAAGCATTTAGAGACGGTACATTGACCGAGGCCGAGGCCGAACAACTGGCCCGGTTGCTGCGTGAAGATGAGCAAGCCCTGTCGCGATTCCGTGAAGACCTGGCCTTCACGAATCTACTGGGACACGTGACTTGTGATATGACGAGTGACGATGATTTTTCTCGGGCATTTTGGGAACGGATCCAAGCTGAGGACTCTGCGCTGGAGTTTTCAGACTGTTTTCGTGAAAAAAGAAGACAGATCGTGGGCTCAACTAACCCTGCTGCAGAGGCAGATCCGTGGCGAGCCTTGTCCCGAGAACGTGAGATAGAAAGACGGGCCCAAGAGGCCCTGGAGCGATTCCAGGCCGAGGAAAGAGAGCGTGCAGAGGCATTGGCCTATAAAGCGTACCTTTCCCAGCGACGCCAATTCGTGGTGGGCGCTGGGGCCTTGGTCATGCTTCTTGTGATTTCGCTCCTGGCCTGGCTGGGGCCCAAACCAACACCGGATGAATCTGCCTTGGTTCGCTCTTCAGTGCCCATTACACCTGCGCCGGTTGCCACAATAGTTAGATCCGTGGATGCACAATGGGACCGACAGGAGTATTCTGTGAGCGATGGTACACGACTCACCGCCTCCTCGATGTTGCTCCAGCAAGGATTGCTGGAAATCGTCTTTGATGATGGCGCTGAGGTGATCCTGCAGGCACCCTGTGCGTTGCGCCTCAATGACGCAGGCAGCATGTATCTCACACAAGGCATCGTATCCGCCTTTGTGCCGCAGCACGCCCTGGGCTTTACAGTGGAAACAGCGACCGGAGTGATCACGGACTATGGCACGGAATTTGGCGTGATTGCCCATGAAAACGGTGAATCAGAGGCCCATGTGTACAAGGGTAAGGTCGAACTGGCAAGCCCGCGCAACGCCGCCTCTCCCGGGCACACTGAAATGCTAACCAAGGGCCAGGCCGGAGCGATTGAAGCGACCGGTACCATCAAACGGAAGCCATTTAATCTCACGCGTTTTGTTTATTCGCTTAAGCAAGCCACCCGTTTTGGTGTGCCGGGCATACGCTTGAATCTGGCGGATATCGTGGGCGGCGGTAATGGATTCGGAACCGGGTCACTGGAGCACGGCATCAATCCCTTGAACGGTAGACCCTATACCAACAAGATTCAAACGCTCGGTCTCAGGTCACGCCAGGGAACAACACGCTATTGGCCCGTTCCGGAAAATCCCTTTGTCGACGGTGTATTCACGCCGGACAACGAAGATGGACAGATACAGGTCAGTACTGAGGCACACACATTTACGGGTTTCCCCAACACCTGCGGCGCGTTCTACGGCGGGATTACGAACGGCTCATACCATGAGAGTGACACCGGCACTAAGCGATTGCCCAAAACCTATCTGCGTCTGGGGGGCAAGGACTATGGCACAGAAAATCCCTCAATCTACCTATGCAGCAATCAGGGCATCACCTTTGACCTAAATGCCATCAGAGCAGCCATGCCGGGCGTGACGATTTTACGATTCACCGCGTTGTGCGGCATTACAGAGACTATAAAAATGTACACTCCGGACGAATACAGAACTGATTTTTGGGTCCTGGTGGACGGTCGAGACATGTATATGAAACAGAGCGTCACAGTGAATTCCCCAGTTCAATCACTGGATATTGAATTACAACCAACAGATCGATTCCTCACGCTAGCCACCACGGACGGCGGAGACAGGTCGAGCAATGACTGGGCCCTCTTTGCCGAGCCGGTGTTGGAACTCGCCCCTGAGACAGGACCATGAAAACAAGAGACAAGAGTATTGATGAAGGAAGGAGTATTCCCGTGATGATTCCCACATGAACAGGGTTGACATCCCAATAGATGGGCTTTTATGCCCACAGACTCGATCTCAGACCGTCTGGACCAAGTCGCATGAACTATAACTATGATGAGGAGGCATCCAACATGAGTATGTTAACAAGAAACAAATTTGCAGCCATACTGCTTGTACTGTGTGTGAGTGGAGTGATGACTCACGCGATTGAAATCGATGCCGCAGCATTGTATCGCTTCGAAGAGCAAGCCGAAACGATCGCCGTGGGTGAGTTTCTGACGGATGCCAGCGGCAAAGAACGTCATGCAGAGGCCTTTGGCGGCGTCATTGGCCTGGTCGCAGGAAAAGCCGGGCTGGGTCAGGCCGGATTCTTTGATCAAAGCTCGGCTTTTGCGGATTTTGAGGATGTCGACACCAGCGGCGATTTTACCTTTGCCCTTTGGATGAAATCCGCAACCCTGGGGCAGGCTGACGTGTATCTGCTGTCCCTTAGCAACGGCAGCGGTGGTGGCGAACAAACAGCCGTCATTTATCAGTATGAACAAAACACGGTGGAGTTGTATAGCGGTAACAGCGCCACGAACCTGCGTCCTGGGTCACAGCTTTCTGTGCCTGATACGGAATGGCACCACATTGTGTACACGCGCAGCGGGTCGGACTACGATGCCTATCTGGACGGGGCGAAGCATGACATTGCCACCGTAGATGGCCCAGTCCATAACCCACAATATCTGAGTATCGGCGGGACCGGTCATCTACGCGATACGGGTCCTTTGGCTTTATATGAAGGGTTGTTGGACGATGTGCTGGTGATGACTCGGGGCATTGACCAGGCTGAAGTCGACTTCATCATGCGAGGATTCACCCATGAATTTGCAGCCGCTCCCTCTCCGGAGAATGACGCTGCTGATGTACTGCGAGATCATGTTTTGACCTGGGAACCGGGTGAATTTGCAGCCACGCATGACCTGTATGTGGGTGAGAGTTTTGTAGACGTCAACAATGCAACGATCCCCACGCTCTCTGATCTGGATGTGAATTCGTTTGATGCGGGCCGCTTCGAGTTCGGCCAGACCTATTACTGGCGCGTGGATGAAGTTAATGGCACCGCAGACAAGACAGTATTCAAAGGAGGTGTGTGGCGTTTTACAGTCGAGCCCTATTCGATTCCGATTCCCGGGGCCGACATCATTGCCACAGCCTCCAGTAGTTCTAATGACTTTTCAACGCCTCAAAAAACGCTTGATGGGTCTGGACTGGGTGAAAATGGCACACATGACATCCAAACTGAGACTATGTGGTTCACAGCCACGGGTGATTTGGAGCCGTGGATTCAATACGAATTTGATGGCATCAAAAAACTGGATACCATGACCGTCTGGAACTCCAATAGCTCTGCCGAAGGCTTTATTGGCTACGGCGTTAAAGACGTTAAGATTGAATATTCAGAGGATGGTCAAACCTGGAACATCTTTGAAGATGCCAATGAATTCAGTCGGGCACCAGGGGTACCCACCTACAATCAGTACGATGAAATAAACCTTGGCGGGCTGGCAGCTAAGATGGTGCGTTTAAACATCCAAAGCAACTTTGGTGGATTCATGCAGTCCTACAGCCTGAGTGAAGTGCAGTTCTCCATGATTCCTACGGCAGCTCGGACGCCAGTGCCTGAGTCTGGATCAGTGGATATTTCGCCTAACGCAGTTTTGTCCTGGCGTGCAGGCCGTGAGTCGGCTCAAAGTACGGTTTATCTCAGTACTGATGCTAATGAAGTCGCTGATGGTATTGCCGCTTCTCTCATATCCAATACCAACAGCATAAACCTCAGTCCCTTTGATGTTGAACTGGGCCAGACCTATTACTGGCGTGTGGATGAAGTCAACGAAACAGAGGTTCCATCTGTGTGGGCAGGTCCTGTGTGGAGTTTTTCCATTGTGGACGCCATTGTCGTTGAAAATTTTGAGAGTTACAACAACAACAGTCCCCTTCGTCCTTTCCAGGTATGGCTTGATGGTTTTGGCTATTCAGCCGATGAGTTCTTCCCGGCCGGCTATGGCGGCAATGGTACCGGTGCTGGTGTGGGACATGACATATGGAGTGTTGCCAGTGCTCACTACAATGGCAATATCATGGAAACAGGCGTCACCTTGACTGGCAGTAGCCGGTCCATGCCATTCTATTACACCAACACGGGAGGCGCAGCGTCCCAGACCGAACGCCAGTTTGCAACCCCCCAGAACTGGACCACGAGCGGCATCAAGACCCTGTCTGTCTCGTTTTACGATGTAGCGGACAATACCGGTGAGTTGTATGTCAAGATCAACAGCACCAAGGTGCCCTATGACGGTGATCCTGACAACATTGTCTTCAATGTATGGCAGACATGGCACATCGATTTGACAGCCCTGCAGGGCATGGACAATGTGACATCCCTGGCCATTGGTGTGGACGGTGCTGGTGCAGCAGGTGTGTTGTATATCGACGACATCCGGCTGTCTCCCCAGGCCGCTGTGAATGACGTGTATGGCGATGACATAGCAATCAATCTGTATGAATGGGCCCCGGAAGGATTTTTGGACAATACGCCAACGCTGCCCGACTATTGGGGATCGGATCTGGATGCAACCAAGTTGACCGATGGTGTCATAGCGGCTGACTACAGCGGTGGTCTATGTGCCGGCTGGAATTTCAGTAGCGCTGATGCCCCCTTTGGTCCCACCCTCTACTTTGATCTGGGATCCATTCAGAGTATCGGCGGCGTGGCCATCTATCATCAACCCAAATACTATGGGTTCGAGACGGTCACGGTGTCCGTGTCCTCGCGGGACAACCCCAACCGTGTTGACATCACTGACATGGTGGACTGGACTGGCCAGGAGATCCACGGAAGCGATCACTGGGGCGCGGGAGATTCCGGCAATGCCCCCTCGGTTATGCAAGCCGTGCCTATTGGCCAGGAGGGACGCTGGGTCAGACTGCAGTTCCTCAACTGGACACCCGGGTATGATACCTCCTGGACCATGTTCTCTGAATTCAAGTTTTACGCCGAGTGAAACGCTTTCTGATGAGAGTGACTTGGTGAACGAAATGGTAGCCAATTCCGGGCGACAGGCTTTCCGGCTCATTACATGCTGGAAGGCCTGTCTTGCCCGGATGATTTGAAAGACGTATGTATCATGATGAATGCCTCTCAAAAATATAATGCAAATCAGCGAGACAGGGGGTTTACCCTCATTGAGCTGCTGGTCGTGATCTCTGTCATTGCCCTGTTGATGGGTATTCTCTTGCCGGCCCTGAGCAAGGCCCGGGCATCGGCCAAGAGCACTGTGTGCATCTCCAACCTGCATAGCTGGGCACTGGTCTTTGGGATGTATAGCAGCGATTATGACGGTAAATGGAGTCAATGGCCTTCGGACTATACGACCGGCTGGTGGATGGTGCTCTTGAAACCGTATTACAGCACCCAAGACATGCGTGCCTGCCCTGCCGCTGTGGTGGATATCGACGAAATACCTGTTCCGGGAATGACTCCGGATACATACGGAGGTGCCAGGGAGGCCTGGGGACCCATGTGGGATGGGACGACCGGCAGTTACGGGATCAATCATTATCTCTATGGTCATGTCCCGAATATTGGGACCAAGGACAATGGTAAGCCGGTTTTCTGGGGTCGACTTGAAGCCAGCGGCATGGGCAATCAAGTGCCCCTGTTGATGGATTGCACCTGGCCGGGTACGTTTCCCAGCGATACGGATTCAGTCCCCCCCTCCGGCGATGACGGGGATCCCGAACAACAATGGGGATTAGGGATAGACTGTGAAATGGCACGCGTGAGCCTGGCTCGACATGGCCGGGCCATCAATTCGAGCTTCACTGATTTGTCCTGCCGCAAGGTTCCATTACCTGAATTGTGGGATCTGAAATGGCACCGACAGTGGAAACCACAATTCAAAACCACAGAAGAGTTTGTAGATCAAAACGGCAAACAATGGTTAAGGTAACTTTTTTAAGGAAAAACAACAATGCAGCGATGTTTTGTGCGATCTTCCATCATATGGCTTTTCTTGATAACTACAACGCAGGGTACGCTGTACCTGAGTTGTGAAAAAGACAATGATCTGTATCAGGTCCTGAAGAACAATAACATCCAGTGCGTGCGATGTGATAATCCCAAACAGGCCGTGAAGCAGGCCCCTCAGAGTGCCGGTGTGCTGATCCTGGCCCAGGGGTATCCTCTGACAGCCACCGCTATTGAACCAGCCCTGCTTGATGAGGCAATGCGTAAGAACCTGCGCCTCTATATCGAGTTCCCCAAGCGAATCACGGACATAAGGCTCGGGAGCATTCAAACGACGCCCCTGGCACGCTGTGTGGTGACCTCGGATCTGTTTGGTGAAGCACTGCCCGCCATGTGTATTCTGGCGATCCACGCCTGTCATTTTGTGAGCAGTGAAAATGAGACGCCCCATCTGGCACTGGCCAAGGTCGCGGGCTTCGACAAGGCCGTGTTCGGCCTGGAGGGAACGACAGTCTATCCTCTCCTGTTCGACCATCCGGACCATACCAATATCCTCATCGCCACCACGAAACTGAGCCAGTGTGTCACGGGTCGATACGCACCCACACGCAGCTGGCAGCTGATTTGGCGGAGGATCCTGCAGTGGCTCGATCCTGAGTTGCCTGACAATCCGCTAACATGGACACAAACAGTCAGACCGACATACGCCGAGAACGATCCATTGCCGGCCGATGCTCAGAGAGAGGCCGTGATTCGCGGTATTGACTGGCATGACAACGCCAAGATGCTGGTCCATGAATCATGGTCCGATGAGTTGAATAAATACGGGGCAGGCAATGCTGTCGGTCCTGCACCCCAGCCGAACTGGCCTATTGGAGACGGCACCCACGGTCTGCTGGAAGGCGTGCATTCCGGCATCGATCCATCCGACGGCAGCCAAAAGATCCGCTGGTGGCTTAGAACGGATGTAAACGGTGAGAGTTCAATCGCCTTTGCTTTGAGAGGGTTGATTGACGGGGACACGCGCAGCAGAACGGTCGCTGCGAACCTGGCCGACTGGGTCTATGTCAACTCGGGGCTCTTCAACAACGGCGATCCATTGGACGGCCATTATGGTCTCCTGGGCTGGGCGCCTGACACCAGAAACCGTTTCTACCAGGACAACGATATCAAGGCGATTCTCGGCATCATCGGCACAGCGGCTGTGCTGAAAAGCGAACGCTGGGATGAGGCCCTGGTCAAGAATATCCTCGGCAACTTCAGAACCACCGGCCAAAAAGGATTTCGAGGAAATGCCCTGAGCGACCCGGCCGTCACACATAACGGCTGGCAATTTTACTGGAAACGTGATGTCGTCAATTTTCATCCGCACTATGAGACCTGGATATGGGCTTCATACTTATGGCTCTACCACAAGACTGGCTACGAGCCCCTGCTCGATCGCACGCGCCTGGCGATCACCCTGACCATGAACGCGTATCCGGACCAGTGGCGCTGGACCAACGGCTTTCAGCAGGAACGGGGGCGCATGCTGCTTGCCCTGGCATGGCTGGTTCGCGTGGATGACACGTTGCAACATCGCGAGTGGCTGGATCAGATTGCCAACGACATGATGGAAGACCAGGTGGCCTGCGGCGCGATCAGAGAAGAACTCGGCAAGATTGGCATGGGCTCATACGCGCCGCCCACATCCAATGCCGGCTATGGCACGAATGAAGCGTCCCTGATTCAACAAAACGGCGACCCACTGGCCGACATGCTTTATACATGCAATTTTACCCTTCTCGGCCTGCATGAGGCATACGCAGCCACCGGCCATGATAAATACCTTCAGATGGAGAATAAGCTGGCCGAGTTCTTTATTCGCATTCAGGTGTCAAGCGAAGATCATCCAGAACTTGACGGCGCATGGTATCGCACGTTCGACTACACACAATGGGACTACTGGGGCTCCAATGCAGATCACGGTTGGGGCGCCTGGAGTGTTGAGTCGGGCTGGACCCAGGGCTGGATTACCACGGTGCTCGCCCTGCGCGAGTTGAATCTGAATCTTTGGGATTTAAGCGCAGACAGCAAGATCAAGAGAGTCTTCGATCCCATTCGCCAACAAATGATACCTGATGACATGGGTAGCCCAACTCAGACTGCCGGTGTTCATGATGTTAGGAAGTAGTCAATGAATTCGCGGCAAAGAACAACAAAGGCCATGTGTGACTGTCTTGAACTCGACTGGCAGGTGGACATGGCAGAGGCCGCAAAACGAATCGGAGACCAAGTGGCGCTCAAAGGCAACCTGAACACCTCGGTCTTGGTCGAGGCCGACCCGAGGGAAATCTGCACGCTGTCAAGAGCAACGATTGAAAAGGCGTCACAGGCCGAAGGATTCATCTTGAGCAGCGGCTGTTGTCTGGGACGTGACACCCCGCCGGACAATGTCGATGCCATGGCCCGGGCAGCGGCAGAGTATCGAGAGAATTAAATATAGCCGGGTTTTCCTTTTGATTATTGCTGATTAGAGTAGAATAAAGCGTTAATACAGTGGATGAAACAATTTGATTGTATGAAAATTTCAACCTGGTTCAAACCAAGGTAACACACATATGATTGGTTTTTTTTGTAGGGTGGGGCTTGTCCCACCAAATAGCCATGCCCACAAGAGATGGTGGGGCAAGCCCCACCCTACCGTGTTCCGCGTCCAGTGAAGCCGGGTCAAATTTATTTCTGGGAAAGGTGACTATGCATCGATGTTTTTTACTCTCGTTCATCTTATGGCTTTTGTGTGTCGCTCCTGTGCAGGGCACACTGTATTTGAGCTGCGACCAGGACAACGACCTGTACCACGTCCTGGTAGACAATGACATACCCTGTCATCGCTTTGAAACGCCCGAGGAGGCTGTGACGCAGGCCCCGCCCAATGCCGGTGTACTGATCCTGGCCCAGGGGTATCCTCTGAAAGCCACCGACGTCGAACCGGCCGTACTTGATGAAGCACTGCAAAAGCATCTGCGTCTCTACATTGAGTTTCCCGAACGAATCACGGGCATAAGACTCGGCAGCATTCAAACGGCGCCCCTGGCACGCTGTGTGGTGACATCGGAACTGTTTGGTGACACACTGAAACCCATGCGCATCCTGGCAATCCACGGTTGCCATTTTGTGACGGCTGAACATGACGCGCCGCATCTGGTGCTGGCCAGGGTCGCGGGCTACAATACGGTCGTGTATGGCCTGCCCCCTGAAAAGGTCCATCCCATTCTGCTTGAACACCCCACGCGTGATGGCATGTTCATTGCCACGACAAAACTGAGCCAGTGTGTCAGCGGGCGCTACGGCCCGCGCAGCGCGTGGCAGCATCTATGGAAGGTTATATTACAAAGGCTTGATCCGGACATCGTCATCAAGTCGTTGAACTGGAAGGAATCCGTTCGTCCCATGTACGGCATTCACGAGAGGTTGCCAGACGATGCCGTCGCACAGGCCGTGACACGGGGCGTGGACTGGTATTCCCGCGGAAATTTCCTGGTCCATCCGGCATGGAAACACGTGTGGCTGGAAAACCAGGAGGGAGGCACCAATCCCTTTGGACCACCCATGGATCTGACCCTGCCCACCGGTGACGGCAGCCTGGGCATCCTCGAGGGCCATGCCTCACGCGTGGATTTCAACGGCAATCAGCAGTACCGCTACTGGATGCGTGCGGACTGCCAGGCGGAATCGGCCCTGGCCCTGTCCATGCGTGCCAGGCTGGATGGTGACACGCACAGTCAAACCATTGCCCAGAATCTAATGAACTATATGTATTCAACGTCCAACCTGCGTCAGGGGCCACGCAACGATCCCAATAGTCCGACCTACGGCCTGATGGGCTGGGCCACGACCCATCCCCATGTGTACTATGGTGACGACAATGCACGCGTGTTTCTGGGCTCAATCGGCGCGGCCGCCAATCTAGGCAATTCAAAATGGGACAAGCAGATCTGTGAATTGATCCTGGCCAATTTCAGGACAACCGGCAAATACGGTTTTCGAGGACCGCGTCTGGGCGACAGTCAAATACAGGCCAAGGGCTGGCAAAGCTACTGGCAAGGAAAAGTAATCAACCTCCATCCTCATTTTGAATCCTGGATATGGACCAGCTATCTCTGGCTGTATGACAAAGTCGGGTACGATATGCTATTGACCCGCACTCGTGACGCTATCAAACGTACTATGGAGGCCTACCCCAACTGGAAGTGGACTAATGGCATTCAGCAGGAACGTGGTCGTATGATTTTGGTATTGGCCTGGTTGATTCGCGTGGACGACACAGCCCAACATCGCGCCTGGTTAAAACACATCGCCACTGACATGCTCGCCCATCAGGACGCCTGCGGCGGTATCCAGGAGGAGCTCGGCAAGAGCGGCGGACAATACGGTCCTCCCAAGTCCAATGCCGCTTACGGCACCAATGAAGCGCCTCTCATTCAGGCCAATGGTGATCCTGCAGCAGATATGCTCTACACTACGAATTTTGCCTTCTTCGGTTTGAACGAGGCGGCTGCAGCCACGGGTGACCCCTTTTATCAAGAGGCCACAGACAAGATGGCCGATTTTCTGGTACGCATCCAGAGCCAAAGTGACACGCACCCCGACTTGGACGGCGCCTGGTTCCGCGGCTTTGACATGGACCGCTGGGAGTATTGGGGCTCCAATGCCGATCACGGCTGGGGCGTCTGGGGTACGCTCACCGGTTGGACCCAGAACTGGATCGTATCCACACTGGCCCTGCGTCACCAGAAAACGAGTCTGTGGGATCTGACTAAGAACAGTAAGATTGCCGTGCATTTTGATGCGTGTCGCCAGCACATGCTGCCCGACGATCAGATCCAACTACCCATCCCTCTACGCGTTCAGCATGAGGCCGTGAATGGGATGATCTCGTTGAAACAAAATCCTTCTACCTACTATCCGGGCGAAAACGGCGCATCGTCTTTGATTGATGGTCTCTTGAGCAAGACTGACCATCTCAACCACACTGATCCAGAGTGGCTCGGGTTTCACGGTAACGATCTGCAAGCGACCATAGACCTGAAGCAGTTGCAACTGATTAACAGAGTGTCCCTTCACTGCATGCAGCAGGTGCCAGTGGGCATCTTTCTGCCCGCCCAGGTTGAGGTTTACGTCTCTGAAAATGGAATCGATTTCCAACGGATTACAACCCTGGCATCTGGTATCAGTGTTCATGAAGCTGGACCACTTGAGTATACATTTACCACCGAACAGATTAACAGACAGACGCGATTTCTCAAAATCGTCGCGAAAAACATGGGCACCATCCCTGACTGGCATCAGGCCAGTGGCAAAAAGGCATGGTTGTTCGCAGATGAAATCCTGGTCAATGCTATGGCCAAGTCTACAACGCCTTAGGACTCATTCAAGAATGAACTACAAAGTAAACCAGTGGAGCGTAGCGACTTCCGACCTTGATCATTGGATATTCCTATCAGGAGAATAAGAAGAAGCCGGGTTTCCCTTTTTATTATTGCTGATTCGAGTAGAATGTGGATAACTCTGTGAAACCACAAAGATGTGTTTTTCCGTCGCGAAGCGACGCCAAGTTTATTGCTGGAAAGGTGACTATGCAGCGATGTTTCGTACTCTCGTTCATCATATGGTTCTTGTGTGCCACTACTGCGCAGGGCACCGTGTATCTGAGTTGCGAACAGGGCAATGATCTGTATCAGGTCCTGAATGACAAAAACATTCCGTGTCGTCGTTTCGATCATCCCGGTCAGGCGGTGGCGCAGGCCCCTTCCAATGCCGGGGTATTGATTCTGGCCGGCGCTTATCCCTCGGAGACAACCACGATCCCACCAGAGGTTTTCGATGAAGCGGCAAAGAAGCATCTGCGTTTATACATTGAATTCCCTACGCATCTGCCTGGCATGACAGTCGGCAAAATTCAGACATCGCCTCTGGGCCGTGCAGTGGTGACATCGGATCTTTTTGGCGATCCACTGAAGCCCATGCGTATCATGATGATCAATGGGTGCCGCTTTGTAACGGTTGAGATTGATAATCCGCATCTGGTACTCGCCAGAGTCGCGGGGTATGATACGGCCGTCTACGGATTGGCTGATACGCCGGTGCATCCGATTCTCTTTGAACTCCCGGCCGGCAACATCTTGGTATCAGCCACGAAGTTAAGCCATTTCGTATCAGGGCGCTACAGTCCCAAGGACGCCTGGCAACAGCTCTGGAAGGTCGTGCTTAACTGGCTTGATCCTACGCTGGCAGTTGATGGCCTAACGTGGACGGAAACCGTTCGTTCCATGTACAGCAGAAATGCAACATTACCTGATGATGCGATCAAGCAAGCTGTTATTCATGGTGTGGACTGGTTTTCCAAGGGTAAATTTCTAGTAGGTGAATCCTGGCAAAATCTACCCAATGAACAGCGTACGAACTTTTCAGAATTTGGACCACCCATTGGCCCGGAACGTGAAGCAGGTGATGGACGTTTTGGTATTCTCGAGGGACATGCCTCACGTCTGGATTGGGACGGCACGCAGCAGTACCGATATTGCCGACGTGCGGACTGTCAGGCCGAATCAGCATTGGCGTTATCCATGCGCTCTCGGCTTGATAGGGATCCGCGGAGCCGCGCCATTGCCGGAAACCTGATGGATTATCTGTACTTTACATCCCCCCTCCGCCAGGGACCGCGCAACGACCCGGAAAGTCCGTCGTATGGCCTTCTCAGTTGGGGTGCCTACCCGGCCTCGTCCAAACACTATTATGGAGACGATAATGCCAGGGTGTTTCTCGGCTCTATTGGTGCGGCTGCCAATCTTAACAGTGCGAAATGGGACAAGTCAATTCTCGAACTGATCCTCGGTAATTTTAGAACAACGGGCAAACATGGTTTTAGAGGTCCCAGTCTGCATGAAGACCAGATGAAGAACAAGGACTGGCTCGCCTACTGGAATTCCGAGACGGTGAACATCCATCCGCATTTTGAATCCTGGATCTGGACCAGTTACCTCTGGCTGTATGACAAAGTAGGGCACGATATACTACTGACACGCACGCGCGATGCTATCAAACGTACTATGGAGGCCTACCCCCATTGGAAGTGGACTAATGGCATTCAGCAGGAACGTGGTCGTATGATTTTGGTATTAGCCTGGTTGATCCGTGTGGATGATACGGCCCAACATCGCGCCTGGTTAAAACAAATCGCCACTGATCTACTGTCACACCAGGACGCCTGCGGCGGCATCCAAGAGGAGGTCGGCAAGAGCGGCGGACAATACGGTCCTCCCAGGTCCAATGCCGCTTACGGCACCAATGAGGCGCCTCTCATTCAGGCCAATGGTGATCCTGCTGCGGACATGCTCTACACCACCAATTTTGCCTTCTTCGGTTTGAACGAGGCGGCTGCAGCCACGAGTGATCCCTTTTATCAAAAGGCCACAGACAAGATGGCCGATTTTCTGGTACGCATCCAGAGCCAAAGTGACACGCACCCGGATCTGGACGGCGCCTGGTTCCGCGGCTTTGACATGGATCGCTGGGAGTACTGGGGCTCCAATGCCGATCATGGCTGGGGTGTCTGGGGCACACTCACCGGTTGGACCCAGAACTGGATCGTGTCTACACTGGCCCTGCGTCATCAACAGACCAGTCTTTGGGACCTGACCCAAGACAGCAAGATTTCCGTGCATTTTGAACGCTGTCGCCAGCACATGTTGCCCGATGATCAGATCCAACTACCCATCCCTCTACGCGTTCAGCATGAGGCCGTGAATGGGATGATCTCGTTGAAACAAAATCCTTCTACCTACTATCCGGGCGAAAACGGCGCAAGGTCTTTGCTTGATGGTCTTTTGAGCAAGACTGACCATCTCAGCCACACTGATCCAGAGTGGCTCGGGTTTCACGGTAACGATCTGCAAGCAACCATAGACCTGAAGCAATTGCAACTGATTAACAGAGTGTCCCTTCACTGCATGCAACAGGTGTCAGTGGGCATCTTTCTGCCCACCCGGGTTGAGGTTTACGTTTCTGAAAATGGAACAGATTTCCGCCTTGTGACCAGCTTGACTTCTAGCATTGATGTCCATGAAACCGGACCACTTGATTATACGTTTCAGGCCAAAGGCAGTGACACACAGGCACGCTTTCTCAAAATCGTCGCGAAAAATATCGGCACCATCCCCAACTGGCATCAGGCCAGTGGCAAAAAGGCATGGTTGTTTTCTGATGAGATCTTGATTAACAGTCCTGCCAATTCCGAAGCGTCTCAGAACTGATTCAGGAGTGAACTAAAAAGTAGACCAGTGGAGCACAGCGACTTCCGACCTTGATCATTGGATATTCCTTGTTGGTTGTTGAGTGTTCAGAAACAAAATGAAAAGATTGGCTTTGTTCAAACCAGGGTAATATGCATCTGAAGAAAGATCGAATATCCAATATCCAACAAGGAATATCCAATATCCAAGTGGGCTGTCGCCACCATTAAGGTACCGCTTAAAAATTTACGGCTGTCATGCGAATGAGGAACACACAATGCTAGAGACATACCTAAAGTCATACAAGAAATCGCTCTATGAATCCGTGGTGCCGTTCTGGCTCAAGCACTCCCTGGACCAGGACCATGGCGGAACCTTCTCCTGCCTGGACCGTGACGGCACGGTCTATGACACCAAGAAATACATCTGGCCAGTGGGACGGTCTGTGTGGATGTTCTCCCGCCTGTACAATGAGTGCGGCAGACAACCCGCGCATCTTGACGCGGCAACGCTCGGCGTGGAATTTCTGGAGAAAAATGCCTTGGACGAACAAGGGCGTTACTATTTTAGCCTGACGCGCGAGGGCGCCCCCACCTTCTTCCAGCGCAAGCCCTACGCGGCGGTCTTTGCCATGCTGGCCTATCTGGAATATGCCAAGGCCTCTGCGCAGGATGCGTACAAACAGAAGGCCATAGACCTGTTCTGGGAAATCACCCGGTGGATCGACAATCCGGAGATGCTGGGACGGCCCACACTGGCAGGTGCACCCAAGACCAGTAGTCTGGCCAATGTCATGGTCCTAGCCGGTATGGCCCTGGAACTCACAAAGATGGACAAGAACAAACGCTATATCGACTTTATGAAAAAAGCTATCGAGGGATGTCGCCTGCACTATGATCCACAACGGCGCATTCTCATGGAAAATGTCGCTCTGGACGGTTCTGGTTTGGCAGATTCTCCAGAAGGCCGTTTCTTCAATCCCGGGCACTCCATTGAGGTGGCGTGGTTTTTGTTGCATGTGCTGGACCATGTGGTTGATGAAGACGCGCACGCCATGGCCTATGATATCATAGAGGGCTCTCTGGAATACGGCTGGGACAAGGAATACGACGGCCTGTATTACTTCATGGACGTGGAGAATCGCCCCACACTCCAACTGGAATCCGACATGAAGCTGTGGTGGCCCCACACTGAAGCCCTGTACGCACTCGTGCTGGCCTACACCAAAACGAAGGAGCCACGCTGGCTGGACTGGCTGAAAAAGGTGCACGACTACACGTTCAAGCACTTTGTGGATTCGGAACACAATGCCTGGTTCGGATACTGCGATCGCCGAGGAAATCTTACCCATACCTGCAAAGGCTGCAACTACAAGGGATTCTTTCATGTGCCGCGTGCCCTGCTGTTCTGTATTCAGGCCATTGAAAAACAGCAGCAGTCACTGACAAACAAACAATAATAAATTTTCATGGAGATGGATTTTATGAAGCGTCTTGGAATTAACTTGTGCCGTTCTCTGGTGGGCCTGTTATTGGGCTGTGCTGCCTATGGCAGCGTTGATGTGGTCATGGTTGCGCCATCAGCAGATGACGGCAGTATCACAGCTTATACTTATACTGAAGTGCAGCGGGTTTTTCTCGAGCATCTCGAGGTCAAGCTCGTGTCCTCAAGGGAACGTGACAGGACGCATGACCTGGTTGTCCTGGGCACTGTGAATAACAATCGCCTGATCAGGCGTCTGGCGGAAAGGGGCTTTCTCAAGGCTATCGAGACTGCGCAGGGCTATTCCATGCGTTGCGCACCGGATCCACAAAACAAAGACCGCTGGATACTGGCCATCCTGGGCGCCGATGAACGCGGGGTCCTGTACGGTTTGCGTGACCTGGAACACTATTACCTCAAGCACTTCAAGGTGACTGATGGAAAATTGCAGGCGCATGACTTTGCCGTGACAGACTACCCGCGACTCGAATACCGCGGGCACTGGGTGTGGGGCTGTAATATGCCGGACAAAAAGGCCTGGATGGAAAACATGAGTCGCTGGAAACTCAACGAACTCATTCACTGGGACAACTATCCGCCCAAACAGGCCAAGGCGTATGTCGACTTCGCTCACAGTCGCGGCATCAGGGTCATATGGGGCTTTGGCTGGGGCTGGAATCCTGACTGGAATTTTACGATTCCCGCAGAATTTGATCACGGTGTGGGCAAGGCGGTGCAGATGTGCGGGAGCAGCGAATTCAACAAGCAATTTTTTCAGCGTGAAATCTTGAGAAAGGTGCGCGAACTCTACGTGCCCAGCGGCTGCGACGGCATCTATTTTCAGGCCTTCACCGAGGTGCCCAAATGTCAGTGTCCGGCCTGCCAATCCAAATCCAAGGGCCAGATTATGCTGGAATTCGTAAATCCCATAGTGGCTGCCATCAAAAAAGAGTTTCCCGATCTCTGGATTTCCTGCGGCGTGCACGCCAACCTGGGACATTACGCTGAGATGAAGGGACTTGATCCTCGCTGCAACATCTTCTGGGAGAACTGCAATTCCGGCACCAGTATACGCGGTGAACAAGAAGATTTCGGCTATATCAACAAGACCCTCCCATACGCCCACGGCTTCAGCAAGACCTGTCCGGCTGATCCGCCCTATACTGAAACGTCTTTGCAGGCCTGGATGACCGAAAACGAGAAACGCTACACATTGACCGGCACGATCGATGCGTACTACGCGTATATGAGAACCCTGCAGCAGTGGGCACGCAACTTCCTGGGTAAGCAGTCCGTGGACAAACACGGCTCCACAGTGGCGGATCATTCCGTGTTCTGCCGCAGGACACCCTTCATGCATGTGGCCCTGGCTGAAGCACAGTGGAATCCGGACATGGATGCCGAGGCCCGGGTGGATGCCATGATTGATTTCCTGGAACTCAGGTCACAGATCCAGTCGAGTGGAAAGACGACTATTCAGCATGAAGCCATGGGTAAAGCAGTGACACTACAAACCCGACTGGCACAGGGCCAAGGGTCGAAAGTCCTGGCTCTTTGTCGACGAGATCATGGTCAATCCCGTGATGATTGATGAGTAATAAACAGGCCCAAGACACAAGGAATCCCAGCCAAATGACCGGTTACGAAAGAATAAGAAACACGATTCAAGGCAAGACTGTAAACTATCCTGCTTCCATCTTCATTGCCACCTCAGCAGCCTGTCGTTTGGCAGGCGTCAAACAGAGTGAATGGAGTACTCAGCCGGAGGTGCTGGCAGATACCCTGATTGACTTTACGAAGAGATGTGGTTGCGACGGCATCTATGTGACGCGTGACAATCTGGTCGTGCATGAGGCCATGGGCGGCAAAGTGACATTTCCCGACAGCGGCGACGCGTTGGGCGGTGATCCTGTGCTGCCCATCTTAAGAGAGTTCACCAAGCTAACGATACCTGATCCCAATCAGGCAGCAGGCATGAAGACAGTGATCGCAGCAGCTCGCCGGGTGGTAGATAAAATTGACCAAGAATGCTACGTGATGGCCAATATTGACTGCGGCCCCTTTAGCACGGCTGCCAATCTCAGAGGGGTACAGAACTTCATTATGGACATCATGACCGAAGATCCCAAATTGGTACAGGACTACCTGGAGTTTTGCACAGACCTGGTCGTGGCCTATGGCAAGGCCATGCAGGCAACCGGTGTGCACGGTATTCAATATGGAGATTCGTCAGCCAGTCTGCTGAGCCCGGCGTTGTTCGAGCGATTTGCCTTGCCGTATCAGGCATCATCCATCGCTCAATTGCAGCAGGACAGATGTGACTTCTGGCTGCATATCTGTGGCAAAACCGATCACCTCCTGCCTCACCTGAAAGCATTGAATATGCAGGTATTTGAAGTGGATGCCATGGTCCCCCTGGCCAAAGCAGGGCAGGCCTTGACGCAATGTGTCATCAAGGGCAACCTCGACACCATGGCCCTGCAAGAGTCCAGTGCAGAAGAGGTCTACAAGGCCACTCAGATGATGATTAATGATTCCGGCATCCAGGACAGACTCATTGTGTCTGCAGGTTGTGGTGTGCCGCAGAAAACACCCTTGAAAAACCTGCAGGCCATGACACGTGCCTGTCGGGAGGTAAAAGTGTGAAGTGTGAAGAAGTTTAAAACTTGGAAAATACGCAATGACGAATCTACAAAACACGGATCTAAACAATCAGCCCATGGAAAAAGGCGATTTTCGCTATTTGATGCTGGTCTGCCTGGTCGCATCCCTGGGTGGGCTATTATTTGGTTTTGACACCGCCGTCATTTCCGGCACGGTTGACATGGTCACCACACAGTTCAGTTTGACTGAGTTGCAGTCCGGATGGTTTACCAGTTCGGCGATTGTGGGCTGCATCGTCGGCGCACTGGTGGCCGGTTGGCTGGGGGATCGGTTTGGCCGAAAACCCGTATTGATTGTCAGTGCCATGCTGTTCTTTGTCTCCGCATTGGGGTCGGCCATACCACCTAATTTTCGAAGTCTAATCATGGCGCGTATCATCGGTGGCATAGGCGTAGGCATGGCATCGGTATTGGCACCGCTGTACATCTCCGAGTTTTCACCGCCACGCGTGCGAGGTCGCCTGGTGGCCATGTATCAGCTCTCCATTGTGATTGGCATTTTAGCCGCCTACTTCTCCAATTTCATGCTGCAGCAGCACGCCCAGGATTATATCGCGGCATCTTCCGGCCAGGGATTCCTGCATCATGTTTTGATCGCCCAGGTGTGGCGTAGCATGTTTGGTGCGGAAATGATTCCAGCGGGCCTCTTTTTCGGCTTATTATTTCTGCTGCCGGAGAGCCCAAGATGGTTAATCAACGCCGGCATGGGCAAAAAAGGATTGGGCATACTGGCCAGGATTAGTGGTGCTGAGACTGCGCAAAAGGAATACGATGAGATTAATGCATCGTTGCTCCATGACACGACCTCCATCAAGGAACTCTTCCGACCGGGTCTACGTACGGCCCTGATGGTAGGCATCGGCCTGTCAGTCTTTGGCCAGATGACCGGTGTCAACATCGTCATCTACTACGGCCCCAGCATCCTCAAACAGGCCGGTCTGGCACTGGGCAGCGCCCTGCAGTACCAGGTCGCCCTGGGGATTGTCAATCTAATCTTTACACTCGTAGCTCTCAGTGTGATTGATCGCTTGGGACGACGTCCCCTACTCATTGGAGGCATGGGGGCTGTGGTAGTGACCCTGGCAACAGCAGGTGTGTTGTTTAGCCTCGGTAACATCCCGGGATTGCTGATCGTATTGGTCCTGGGTGTTTATATCGCCTCAGTCGCCCTGTCGATCTGTGCGGTCATCTGGGTTCTCACCCCGGAGATCTTCCCAACCCGGGTCAGGGGCAAGGCCATGTCTATTGCGACTCTGTCCAACTGGGGCACCAACGCCATTAGTGCCCAGTTATTCCCCTGGTACGTGGCCACGCTAGGTATGCATGTCGGATTCTTCACCTTTGCCGGCATCTGCCTGATCGCCACCCTATTCTTCTGGAGATTTGTCCCGGAGACCAAGGGGCGGAGCCTGGAGGACATCGAGGGAATGTGGCAGCCGGAAGGTAGGAAGGGTGAAGGGTGAAGGGTGAGGGTAGGAAGGTAGGAAGGTAAGACAGTAAGACAGTGTGACGGTAGGACCGTGGGACAGTTAGTAGTCTGAGCAATGCGAAGTCAGCCATACTGTTTTAAGCTGAGGGCTGATCGCTGAAAGCTGACGGCTTAAAATGAGGTGTAACTGTGTGACGGTTAGTAGTCTGAGCAGAGCGAAGTCCGCCATACTGTTTTAAGCTGAGGACTGATCGCTGAGAGCTGACGGCTTAAAAGAGGTAGGACAGTATGATAGTGTGGCTTGGGCCGGAAGGACAGCGTGAGCATAAGTGGATGAAAGGATAGTCCATTTGTCACAAATTCTTCTAATCTGGATAGTTCGACTTGAAATAACATGATATCCGTGCTAAGATGTTAACATGATAGATTCGTTCCGGAATAAAGGTTCTGAAGATATTTTCAATGGTCGTGCGACTAAGCAGGCTTTGAAACTATGCCCTAGCAACCTCTGGCGAATTGCCTTCCGAAAACTGGATCAATTGGATTCTGTTGCAACTCTGGAAGAACTGCATATTCCACCAGGTAATCGACTTGAAAAACTGGCAGGCAACAGGCAAGGGCAATACAGTATTCGTATCAACGACCAGTATCGGGTTTGTTTTTCTTGGTCAGAGTCAGGGCCTTGTGAAGTTGAAATTGCAGATTACCATTAAGTTGGCCAAGTTAACAGGCCGTAGGAGTTTTTTATGATTCGTATACCAACTGATCGAGCACCCACCCATCCAGGCGAGATGCTATTGGAAGAATTCCTCAAACCCATGGACATCACACAAAGGCAACTATCCGATGCCATTCATGTGCCATACCAACGGATCAATGAAATCATTAATGGCCGTCGAGGTATTACGCCCAGCACAGCGCTACGCCTGGCAGGAGCCTTTAGAACCTCTCCGGATTTCTGGATGAATTTACAGCTCCGCTACGATTTGTATTACGTGGCACAAAAGGAAGCAAATGCGTTAAAGGCCATCCAACCCTTGGCATCTGCCTGATCGCCACCCTGTTCTTCTGGAAATTTGTGCCGGAAACCAAGGGGCGAAGCCTGGAAGATATCGAGAGAATGTGGAGGCCGGAAGGCCGGAAGGGTGAAGGGTGAAGGGTGAAGGGTGAAGGGTGAAGGGTGAAGGGT
>CAZBTJ010000032.1:0-44273 GCA_964494325.1 uncultured Pirellulales bacterium
GAACGCAGCACTCTACCAAGCTGAGCTACTCCCCGAATAGGGTTGCCACATTATTCTCTGTGGCAAAGACCCATATTATAATACATGGACAGGGTCAATGTCAATCACTGTTTTTACAGCGGGTTTAAGGGGTGGTTGCCTTCGCAGGCTTGCAAACAGGCTCTGTAGAATCGAGGCTTTAGGGGCCTGAATGAGGATTTGAAGACGGTGAGATCTTTGGATGCGACTGATCACAGGTGGCATGGGCCCTCGAACTTGAGCTTCAAGACCGAGGGCTGCCAGGGTATGGTCAATGCGCTGACGGAGGGCATTGGCTACGCTTTCCAAACGTTCAAAATTTTCATCTCGCAGACCAATTTTGGCCATACGCCAGAAGGGGGGCAAATGACAGTCTTTCCTAAGCTTCAGTTCTGCCCGTGCAAATCCATCAAAATCGTGATTTTTTGCGAATTGGATTGCTGGTTGATCAGGTAGTACGGTTTGTACAAACACGATTCCCTTTTTGTCAGAACGTCCGGCCCTACCGGCCACCTGAGAGATCAACTGGAAGGTGCGTTCGCTGGCTCTGAAATCGGGTAGAAACAAACTGGTGTCTGCACTGATGATGCCCACAAGTGTGACATTGGGAAAATGTAGGCCCTTGGCCAGCATCTGCGTGCCAGCCAGGATGTCAATCTCTCCTTGGCCAAATTGTTTGAGGGTTTGATAATAGCTTTTGTTGGCCATGGCGTCGCTGTCAATTCGTGCGGTCCGGGCCTCTGGGAATTTGGACAGGAGTTCTTCTTCCAAGCGTTGAGAGCCCAGTCCAATCATAATCAGTTTCTTCTGACACAGAGGGCATTTGTTTGGGACCAATGTTTGTGCCAGGCAATAATGGCAAATGGCATACCCGTCACCCATATGCTTGCCTGATACGGTACGCACCGATGATTTGGCCTGGTAAGTCGACTTGTGGAAGGTCAAAGTCACGTCACAATTGCGGCATTGGAGTGTATGTTTGCATGAGGGGCAGAACACAAAATTGCTGTATCCCCTTCGGTTGAGTAATAAGATAGCCTGCTCTTTTTTTGCCAGGACTTTATGAAGATGATCGCACAGAAGTCCACTGAGTAGGCGGAATCCACTTTTGGTTTGAGGTTCTTCACGTATGTCAATCAACCGCATGTGCGGCATGGGCAAATCCATCACTCGCTTAGGAAGCCGGACCATGTGAAATGCCTCTTTTCTGGCACAATTGACCAGCGTTTCCATGGAGGGGGTGGCTGTGCCCAGGATGCAGTGGGCTTGAGCCAGGTGAGCCCGTTTAATGGCCAGGTCTCTGGCATGGTAGCGGGGTGTGGTATCCTGTTTGTAGCTGGATTCGTGTTCTTCATCCACAACAATCAGACCGAGCTTGGGCAAGGGGGCGAACACCGCCGAACGTGCACCCACCACAACCTGTGCATCCCCTGTTCGAATGGATTGCCACTGGGCATGCCGCTGGGCGCTGCTGAGACCCGAGTGCATGACAGCCACCTGGCCAAAGCGAACCTTAAAACGCTGGACAGTCTGGGCGGTCAAGGCGATTTCAGGTAGTAGTATAATGGCCCCTTTACCTTGAGCCAGGGTTTCTTGAATGGCACGGATATAGACTTCGGTTTTTCCACTGCCTGTGACGCCATTGAGCAATGTGACGCCAAACTGTTCAGACTGGATTTGAGCGATTATGTGTGTGAGTGCGTTTGTCTGATCTTCATTTAAAACCAAATTCTGCTGTTCAGGCACCAGGAGTCCTTCGGGCATTGGGGGGAGTTTTTTGAAGACAGACCGTGTAGTAAATTGAACCAAGCCCTGTTCTGCCAAACGTTTGATGGGCTGAGCTGTGCAGCCAGAGGCGAGCTGAAGCTCTGTGCTGGAGATGGCGTTTTCTTCACTAAATGCTTTAAGTGACTCCAGTTCGCCAAGCAACTTTTTCTGTTTTTTCCCCCTGACATGTTCACCCAGCGACTGCCAATCCTTTGCCAGGTAAACGGCTTTTTCTTTTTTGATGCCTGCCCCTCGTTTAACGGCCCCAGGTACCATCGCTGCCAGAACTTGGCCTAAGGGGCACACATAATACTGGCTGATCCAGCATGCCAGTTCCAGGAGATGTGGGGCCAACAAAGGCCGGTCGTCGATGACAGAGAAAATTCGTTTCAAGCGATAAGACTTACCTTTGGCAGACGTGTTTGTTCGGGATTGATCCAGGCTCACGCAATACCCGGTCACAGGTTTGTTTTTTCTCCCGAGAGGTACCTCCACCCGCTGTCCCGGTTCAATCGGCCAGAACTCATTGGGCACAAGATAGGAAAACGCGGTGTCAGCCCCAGAGTCAAACGCCACCTGAATCACGTGATCGCAAGGCACGTCGGGTTCAGCTTCTTCCATGTCAAACAGGCTGGGAGTTTGGCTGGACTGGGTCATGATTGGCGTAAGCCTTTTTGAAATAATCTTTGGATCACAGTGTATCTGCGTATTTTCATGCCCGTGTTTTCCCTCAGAGTTTTTCGATAATCCCTTTTCTGCCAGTCTATCATGTTTAGAGATCATCGTTGATTCCAGGTCGTTGTTATTGAAAGAGCCAAGCAAGTATACACAATATTTTGATATGCGTCATCACCCTTGAAACGAGAAAACACACGAGTTATTCATGTAATTCAATGGCATTTGCCGAAAAGAACCATAGAATGAAAATAAGAAATATGAGACGCAATGAAAAGATTTCCCATGAAAATTGAAATAAATCAAATTGCTCAGTGGTTTAGACGGTGTGTTCTCTTTACGTGTGTTCTTGCCTGTGGCTGTGCTCGGCAAGCCGAAGTTGTTACTCCATCATTGACATTCAGCGTCCAAAATGAGGATCTACAGAGAGAGCTTTCTCCTGCCCAGGTTCGTGTGGGCGGTCGATCAATTCAGAATCGAATGGTGCTTTATGATATTCTGGGTGACGGCCAGGATGTGACCCTCATTATCGCAACGATTCATGGCAATGAGGATGCCGGCACACCCTTGGTGAGGCGATTGGCCCAGCATTTAAGGAATAATTCCAATCTGTTGATAGGCCGACAGGTTATCATCATTCCAGTGGCCAACCCAGATGGTCGTGCGGCCCGCGTTAGATATAATGCCCATGGTGTGGATTTGAATAGAAACTTCAAGAGTGATAATCGTGTCAATAATGAAGTACATGGTATGGACGCCTTGTCTGAACCAGAATCCGTCATTCTGGACGGCATTATTGAGGCGTATCAGCCCGACAAGATAGTCACGTTGCATCAACCGCTATCTTGTGTCGATTATGATGGACCTGCCCAGGGGCTGGCGCAAGCCATGGCTGAACTGTGCCCCTTACCTGTTAAGAAACTCGGTGCTCGCCCGGGTTCCTTGGGTGCCTACGCAGGTGAAACCCTAAAAATCCCTACAATCACCCTGGAAATGAAGGCCTCGGACTCGAATATGAGTGAACAGGCCTTGTGGGATACCTATGGTGAATCCATGGTGGCAGCGATTTTATATTGATCGCAAGCAATCTAACACCCGTTTTTGGGGTGGTGGGACTGCAACGGATCTGGGGCACAAAATGATCTGGGGGGAAGGCCGAGCCTCTGTGCAGCCGCTCATGTACATTGGAATGGACATGTCCAGAGACGTGAAATGAGGTGAGTGACAGGCACGGTTTATGCTGATCACTAGTTCTTGTGGGCATGACTCATGGATTCGCCATTGGCCTTAACAAGCAAACGTTGGCAGCTGTCACAAGGACACGCGCCTACCAGTTTTAAGTGTGAAACACCCGCTATTCGCTTGGTGTCTGTCATGTTTGCACCCTTGGCTTCCATTTTTCTCAAGGCCATTTTGCCTTGATGGCTGTCGTGCGATCCCACTGCATCTGTGACGACTGTCACCGGTTTGTGTCGCTGTAAAAGTCCCAAGACAGTGGCTGCCACAGATTCTTCGGCTGAAGTGCCCATGACTATGAATTCGCCAACTCTGATTTCACTGAGCAAGCGGTCAATACGCGGCTCGTCAAAGGGATCTAAGCAACGGTTTGGGAGAATCACTTGTTTGTACTGCCTGAGCATTTCGCGGGGTAAATCGGTGTTGTTATCTGCGGCAAAACTCAAGTGATTTCCGAGAAGAGTGTATCCCACTTTCTGATGACCGCCGTTGAGGTGAAAGGCTGTTCGTTCAGGGTCTTCAGAATGGACATCATACGTGGAAATGACCGGGATCTCGTGAGCGCGTGCCCAGGCCATCATGCGTCGAATGTGAGCAAGGATGCGTCTGTGATTTCGAATGCAAGCTGTGCCCGAAGCCAGCAGGAAGTCTCTTTGCGTGTTTATGTCAATGAGAACCTGTCTACGCCGAGCCCTGACCAATTGAAGTAGCATAGTTCAGATATCCTTTCTAAGACCTCAGCGAATCCAAAACAATGTCAGATACGCTCAAAATAATGATACGGTTCATCCAGACTCATCGATCCATTAGATCAGGCACTTAAATTGTCATTATGCCAAGAAAACCAGTTATTTCATGTTCTTACACCCGGGTTGAGACTATAATTCTGAGCGTTTTTTCTTTTACTGTCTTAAAATGAGCTAATTATTGGAACCAGAATCCATGCCAAGGTCTTTAAAACACTATCCATCCATATGTCTTGATCCTGATGCCATATCCGATAAACTTTCGTTCTCTGAGCTGTTTGGTCGCAAATCGCCCGTGCATATTGAAATTGGGTCAGGCAAGGGCACGTTTATTATTAACGAAGCCAAAGCTCAGCCAGAGGTTGATTTTCTGGGCATCGAGTGGGCCAGCAAGTACTACCGGCATGCTATTGATCGAGTTGGCCGGTGGGCCTTGAAAAACATTCGCCTTCTTCGCACAGACGGTGCGACTTTTCTGGCAGAGCATATTAATGATCAATCCGTGAATTGTGTTCATCTGTACTTCCCTGACCCTTGGCCCAAAAAACGTCATAACAAGAGGCGTTTTGTCAATCAATCGAATCTTGAACAGGTGCATCGTATTCTTGAGCCCAATGGCGTGTTTAAGATGGCAACTGACCATGCCAACTACTTTGGCCAGATGCAGACTGTACTAAAAGAGAATTCCCACAGATTCCGGATTGTCGAGTTCTTACCCACAGCAGGTGCAAGGACTGGAGAGTGGGTGGGTACCAACTTCGAACGTAAGTACCTGAAGGAAAAAAGGCCTGTGTATACATTGGCTGCAGCCAAAATCTGAGCCAACCAAACTTTTTAGTTTTTCAAAGATCATTGGTAAGTGCCTTCGTAGGGTCTATGCGCAACGGATTTTTGGGCCAATAGCGGATATTTTGGGATTAGCAGTGACGGGGCAGTACTTGTATTTCGGAAATGCCTGTTTTGTTTAAATGGAAAGATCGCTGAGTTCCATCCACTCCGGCCGGGCGGCCAAAGTGGATGGAATCAACTTCGAACGTAAGTATCTGAAGGAGGAGAGGATTGTATAAAAGAAGAGTGCTATGACTAAATTAAGGGATTAACCACGCCACACTTTTATTATTATCGCATTTCAAAGATCATCTAGTAGTGCCTGTTCAGTTGTCAGGCGTAACGTTTTTTAAGAAAAGAATTATAATAAACATAAAATTTAGGGCACTTTGCCAGTGTCACAACACCGATTTTTATGTTCCATCCCCTCCGGCCGGGGAGGCCGGAGGGGGCTGGAATCAACTTCGAACGTAAGTATCTGAAGGAGGAGAGGATTGTATAAAAAGCTTGTCTCGTGAAATAAATGCATTTCAAGGCAAGGCTCTAAATTTCAGTATTTAATTGTTTCAAAGAACACCCTATAGTGCCTGGCCACCTGACAAGCGCAACGCGATTTTAGAAATAATATTTGTTTTTTAACGTTTTCGTTTAAAAAGACGAATGAATATAATAGCGAATACGTGAATTAATGGGTCTCATAACAGGTGTCTGGTTCATGTTGTGAGAGAGATAAGTTAGTTTAATCGATTGAATAAAAGGAACTTATGAATATTAAAGGTATTGTATTGGCAGGTGGCAGCGGAACACGGCTGTACCCCATAACCCAGGTCATAAGTAAGCAGATTCTTCCTGTATATGATAAGCCAATGATTTATTATCCCTTGACCACGCTTATGCTGGCGGGGATTCAGGATATCCTGGTGATCTCTACACCGCAGGATTTGCCCCTGTTTCAGGCGTTATTGGGTGATGGCAGCCAGTGGGGCCTGAACCTGGCCTATGCTGAGCAACCCAGACCTGAAGGTTTGGCCCAGGCGTTTGTGATAGGCAAGAGGTTCATCAACGGCGGGCAAGCCTGTTTAATCCTGGGCGATAACATATTTTACGGCCAGGGCCTGTCCAAGGCCCTCAATGCAGCCAGTCAGCAGTTTGAGGGTGCCACCATATTCGGATATCGCGTCAAGGATCCTGAACGATATGGCGTGATTGAGTTTGATGCCCATGGCATGGTCTTGAGTATCGAAGAAAAACCAGAAACGCCCAAGAGTCAGTATGCGGCTGTCGGGTTGTACTTCTATGATGAGAATATCACTGATATTGCCTCCAATATTAGACCATCCAAGCGAGGGGAGTTGGAGATTACGGATGTAAATGCCGAATATCTAAGAAACGGTAAGCTCAAGGCTGAGTTGTTGGGTCGAGGTGTGGCTTGGTTGGATACAGGTACCCAGGAATCCATGATTCAGGCGGGCACATTTGTGCAGACAGTACAGGAACGCCAGGGTTTGATGATTGCCTGCCCCGAAGAAATTGCGTATCGTAAGGGGTTGATCGATGCGGCGCAGGTGCTTCGCTTGGCAGATCCTCTCAAAAAAAATCATTACGGCCAATATTTGATCAGTCTGGTTCAAGGGCGAGGATGAGAAGCCAAGAATGTTAGAACGTAAGAAAGGTAAGAAAGGAAGAAGAGATGTGGAGTTAGGATGGATTTCTGATCTGCTTACCTTCTTCACTTCTTACCTTCATAAAGATACGGAGAGTCAATGAAAGTTATTGAAACGAGATTACCAGGCGTGTTGGTGTTTGAGCCCAAGGTGTTTGGCGATGCACGCGGTTTTTTTATGGAAACCTGGAGCCGGCAGCGGTATCGCGAGGCCGGTATTACCCAGAATTTTGTACAGGATAATGTGTCTGCGTCCTGCAAAGGGACCCTTCGAGGTCTGCATTTTCAACATCCCAAGGGTCAGGGTAAGCTCGTTCAGGTCTATACCGGGGCCGTTTTTGACGTGGCTGTGGATATTCGAAAAGGATCGAGTACCTTTGGTTTGTGGTACGGTGTTGAACTGAACGGTGAAAAACGCAATCAGATGTATGTGCCTCCGGGCTTTGCCCACGGTTTTTATGTGCTGAGCGACACTGCCATGTTTTCATACAAGTGTACAGAGCTTTACAGCCCAGCCACAGAAGGCAGCATTCTTTGGAATGATCCTGAGATTTCGGTGGCCTGGCCTCTGGATGGAGAGCCCCTTTTGTCTGACAAAGACGCCATCTCTGTGCCTCTGAATCAGATACCCTTGGACCGTTTGCCGGATGAGGAGTTTTACGCTTGAGAGCAGAGTGTAAGAAGATAAGAAATTAAGAAGGTAGGATGGTAAGCAGTTTCTTACTTTCTTCTCGTCTTCTCTTCTTACTTTCAATGAAAACGAAAGATTACTCATGAACAATATAAAACGCGTGGCGATACTCGGCGGTCGAGGCATGTTGGGCACAGATCTGGAAAGGACGCTTCGCCGGAACAATATTGAGCCCGTCGTCTATGACCTGCCGGAATTTGACCTGACCCGGGTTGAACATGTCACCCATGCCTTGGCGAATATGGATTACGTTATTAATTGTGCTGCCTATACCAATGTGGACGGTGCTGAAACGGATCAAGAACGAGCCTACCAGGTCAATGGTGAAGCTGTGGGGCAACTGGGTCAGTGTGCAGCCGAGGCTGGTGTGCCGGTTTTGCACATTAGTACAGACTTTGTGTTTGATGGTCAGGGTGACCAGGCCTATACAGAAATGGACTGTCCCAGTCCGGTCAGCGTGTATGGTGCCAGCAAATGGCAGGGCGAGCAGGCACTCATGCAGAGTGGTTGCGATCCTTGTATTGTTCGCGTGCAGTGGACCTATGGCCACGCTGGTACCAACTTCATCAAGAAAATCTGCGAGCGGGTCCAGTTACAAGGTCAGCTCAAGGTCGTGGATGACCAGATTGGTTCTCCCACTGCGACGGTTGAAGTTGCCCAGGCCTTGGTTGAACTTTTGCAGGCGAACACTTGTGGCTTGTATCATTATGCCAGCAGTGGATATGTCAGTCGATTCCACATGGCCCAATTTCTAGTCGAACATTTGGGATTAGAGGTGACTGTCGAACCCTGTAAAACCTCAGAATTTGTTTGCCCGGCGGCGAGGCCTCTGAACAGTCGATTCGACTGTACCAAAGTTGCTCAGCAACTTGATAGGCCAATCAAGCCTTGGCAAGAGGCGTTAATATCTTATTTGGAGCAATCATGAAGACACTCTTGGTCACTGGCGGAGCAGGATTTATTGGCGCTAACTTCGTACGCATGGTTCTGGATGAACACTCGGATATGAAGGTTGTCAACCTGGATGTGTTGACGTATGCCGGTAATTTGGAAAACCTGGACGGATATCTGGATAGGGAGAACCACGTGTTTGTCAAGGGGGACATCTGTGACGAAGCCCTGGTGACACAATTGCTCAAGGATTACGAGATAGACAGCATTGTTAACTTTGCCGCCGAAAGTCATGTGGATCGTTCCATTACAGGTCCCAAAGTCTTTATAGATACCAACGTGACAGGGACCTTGACCTTATTACAGGCCGCTCGTGACAAGCAAGTGACCAAATTTTTGCAGGTTTCAACGGATGAAGTGTACGGTTCTCTGGGCAAAGAAGGTATGTTCACTGAGACAACCAATCTAAGCCCCAATTCCCCGTATTCTGCAAGTAAGGCCTCTGCTGACCATCTGGTGGCGGCCTTTGGTCATACCTTTGACCTGCCGTACAACATTACACGCTGCTCCAATAACTACGGAGCCTATCAATTCCCAGAGAAACTCATTCCTCTCATGATCAACAATGCGTTGCATGACAGGGCTTTGCCAGTGTACGGCGATGGTCTAAACGTGAGAGATTGGCTTTATGTGTATGATCACTGCACCGCCATCTGGAAGGTACTGACACAGGCCAAGGTGGGCGAAGTGTACAATATTGGTGGCTGCAATGAAAAGCCCAATCTTGAGGTTGTTAAGCTGATTCTGTCTCACTTAGACAAGCCGGAAAGTCTGATTCATTTTGTCAATGATCGCCCAGGGCACGACCTCAGATATGCTATTGACGCCAGTAAAATCATGACCGAATTGGGATGGGCTCCATCCGTGACGTTTGAACAGGGTATTGCCCAGACCATAGACTGGTATCTTAGCCACACAGATTGGCTCAATCACATTGTATCGGGCGACTATCAGAATTACTACAAGAGTATGTATCAGAGCCGCTAAATAGGGCCGCGATAGTGTCATTCTCTGGATATGGATTTGGAGGGTGACGATTTACGTCTTGGTTGTGTTGGGATCAGTGGTATCCGGGAGAGAGTTCGGGTCCGTCATTGTGGCAGGCTTTTCCAGGGCTTTCTGATTGAGCCAGAGGAGTAACTCTTCAGTCCTGTAAAGTCTGTCAGCACCAATCCAACGATGTAGGCCATCGCAGGCAGAGCAGACTAGCCGGGTGTTGGCGCCCACTTCCATGTTCTGAATAAATCTGGGGACGCCTGGCATTGGAGTAAGCGTCAATACCATAAGTACAAAGCTTGTGGCTCCAAAACCAGAAAAGAAGCCGGCGAAACCCCCACCTAGACAATCGAGTATTCTCGCCAGGGGCACTCTGAACTGGCCAGTAAACAGGACAAAAGAGACGGCAAACAAAATGCCGAAACAGAGGGCAAATAAGATGAGTATTGCCAGGGAAAATCCCCCTGGAATGTCTGTGGCGGAAGGGGCTTGAGTCAATAGGGTTGGCATTAGATACAGAGCCAGGTATATGGAGAGGATCAAATTGAAAGCCAGGATAAGCGCTTCATACAATCCCTTTCTCGAGTAAAAAACCCCTAAAATCAGCCCCATTGCTGTTGCTATCCAAAAAGCCATATACCTATCCTAACACACGTTTAATTTCGCTTAGAGTTGTCAGTCCGGAAACCGCCTTTTTCAAGCCTTGTTTTTTTAGATTTGATGTTCCGAACTTGGCGTCTGTCTTTTTCAGTTCGTGAACGATATTCTTGTTTTTGGCAATGCTCTCTCGAAACTCTGGTGTTACCACGGTCACATCGGCAATGGCAGTGCGTCCGTAATACCCCGTTTGATGACAGGTCTCACAGGCACCAGAGGTCTGAATGCTTTTGTGATCGATGTTTTTTAGCGTCAGATTTTTGATCTGAGTCGTGGTGAATTTTGCGGGTTCTTTGCAGTTGTCACAAAGGCAGCGTATTAATCGTTGAGATACTACCAACTGGAGCCCTGCGGCCAGAAGAACCGATGATACACCCAGGTCAAGCAAGCGAAGGATGGCATCCGAATTGCTGTCACAATGGAGCGTCGCAAAGACCAGATGGCCGGTCTGTGCCGCTCTCAGAGCAATTTTCGCAGTTTCTTCATCTCGTATTTCACCGACGCAGATGACATCAGGATCTTGCCGCAGGATACTTCGTAAGGCATTGGCAAAAGTAATGTCTGCTTTGGCATTCACTTCGATCTGGCTTGCATTGGACAATACTGCTTCTATGGGATCTTCAATAGTTACGACGTTGCGTGTAAAACGATCGATTTCGTTGAGCATGGCATACAGGGTAGACGTCTTTCCGCTCCCAGTCGGGCCACATACCAGAATCATGCCCGCCGGTTTATGGATGATTTGGCGTATGATCTGGATTTGTTTTTGTGTCAATCCCACATCGTCCAGTCTGTGCGTTGAGGCATTTTGGTTCAATATTCGTATGGAGAGCTTCTCTCCATTGATGACCCCTGCGCTGGCCATGCGAAATGAAACATTCATGGCACCAGTATGTGCCAAAAAGGCACCATCCTGAGGTCTTCTTCGTTCAGCAATATCCATGTTGGAAATCGCTTTCAGGCTGTTCACAACGGCCCTAGCGATTTCAGGATTTAACGTTTGACGTGTGGTAAGCGTTCCATCAACGCGGAAGCGAATAGTATACTCTGACTTTGAACAAGGGTCGATCAGTATGTCGCTGGCACGGTCCTGAACAGCGGTGCTGATAATGGACTCTGTCAAATCCAGAACACTTCTTTTTTGCTTATTGTTGCCTTGCCCATAGATGTCATGAATATTGCGTCCAGAGGAATCCATTATCACGATTTTTGTCTTTGCACGGCCGGGCAAAAAACTCAAGGTGGCCAGCCCAGAGAACCACTCTGATACCGATTGTGACAAAGAGTCGGCAAAGCTGGTCCCCGTTTCAATGGAAAGTTTCAGGGCTCTTTTAACCACCAATCCCATAAATATAAATGGCCCGCCAATTAGGGAGGCGACAATAAAAAGAGTTTTGTGCCGGGTGGAGATATAGGGGCTGAATTGGATTTTCTGGGCGAAAAAAAAGCACATATACGCCCACCCCAATAACATCATCAGCCGAACAGGGCTAACCAGTAAGTCTTCGCCAGGAGATGGTACGCTAAGAACTGGACCCGTGTGATAGACTATCCACAACATCTCGCTTACTATCATTGGCTTAATTCCTCTGTCTCACCGACAACGGTCTATTCTTAAGAGATAGGATACTCAACTGCCTTTCCTCTGCCCAATCACAAAGATAAACTTTTTCACAAGCGAGATCTGAGTACGGTGTCACATGTCCAGACATTCTGCTCGGCTAAATGTCATTGAGATCCAGGTCATCAAGATCATCTAGGTCGTCCAAATCGATCATGTCCAGATCGTCAGACCCTCCCAGACTGTCCTCTAAGCTGTCCTCTAAGCTGTCCTCGAAACTATTCTCTTTAAGCGCTGAATTTGAGTCTGAAGGAGGTTCCAGATGACCGGGGTCTTGAGGCTCAAGCGACTTGCTGCCGGGTTGTCCATCTACCTGTAAAACAAATGTGATTGGCCCAATTTGAATACGATCTCCAGGTGTTAAGACTTTCTCGCTGTTGCTGATCTTTGTGCCATTTAGAAGCGTGCCGTTGCGAGACCCCAAGTCACGTAAGACGACCCCATTCTTGTCACAACGAACTTCGCAATGTCTTCGAGAAATCGACTCTAACGGAATTCGAAAATCGCAATTGTGTTGCCTTCCAATGACAGTGACTTCGTTAGGCACAGGAATGACTTTCTGGACCTTATTTTTCATCTGCATGACAAGATTGGCTTCCATTGGAACCACCTCTCCAAATGAAACTTTTGCTTACTTCAGATAGACAATTTAATATATCATCTGAGTGGTCCCATAACAACTATAAATCTGGTAAGGCACGTGTGTTATATGGTTTAGCGTTCATTAACATGAGTAACCGCAAAGAGATAGGTGTTTTTGAGAATCCGTTCTTGTTGTGTCGTGAACTCCTTGGTTTATTTTAAAAAACTGAACGGTTATGGTGAAATCCGATACCGAGGAACAGATTGACTGTGCTTGACAAATTCGCATTAATCACTATATTTACAGTTTACTAGAGACTGTTTTTTTAATATCGGGAAGATACATGGTCAATATAACACTGCCTGATGGAAAGGTTATTCAGCTTGCCAAGGGCTCAACGGTTCGAAATGTGGCTGAACACATTGGTCCTGGTTTGGCTAAAGCAGCTTTAGCAGGGCGTATCAATGGGACGCTTGTTGATCTTTCTTTACAATTGCACGAAGACACGCCTGTGCAGTTGGTGACTTCTAGAGACGATGATGGCTTGGAGCTGATGCGCCACAGCTGTGCACATATCATGGCAGAAGCGATTTGTTGCATTTGGCCCGAAGCCAAACTGGTCTACGGCCCCACAGTGCAGGATGGTTTCTACTACGATATTGATTTGGATGAGCCTATTCGGCCCACAGATTTTGACCGTATCGAAGCCAAAATGGCGGATATTGTGAAGGCGGACGTTCCATTTGAACGTAAGGCGATGACTCGGGAAGCGGCCATTGAGAAGCTCAAAGATGACAAATACAAAATTGACAATGTGCATCGCGCAGAAGGGGACGTGATCAGCTTCTACGCTCAAGGGGATGGATTTGAGGATCTTTGCCGGGGTCCCCATGTGCCCAGTTCTGGTAAGATTGGGTGCTTTAAGTTGATGTCTGTGGCAGGGGCCTATTGGCATGGTGATGCAAACGAGAATATGCTCCAGAGGGTCTATGGCACGGCCTGGGCCAGTAAAAAGGAACTGAAAAACTACTTGCATTGCATTGAGGAGGCCAAAAAACGTGATCATCGCGTTTTGGGCAAACAGTTGGACCTGTTCAGCTTTAGTGACATGGGGCCCGGATTTGCTTTTATGCACCCCAAAGGCATGGTGATTTGGAATTCTATCACCGATTTCTGGCGATCTGTCCACAACCGGTACGGGTACGATGAAATCAAAACACCTATTATGCTAAATGAAGAACTGTGGCATCGCAGTGGTCACTGGGAGAACTACAAGGAAAACATGTACTTCACCACAGTGGACGAGACCAGCTACGCCATCAAGCCGATGAACTGCCCTGGCGGATGCTTGGTCTACAAAACGCGTCAGCATTCGTACAAGGAGTTTCCTCTGCGAGTGGGGGAGCTGGGGCTGGTGCATCGTCATGAAGCCAGCGGGGTGATGCATGGTTTATTTAGGGTACGTCAGTTCACACAGGATGATGCCCATATTTTCTGCACCCCGACTCAAATCGAAGATGAAATTGTGGGTGTGATTGATTTAACCTTTGAGTTGTACAAGGCTTTTGGGTTCGAAGACATTCACATAGAACTGTCCACGAAGCCGGAAAAGCATATTGGATCAGATAAGATATGGGAAACAGCCACTGAGTCTTTGAAAAGGGCTATGAAGACGCGTCAGATTGATTTTCAGGTTAATGAGGGTGACGGTGCCTTTTACGGGCCTAAGATTGATTTTCACATCAAAGATTGCCTGGGGCGGTCTTGGCAGTTGGGCACCATTCAGCTCGATTTCTCCATGCCAGAACGCTTTGGGCTGACCTATACAGACGAAGACAACACGGAAAAGACCCCTGTTATGATTCACAGGGCAGTTTTGGGATCGTTTGAACGCTTTATTGGTATCATTATTGAACATTTTGCAGGAAGGATGCCAGTTTGGATGTCGCCAGAGCAGGTTCGCGTGTTACCCATTAGTGAAAAAACCAGTGATTATGCGAATAGGGTTCTGGATCAGCTCAAATCGCAAGGCGTGAGAGCTGTGTGTGACCAGAGCAATGAGAAAATTGGGGCCAAGATCGCCAAAGCTTACGCAGATAAGTTGCCTTGCATGTTGGTTGTTGGCCCGCAAGAGGCTGAAACAGGGGCTGTCAATGTACGTATCAGGGGACAGAAGGTCAATAAAACCGTAGATTTAGAATATTTTTCTGGAATTCTTGGTAAAGCCATTATAGATAAGAGAACGAATATAGAATTGTGAATGTAAGTTTCTTTTTTTTAGGTGTGAATAACACCGCAAAACTTTAGATTTGACTAAGAAAGGTAAGGTGGTGCACAATCGCTCATCAGCAAAGACTCAAAGTAAACGGAGGAATCAAGGTCGATACAGTCAGATTGATCGATGAAGATAACAATCAGTTGGGCATTGTCCCGACACGTGAGGCAATCCATAAGGCCCGTGAAGCCGGTCTGGACCTAGTGGAGGTTGCGCCAACCAGCGATCCACCCGTGTGTCGCATCATGGATTATGGCAAATGGCAGTATCAGCAAAAACGTAAGCTCCGTGAATCACATAAGAAAAGCCCCAAGAACGTCACCTCTCTAAAAGAAATCCGGTTGCGTCCTGAGACAGATACGCACGATTTGGAGATTAAGAAAAAGCATGCACGTGAATTTATGGCCAAAGGCCACAAGGTGCAATTCACCGTGTTTTTCAGGGGACGCCAGATGCTTCACAAGGATCGCGGGTATCAAATACTCAAGAATTTGGCGGAAAGTCTTGATGATTTGGCCAAGGTTGAACGTTCGAGTAAAATGACAGGCCGCAGAATGACGCTGCTGCTTGTGCCACGTGTTTCATAACCACGCCAGTTTTACGCGATACGATTCCGCAGGTAATCTGCCTGAAAAAACCGCGCAGATTCCAACGGGAAAAACAGGTTAAAAACATTGACTTGTGTCATTAAATGACGTAACCTACTTGTTTTAACTTTTAGCCTTTATCTAGATCAATAGGAAGTTATAGTATGCCTAAGCAAAAGACTCACAAGGGATTACGCAAGAGAGTCAGGGTTACAGCCTCTGGTAAAGTCAAATTTAAGCGTTCTGGTGCAGGTCATTTGATGAGCTGTAAAAATGCCAAACGTCGCCGTGGTATCAGTAGCAGTCCGGCTGTCATGCAAAAATGCGACACGCCCCGTGCGTTAGTCATGCTTTGTGAATAAGTTATCTCATTTTTTGCTTGCTTCTCGGCCCCCCATTCAGCTGCCGCAGCAAGTTGACATTTACACCTCAATATAAAGGAAAGCTGATATGCCAAGAATTAGAAAAGGCGCTGCACGTCGTCAAGCCAACAAGAGAGTATTGAAGTCCGTTAGCGGTCACCGTGGTTCTCCCGGTCGTTTGTTGAGATTGGCCAAGGAAGGTGCTGTTCGGGCTGAAGTTAATGCTCGCATCGGTCGCAAGCTCAAAAAACGTGATTTTCGTAGCTTGTGGATTGTACGTCTGAATGCTGCCTGTAAGCAAAGAGGGCTGAGATACAGCCAGTTTATCGATGGCTGCAAGAAGGCCAACATTGTTCTGAATCGCAAGATGCTCAGCGAAATCGCCATTGCCGATCCTGGTACATTTGATGTAATTCTTGAAAAAGCCAAGGCTGCCATCTAAAACACGCATGATGCGTTCTTTCAAACGGGTTATCTGAACAATGCTCGATACGTTTCATCAGATTAAAAAACAGGCTATTAGTGAACTTCAGGGTGTGACTACCCTGGACCAATTGGAAGGTTTCAGGATTGGGTATCTGGGCCGTAAGGGGCAGATACTGAAGATGCTCAGCCAAATTGGAAAACTTCCTCCCGAGCAGAAACGGGAGGGTGGCCAACTGGCCAATCAGATCAAGCAGGAGGTCACGGCGGCATTTGACGTCAAAAAAGCCTCCTTAGAGACCCAACAGGTGTCGACTGCGCCACCTGTTGACGTGACGTTGCCTGGTGTTGAGGTCGTTCAAGGCAAACCCCACGTGATTTCTCAAACCGTGAGTGATCTATTGGAGATTTTTGGACGTATGGGATTTGATGTGGCCTATGGTCCTCAGGTAGAGGATGAGTGGCATAATTTTGTGGCACTGAATATTGACGAATCTCACCCTGCTAGGGATCCATTGGATAATTTCTATGTGGATGACCAGCGTTTGCTGAGAAGTCAGACTTCCACGATTCAGATTCGTGTCATGGAGAATACAAAGCCCCCCATCCGTGTTGTCGCGCCAGGGCGTGTTTATAGGCCAGATACCGTAGATGCTACGCATATGTTCATGTTTCATCAACTCGAAGCCCTGGTCGTTGATGAGGGCGTGACTATGGTAGATCTGAAGACGACCATTGATCAGTTCATTCGGACCTACTTTGGTGAGGGAACCCAATGGCGATTCAGACCCAGCTTTTTCCCGTTTACTGAGCCAAGTGCCGAAATCGACTTACTGCTTGTTGATAAACATGGCAATGAAAACTGGGTCGAAATGGGCGGTTGTGGCATGGTTGATCCCAACGTGTTTGACGCGGTTGGTATTGATAGCGAAAAATACACGGGCTGGGCGTTTGGTTTTGGTGTGGAGCGTCTGGCTATGAGGAAGTATGGCATTACTGACATACGTCTCTTATTCGAAAATGACCTTAGGTTTTTGGATCAATTCTAACTGATATTTCCAGTACAAGTCTCGTCTTGTTTGTTGTCTTTCCCTGCTCACTCATCCTGACCGGGCATACCCAAAGAATAGCTCCTTCCTTGTCACATAGAATGGCAGTACGGTTTCGATCGATTTTTGAAAGTTCTGTACGGCTCAGAAACTTGCCTACCTTTTGAGGCTGGTGTTTTCCAAGTGGAACGAACCGATCACCAGGCACTCTTTGCCTGGCAAGCAACGGGAGACTGAGTGTCTCCAGATCAAAGTACTCGAGACATCGGTTTTTGTTTTGCTGAGAATTCATGTGCAACCTGTCTATGATCCTGGTTTGAAACAGAAGTGGTCCAAAGCCTGTTGATCCGGGCAACGCGAGTTTAACGGGATCGAGCCATTTATTTTGAGGGGCCTGAACCTGCTTGAATATCAGATTGCCACAGTCTATTGATACCGAGGTGTCACCTGGTAGATTCACATGAGAGGTACCCCTTTGAAGCAGTTTTAACATGGCCTGGTAATGGTATTGCGAAACGGTTCGCAGAGGTATATCTAGCGCAGTCAGGATTTGGCGGAAACACTCAACAAGAATAAGGGGTGGTGCTTGCCGGAGCGTTTCAAGTGGAAGGCTCGCAGTGTCTTGTGTGAAAGCCACATGGGATTTTAACAGCGTGGCTGCGTAGGGTTCAATCATTTGAGCATACATACCTTGGCATGTTAGAGACAAAGTTGCCAGTTCTTGCAGGAGATGGCGGTGTTCATTGATAAGCTTTGGGAGGATTGTCTGGCGAATATAGTTGCGCGTGTAGGTTTGATCCTGGTTTGAAGCATCTTCACACCAAATTTGCTTTTGACTCGACAAATATGCCAGAATCTCCTGTCGCGTCAAGCACAAGAGTGGACTGATGACACGTTGTCCTTGATGGTATCTTACGGGGCGAATACCGCACAGACCCCGATAGCCTGTGCCTCGTGATAAACGGTGAATCAGGGTCTCTGCGTTGTCATTCAGATGATGGCCAGTGGCTATAGTGTCACACTGATGTTCTTGAGCCAGATCAATAAGCCGATTTAAACGCCATTGCCTGGCAGCAGTCTCCAGAGACAGTTGTTTGGCTTTCGCCAGGGCTTTGACATCCTGGGTTTCGCAGACGCAAGGGAGTGCGCATGACAAAGCGAGTTGCTCCACAAACAGTTGCTCCTGATTCGCTTCGTTTCTCAGTTGATGATTGAAGTGGACACATAACAGACTCTTGATATGTCCTTGGCTTTTTAGTGCGGTAAGCAATCGGAGAAGGGCTGTGGAGTCTGCCCCACCTGATACGGCCACAAGCGTGCGTGTCGCCCAGGTAAATAATTCATACGTGTGATTAAAAGCAATGACTTTTTGCAGGAGTGCTCTGTGCATGATTCTATAAAAAAAGGGGCCTGTTTCTGACAGGCCCCTTGGAATACCAATTGCGTTTGGGTTTAGTGAAAAGAGGTGGCTGTATTGGCCAGAACCTTGATACGGTCTTCAGAAAACTTTTTCCATTTGTTGTACCGGAGCCCTTCGACCGTCATCGCTTCCTGGTACAGCTGAAGTGCCTCGGCCTTGCGATGAAGATACTTGTCCAGCAGATAGGCCGCTCGGAAGCGAGCAGGGTGGGGTGTCATGGCATCCCATTGGTAAGCCCTCTGGTAGTAGGTCAGGGCAATGTCATATTCCTTAAAGTGTTCTTGAATATAGGCGGCCTGGAAGGCTGCGTCATCAATTTTATCACTGGTGGGGTAGCGTTTGATGAGACGACTGTATTGATCCAGTGACAATCGAAGCAGGTTGGTGCTTCTGGCATAGGGCATGATAATGCCCCCAAAGGGGATCAGACCGCTGTCACGTTGATTTTGTTCTGCGTCCATGAAGAGGGCTGTTGCTTCAGGGTCCGCTGTTCTGGCCTTCAGTTCCGGTCCAGGAATGACATCCTGGATATAAGTGTATTGGGGAATGTGTGTTAAAGAGGCCAACTCCTTTTGTGACCAGGATAACTTGCGACTATTGCCTGTACGTGCATAGTAATTAGTCAGAATTTCGAGAGAAGCCTGATATGCCAAACGGTGTTGGGCCAGTTTTTCAACCAAGTCAATTTCACTGACGTCAGCTAGATCATAAGTGGACGCTGTAATCACAGTGCTTCCTGGCCTCATATAGCTATTTGAGCTACATCCAATACACGAAGCAATGATTACGATTAATGTCAGCACGGTTGCTATCCTAGCCATTTTGGCCTCCTTATTTACTAATACATGCGATAAGCTTGACTTATAAACAATATAAACCCTTAGGAAAACCCTCAGGTTAACAGCGAAAAAACAAGAAATTTCCCGCAGACTATATTTATGCCATTAAAGCAGTTTTAAAGGCCTCGTCAAGCAAAAACAAATGGTTGAAAGCAAGTTTGTTCAGTAGAATTGAGTGGATTGTTGCGACCCAGGAAATTGACTAGAACGTAGAACGTGGTTATCTAAAATAGTGACAGGGAGATATCATGACATTATCGATTAGCCTAATAAAGAAAATGATTCTTGTGGCCTTGGTTTTGATTGTGTTTTCCAATGTAGCGCAGTGGGTCGGCGATTCCATGCACGAGATAGTGGGGGTTGTCTGGGGTGTTGTGGCCGCAGGGGTTGCCTATTTTTGTCGCACCAAGGCCATGAAGAGCCATACTGCGGTGGTGGACAAAAAATACTATCTCTGGCTTTGCGTACCGGTTATTCTGACCCTGATTCCGGTGGTCTTTCGAATACGCAAGATTTTCACCGAGGAATCTCAGTCCGGGTGGATACGTTTGTGGGATGCGATGCCTGTGCTGGTTAATTTTATACTGCCTGTGGGCATTTTGTGGGTGGCGTATGCCGCTCTAACGCCGCACATGAAAGAGGTCCCCGTAGATCCAGCCGCAATGTCCGACGATGAGACGCAAGTAGAAAGGGCCTGAGCGTGTTGCCCAGGCCCCAGGTATGTTTGCTTGACTGGTTTGTCAACCGGTCGCAGTTAGGTCGTTTACTTGGGCATGACCAGGAGTAGGAACACAAAGCCGAAGAGGCCAACAGTTTCCACAATACCCATGGCAATAATGATAAATACCAGGCCCTTGCCTTCGCCTTCAGAGATTGCACGGCAGCCAGCGGCGCCAATCACACCCTGAAGCCAGGCGCTAAAGAGTTCAGCCAGACCACCAGCAATACCAATGCCCAGCAGTGTACCTGCATGCGTTGCTGTCATTGGATTTGTACCAATAATGGCGGGGGCCAGACCTACGAGCATGAGAATAAAGCCGTAGATAGTCTGTGACAGAGGCATACCGGTCAGAATGATGTATGCAAAATTCAAGGGTTTTCCAGCCTTGGCTTCTTTGGCCCATGCGCCGGCTGCTGCCTGACCCGCCGCACCAATACCCAGCGCACTACCTACAGCCGCACCACCAAGAACCAATCCCATCGATAATTGTCCAGCAAATTCCAAACCTGTTAACATTTACTTTCTCCGTTAGAAGTCCTATTCCTTGTGAAAGGCTGATATGCGTACCCAGCCCACTTCACGCCGACATTATTAGAAAACTCAAGCATATTCAGTCGCACACCATGTGCGAAAATAGCAATGGCAGCCAGACCCAAATTCAGGGCGTGGCCAAAAATCACGATCGGGGCACCTGCAAACCAGGTGGCGTTCTGTGCCACTTGGGCGCCCAGCCCGTTAAAGGCGTCCGCAATGTAGTAACTGGCCAGTCCGACTGCAAACAATCGAATGTAACTCATGATGTCACTAAACGTGCCTAAGAGTGGCAAAATTGAGGAGGCAAAGCCTGTGAGTATCCGCTTCACTGGATTGCTGTGCGGCTCACTACACCAGGTGACACAGATCAGGCCTCCCAAGAGGATGATGCCGACAATCGGGGGTACTTGGTCAGCCCCAATAAACATGAGATACCAGATCAAGGCCATCATGTCAGACAGAATGATGATCCAGCCCACTTCAGCAAAGGCTCTGACGTTTGGCCACAGTTCAACCACACGTCTGAGATGAGCAATGATTAGATGAAAACAACCCAGTAACAGAGAAATCTTCATCATAAGCACACGGCCAACTTCTCCATTCTCTCGCCAAAGCAGGGCTGTTTTCTCCATGATCTGGCCCCCTTTTTGAAAGCCTGCATCGTAGAGGCTCTCGGGTGTGATGCCAAAATAATTGCCAGACATGACGCCCCAAGCCAGTGTGGCCAGACCGAAGATAATGAGTAACTGAGCCGAAGGCTTGCCTGCTGCCTTGACCAGTTTTTTGTAAAACACCAGGCCAGCACCGGCCAGAATTAATCCATACCCTGCATCACCAATAAGCATGGCTGCAAACAGAGGCAGGGCCACCATGAAGAAGGGGGACAGGTCCATTTCCTTGTAACCGGGCAGGGTGCCCAGCATATCGAACAAGGCCTTAATTGGCACAGCCCATTTGGGGTACTCGATCAGCGTAGGAGGTTTTTCCTCTTCTTCGGGTTCAACCACGTCGACTGCGGCCTGAATGCCCAGGGTCTTAAGTTGTTTGGCAAGGCTGTGTGCCTTGGATGAGGGGACCCAGCCCTGCAAGGCGAAGAGAGAGGATATATGCAGTCCGCTTCTCTGTGTGATGCAGAACGCTGCTTCAGTATCCAGGGCTTGACGGAAGTCTTTCAAGTCCTGTGTGAGAACCGCCAGTTTACTGAGCAACTGGTCATTTTCTTTAATCGAGGTAGCGAGCATGTTAGCTTCAGTCTTGACCGTTGGCAGGTCTTTGGCAGGCCAGGGCACAGAGGTTGCGACTTCTGGCATCACAAACTGACCAGCACGATCAATCACCGCAATCAGTACTTCCTGGCCGGATTGGGCCAACACCTCAAGACACTCTGCTTCAAGTGAGGGGAGGTCACTCTCCTGAATCCTGTAAAACTGAATATCAAGGCCTGTATCCCGTAAGGCACGCAACGTGCTTAGTTCTACAGAACCCCATTCTTTTAATTGATCTGCCTGGCGATGCAGTGCAGTGAGTTGTTCACGTTCATCCAGAATAGCCTTGTGCAGAGCAATGGCCTCCCTGGCAGCATCCAAAGATGAGACATCCGGTGCTTTTCCGCTAGGGGAAATACCCTCAAGGATACGGATGGCCATATTGACATTTGCCATGGCTTCAAGGGTGTCGTCTTGAGCCACTGCTTTGGCAGTATCAATCGGGGCCACATGGACCACGCCGACCTTACCCATGGCATTCAGGAGTTCATTCTGATGCCTGGTTTGTGTGACTATGTAGACCTTGGACATGGGTACGATCATGCGGCGGCCACCTCCTCGGAGTTATTCATCAACTCCTTTTGTACCAGCTTCGCCTTGGCTATCTTGGCCCGGGCTACGCCAGCGGTCATCTGATCGCCCACTGCAATGCGAATGCGTCGAATATTGTCCTGGGTCTCAGGGATTTTGATTTTTTCAAACAGGTTCACACGCTGCATGACCTTCTTTAACTCGGCGAGGAGCAGATCAAGGCAGTCCTGTAAAATATTTAGTTCTGCGGTTAAACGGTTTACTTCACGCAGGTCCAGAACCGCTCGGTCTACCCAGGGGGCCGTGCCGAACAGGCTGTAATCAGTATTTGAGAATGTGACGCCATCAAACTGTGGTACGGCAATGCCCGCCACACTGCGTAAACTGGACTCCACAGTCTTGGTTTTAGCCAGGGTCTGGACATTCAGACCAGCGATGTCATTAAATACGCTTTTGTAGGCATCGACGATACCTTGAGTCTTCTGCACATCCGAGTCGACCTTGCTAAAGGCTTGCTTGGCCTGCACAATCGAAGATTGTACCTGTTGCTGCTTGAGCTTGAGCGTGGGTAAATACCGTTCGTATCGAGCTAGGGCGTCACGCTGAAGTTTTAGCTCTGTGCGTGTCAGTTTTATCTTTCGTTTTGCCATAGACTAAGGTCCTGGTAGACTTGAGATTCATTATGCCGTTGCGGCAGTTTTGGGCCAGTGTTTTTCCGTAATCGCACCGCGAATGCCTGTTTCTTCCGGCTTAAAGCACTCTGCCAGAATACCCCAACAATGATCCAACGCATCAAACAAGGGTAAATTCAGAGTCAGATCCATCACCTTGGATTCAAACAGGTCACCATATTTCAGGAGACGCTCATCCCAGTCAGCCAGTTCGAAACCCATTTCGTGCTTTTCGCGACTCTCCTGGCACTGGGCATAGAGTTGGATACAGGCGTCCATAATCGCACGGTGATCATCACGGGTCTTTCCGTTAACCAGCTGTTTCAGACGTGACAAAGATCCAAACGGGACAATACGTCCGCCACGCAGGTACAACTGTCCTTCTGTAATATAGCCCGTGTTATCAGGCACAGGATGAGTGACATCGTCACCTGGCATGGTCACGCAGGCCAGCACGGTCATCACGCCAGCCCCGTCAAAGTCCACAGCCTTTTCATATCGCTTGGCCAATTGTGTATAGAGGTCACCGGGATACCCACGGTTGGATGGCACCTGTTCCATGGTAATAGCGATTTCTTTGAGTGCGTCAGAGAACGCCGTCATATCAGTGAGGAGAACCAGGACATTTTTGCCTTGCAGGGCGTATTGTTCTCCCACAGCCAGAGCCATATCAGGAATCAACAGACATTCCACAACGGGATCAGCCGCAGTATGGACAAACATGATGGTACGGCCTAACACGCCGGCCTCATCAAAGCGTTGACGGAACAGGAGGTAGTCATCGTGACGCAATCCCATACCACCCAAAATAATGACGTCTGCGTTGGCCTGCATACCCACACGCGCCAGCAGGTCATTGTAGGGCTCACCCGCAATAGAGAAGATCGGAAGCTTCTGAGACCCCACCAGGGTATTAAAGATGTCGATCATGGGAATGCCCGTTTCAATCATCTTGTCGGGCAGATTTCGCTTGATTGGATTCACCGCAGGCGTACCGATTTCAACGGTGTCGGCCTTGACTTCCGGACGACCATCACGTGGCTGGCCAGACCCATCAAACACACGACCGAGCAGATCGTCTGTAAAGGGCACCTCAAAGGAGTGTCCGAGAAAGCGAATCTTGTCGCCATTGGACAGACCTTCTGTGCCACCAAACACCTGAAGACTGACCTGATCGTCTTCCAGTCGAATCACCTGAGCCAGAGAAGAGCCCTGATCTGTGGTAATCACAGCCAGTTCATCGTAGCCAATACCTGTGGCCTTGACAGTGACCACTGTACCGGCAATTTTGGTTATCTCATCATAGAATGTTCTCATGCTGAATCGCCTTATTATCTGTTTTAGCGTGCCTAAATATCTTTGTATAAGCCAAAGCTGCGTTACTGGGGCTTATTTGCCCTTGATCTTTGACTGGATGAAACTGTCAATCTCTGCCAATATGGCCTTGAAGTCGCCGCGTTCAATGCCTTCATCGTCGCTGGGTGCCATGATTTGTGAATCCTTGTCGTGTCTTTCCGATTCAGGCATGACGCTTGGATCCCAAGGGGCGTAGTTCCAGTCGCGGAACATACTACTGATTTTCATCAGCACCTGGCGTGCTTCATCCTTGCTGGCAAATCCAAAGTTTGCTTCAATCACAGAGAGAACCTTGTCAAACACGAAACATTGACGGTCTCTTGATGTGGCAGCTTCCACGTCATCAAATGCGTTCTGCTGCAGGTAGGCTGAGTCGAAGAATTCGGCCTTGAGCATGGTGGCAAAGTCATCCACTGGTGTGCCTTCTTCGCCCACCACTGTCATCATCTGACGTACTTCATCGCCACGCCTCAGGACGCGTTTCAGTTTGTCCATTTTGGCAGGTTCAATGATACCCTTATATTTTGACCAACTTTCCAGAGGGTCAATCGCTGGGTAGCGGCGGGCATCTGATCGGGCACGACTCAAACCGTGGAATGCACCGACCACCTTCAGTGTGGCCTGTGTCACGGGTTCGTCAAAGTTACCACCTGCCGGGCTCACTGTGCCTCCAATGGTCACCGAGGCAATACGGCCGTCATTGAGTTCCAAAGCCCCTGCACGTTCGTAGAAGTTTGCGATGCGACTTTCCAGATAGGCGGGGAAGGCTTCTTCACCAGGAATTTCTTCCAAGCGGCCCGAGATCTCACGCATGGCCTGGGCCCAACGACTGGTCGAGTCGGCCAGGAGCAGGACATTGAGGCCCAGCTGACGATAGTATTCTGCTAATGTTACGCCTGTGTATACCGATGCTTCACGGGCCGCGACGGGCATGGCTGATGTATTACAAATGATAATTGTACGTTCCATCAGGCTATGCCCGGTTTTTGGGTCTTGTAGTTCGGGGAACTCACGAATGGTGTCCACCACTTCTCCAGCTCGTTCACCACAGGCCGTGAGGATCACAATATCCACTTCAGCATATCGTGATGTAATCTGTTGAAGTACGGTCTTACCTGCACCAAACGGCCCTGGGATACAGTAGGTGCCACCGCGAACCACAGGGAACAGGGAGTCCACAATACGGACACTCGTCACCATGGGGTCAGTGGGCAGCAAACGTCGTTTGGCTGTAGCGAGGGGGCGTTTCACAGGCCAAGTCTGCTGCATGGTCACAGGCACCTTTTTGCCGGTGCTGTCCTTGAGAACAGCGACTTCATGGGTCACAGGATAGGCACCGGCCTTGGCCACAGAGTCTATGGTAAATTCACCGGACCACGAAAATGGTACGGTGATCTGGTGCTCAAAGATGCTCTCCGGCACACTGCCCATGACATCACCGGGCTTGGCCACATCACCAGCCTTGGCTTTGGGTGTCCAGTCCCATTTCTTTTCAGTGTTCAACGGTTCCACATACGTGCCTGGCTTTAAGAAGTAGCCAGCCTTCTCTGCCAACTGGGGCAGGGGGTTCTGAAGACCATCAAACACCTGTCCCAGCAGACCTGGGCCAAGTGTTGCTGAAAGCATGCCCTCGGAAAATTCGACGGGATCCCCCACACGTAATCCGCGAGTTTCTTCGAAGATCTGGAGGTCCACAGACTTGCCGCGAATACGAATGGCTTCGCAGAGTAGCTTGGCCCCATCACTTCTCAGGCAGTGACCCACTGCATTTTTGACTACACGCCCGTCAACGTGGGCGACAACCATGTTTCCAAAGACGGCTTTGATTCGTCCATCCACAACAATTACCTCATTATCAGCCGATATCAGTATTGTGTTTATACCGTTTGTTTTAGACCGGGCCGAGAACGCTCGACGCGTGTCTCTTTATAATCATTAATCTGTCTGCAAACGACGCCAGCGGTGTAGCAGTACCAATTTGGCGGCATAGGCTTCCAGTTCTTGAGCTTGAAAACTATACCATTTACTATTGTCTTCCATCCACTCCCAGCGGGCCTTATCCAATGCTTCCAGGGCAGACAGGGGGTCCAGTGCGGATGACCAAGCCGCCAAAGCACTGGCAAAATCAGCTGACGAGTCAGCCAATTCTGGCGTGACTTGATAGGCCAGGGGGTCCAGTTCCAGGGCATGTGCTCTGGTGGCAGCCAGGGCATTACGCAGGCCCACTTCAAATTTTACCCAGGCCTTCAGAAAGGGACTGCCAGAACGCTGAGCCGTGGCCCAGGCGTGCATGAAAAACGTACGCCAGATCGCGTCCACATTTAAGCGGGCCGTGTCCTGGTTTTCAGAGCCTGATTCTGGCAACAGGTAAGCCGGCAAGACAGGTATGTTGTCGGCATCAACCTCGGACAAGACTGAAAAGCCAGCCTGGTCTGCAGGCAATTCACCAGACATAATCGCCTCACGCTGAACCAGATCGTCCATTAGCAGAAGTACTTGGACAGTCTGAACAGGGCCCTCAGCCTCAGACAAACGATCCAGTAAATCCTGCTTGCTCATGGGGGGATTGGCTCCAAAGGTATCAAGTCCTGGAAGGGCGCTCAGTAAATAGTCGTATCGACGTGCTGTCATTTTGATCCTAACCGGAAAAAAGGGCCTTATGCCTTGTTGGCGATAGCGCTATCCAGGATGTGACGTAGTTCAGGGTCGATCATGTCCGCCAGAAGGGCTGTGACGGAATCGGTACTGACTTCCACTGTCGATCCTTCAATTTTGTACTCAAAACCGGCCTGAGCCAGGCTGCTTTTTACATCTGCTTGGATACCTTGATTCTTCAGTGTTTTGACCAATTCCTTGAGGGTGCTGTCAAGGAGTTTGCCCTTGAGTGCCTTGGGCACCACAATGTCTGCTGAAACAGAGGCTTCAGCGTCGTTTTTGGCATAAGCAGGAATGACTTCACGCAACACAGAGGCCAGTGTATCTTCTTTTGATAGGGTTTTTCCCACCTCTTTAGCCAAGAGGGTGTTCAGCAATTGGCTGAGTTTTCCCTTAAGAGCGAGTAGGGCGTCACGTGTGGCGAGTTCGAGGCTGGAATCCATACGGGACTTGATTTTGCCGGCCTCAATATCAGCCTCCACAATCATTTGATTTGCTTTGGCCTTTGCCTTGGCAATGATCTGATCGGCCTGAGTTTGAGCGTCAGCTTGAATCTTTTCAGCAGCTTTCTTGCCGGCATCCACGCCTTCTGATTTTAATGTCTCAACAAAAGCTTCAATGTTTTTAGGCATAACCAGTTTCCTTTTGTTCCGGTTCAGTACAATACCGAAGCGAATACTTGAACTTGTGTTGGGTGGCTTAGTTTAAAAGCAGAAAAACGCTGCAAAACAAAGCAACCTGATTTACGTTTGTTTACTGGTAACCCCACTAATCGCGAGGTTTTCTCAAGAGTTGAAAAAAAGTCTGCGCTCTATGAGAAAGCGACATAATATCAACAATATTTCAGTCGATCAACTTTCAATTCCAAATGAATTTTATTATGTGTTCAAATACTTGGGAAAAATGTGCTAATCTCTTAGAGATTTGTCGGGATATTGAGGCTTGACGTGTTGATTGAGGGCTTGGCGTAAGTCCATGTATTTATAGGGGATATCGAGTGAGTCGCATAGGGCTTTGAGTCTGTTTAACGCCTTTTCTGTGAGTTGGCTTTGAAAATCAGAATCGCCTTGGCAGCCATAGATTCGGCACCCCAAAAATCGGTATTTGTGAACAGAACACCGATTTCTTTCCATATAGGGGCATTTCCCAGAGGGCATCTCCTTGAGTTTATTCCCCATTTTTTCTGCAAAATAGAGCATTTCTGCATGGGTCACATAAAGTCGATGTCCGAAAGCATCAAAATCACAACATTTTCCGCAGGCAGTGCAGTCGCCAGCTTTGGCCTTGTGGCTGGCCAAAATCTCGTCCAACCACGCAAATAAGAGGCCTATCTCAGCAATGATCTCCTCATTTTTCCTCATCAGTCCACCATGACTTCTGTTTTCTCAACTTGTCTATCTCTTTCATGCTAAACATCTTACCACGATTCATGCCAGGGCAGGATCGAGCTGATTCGTTCCAGGTGTGGGGATTTTTCAGATTTGACGCCCAAAATGGCCATGTTCTGCATTGGTTGGGGCGCACAGAATAAATTTGGCACTGTTTTCCACAATTCTCAGTTTTTAGAAAAATGCAATTTTTTGAATAGGGTTCTTCAATAATGGTGGTTCGATATCCCACTTTTCTGAGAAATCGTCTGCGTAATTCGTCTTGTGGGAGTTTCAGGAACTCTCCAATGAATTTGATTTCTGGTGCCGTGCACCAGATAAATCCTTCTCCCGGGCCGGAACAGCAGTTTCCGCACCCTGTACATTCAAAGTGCAGCCCAGCGGCATACCAGGGTATTTTCAGACGCATAATCTTACCATTTTAATACAGCCCCTGTGTCTGCGCTGGTGGCCAAAGCCGCATATTTGCCCAAACATCCCTTGGTCACTCTTGCGGCTGGGGCTGTCCAGTGGCTTTTTCTTTCAGCCAGGATATCTTCACTTAGCTGAACACTAATGCGATTGTTGGGAATGTCGATTTCCACTGTGTCGCCCGGTTGTATCAGGCCGATGGGGCCACCCACTGCAGCTTCTGGGCTTATATGGCCAATGCAGGCACCCCGAGTGCCTCCGCTAAAACGGCCATCTGTGATCAAGGCTACGGATTCCCCTAGGCCGGCGCCCATGATATAGCTGGTCGGGCTGAGCATTTCCTGCATGCCAGGGCCGCCCTTGGGACCTTCGTAGCGAATGACCACTACGTCGCCGGCCTTGACCTTCCCAGCCAGAATGCCGTCACAGGCTTCTTCCTGGCTTTCAAAGATCACAGCCGGGCCTGTGTGGGTTAGCATGCTCTTGGTGACTCCGGCATTCTTTACCACACTACCGTTGGGTGCCAGATTACCCTTTAAGATAGATAAACCGCCCGTTTGCGAATACGGATTGTCCAGAGAACGGATACATTTCAGGTCTTTGCTGTCGCTCTGAGCCACGTTTTCAGCCAGCGTGTTGCCTGTGACAGTAATACAATCGCTATGTATCAGCCCATCAATCTTACTGATTTCTTTGATGATGGCGCTGATGCCGCCTGCTGCATCCACATCTTCAATGTGATAATCACTCGAAGGTGAGACCTTGCAGATATTGGGACACAGGGCAGATAACTCGTTGATTCTGTTGAGGTCATAGTCGATGCCCGCTTCACTGGCAATGGCCAACGTGTGCAGCACAGTGTTGGTGGACCCGCCCATGGCCATGTCCAAAATAAGGGCATTGTCCAGGGAACGACGGGTGATGATGTCGAGCGGTTTGATGTCCTGTTTGATGACCTCAATAATTTGTTTACCCGCTGCCTTGTACAGGTTCTCACGCTTGGGGTCCACGGCCAGGATGGTTCCATTGCCAGGCAGGGCCATGCCAATGGCCTCACACAGGCAGTTCATTGAATTGGCTGTAAACATACCCGAGCAACTACCCTCAGTCGGGCAACCTGAGCATTCCAGGTCATACAGCTGTTCTTCTGAAATCTGGTCATTGTTGAACTGAGCGACACCCTCAAAAATGCTGATAAGATCCACTGTTTTGCCGGTTTTGGTTTTTCCGGCTGCCATCGGACCGCCAGAGACAAACACGGTGGGGATGTTCAGTCGAACCGCTGCCATGAGCATGCCTGGTACGATTTTATCGCAATTGGGGATGCAAACCATGCCGTCAAAGCAGTGGGCTTTGCCCATGGTTTCCACTGCGTCTGCCACGATTTCACGGGACGCCAGGGAGTATTTCATGCCGGCATGTCCCATGGCAATGCCGTCACACACAGCAATGGTGTTGAATTCAAAGGGGACACCGCCTGCATCACGCACTGCTTGCTTGACCACCTCTGATACTTTGTTCAGATGCACATGACCCGGGACGATTTCGCAGAAACTGTTGGCAATCCCAATAAATGGCTTGCCCATGTCTTCGTCTTTCAGACCGCAGGCTCTCAACAGACCTCTGTGAGGGGCTCTCTGAAAGCCCTGTTTCACCATATCACTATTCATTCTCGTTGTCTCCTATGGTAACGTCAACTCTTTATAAATAGATAGGTGGCATAGTCTACTGTCAGAAGCTGGACAAATAAAGAAAAATCGAGTATACAGGCCTCTGAATTGGAACTTGTTATAGTTCACACAAGCAATTAGGAAGCTGTCATGGAAAAAAAACAACGCCGATTTCTGATCAACGCCTCAGTTCTCTTGTGTTTTTTTGGTGTTGTGGCCTGTTCAGGCTCCACCTCGAAGGTGACTTCCACAGAGGCTTTTACGCAAGTTGATCAGCCTGGGTTCAAACTTGTATTAAGGTCTAATATCGGTCAAACCCTCACCTATCGCGTTCGCGTGGATGTCAAAGGCCATGTACTTGAGCGAAAGGATGTTGCCCAGTGATACATGTTCGACGCGGCATTTTTGCGAGCTGTTTTTTTCTCATCCTGATGGTTGCAGGATGCGGCAATTTGATGTTAACACCCACAGAGAGGCGTATTCGTCCGACCGTGCAGTTCACTCAGGGCAAGGTACGGCAATACCTGTTCAAAAGCCATCGCAACATTCAAGTGATTTGGGATGAGCAGGCCTTGGCCAGGGGGGATAAAAATGCCGATCAGACCATGACAGAAACGCTTACATTGCGTATGGTCTATGAGCCCCTTGAAGTCACAGATCAGAAGACCTTGCTCAAGGCCACGTGCAAATCTGCCCAGGTTCGGCGTTCAAGTCTCACAGGAAAGTCTCCCACAGGTCGCGATGCGGTTGAGTTGATGGCGGGTAAATCATTCACGTTGGTCCAGGATGCTCAGGGGCGTATTATCGATGCCAATGAACTGGATGGATTGTTAAAAGAACTGGGCACCCATGCATTCCGTGAGGATGGCAAAGATCGTTTTAAAGATTCGGAAATGATCAGTGACGTGGTGGCTCTGCAATGGTTTCTTTGGGATGCTGTGACATCGATCGATCCGAATGGCGTGCAACCTGGCGACACGTGGGGGTCCAGATTGTCCGTGCCGACGCCCATGGTCATGCGAAAGGCCAGAGACGTGACCTATACCCTGACAGATGTGAATGATTCAGTGGCGACTATTGGCATGACCTGTCGGTTGTCACCAAGGAAGGCTCCGAGATCCTGGCCGATTCCGTATGCCGGGACCTTTCAGGTCAGCGGCACCTTTGGTTTTTTGCGTGGCTATACCGTAATGAGCTTGGAAGGGCAGGGCTCAGAGCAGTTTGACTTGGCTTTGGGGCGGAGCCTGGGATATGAACAAACCTATCATATGGAACTCCAGAGTATGATGCCGTTTATCATGAAGGTGAAGCCCAAGATCCTGATCGATCAGATGCTGAGTATGACTTTGGAAGACACGACATCCCTCTAGGAGTTAAAGACCTTGGAACGAGATAATCTTTGGGCGCCTTGGCGCATTGGATACATACAGGCTGCACCCAAGAAAATCGAGGGGTGTTTTTTATGTCATCATCAGACGCACGAAGATCAGGACGACGAGAATCTGGTACTCTGGCATTCCCAATATTGTGTGGTGGTGATGAACCGATATCCCTACAACAATGGTCATGTGTTGATTGCACCGGCGCGTCATTTTTCAGATCTGTCCGAGGCGACTGATGATGAGATGCTCGATATGATGCAGCAGACACGCGACATCCAGGCATGTCTGACTGAGGCTGTGAATCCAGATGGATTCAATACGGGGATCAATACAGGACGTTGCGCAGGTGCGGGATTACCTGGCCATCTTCACATCCATGTGGTGCCCCGATGGAATGGTGACACAAACTTTATGAGTGTCTGTAGTGACACGGAAGTGATCAGTCAGAGTATGACGGAACTCATGATCTTGCTTCGGCAAGCTCATTGTTAGTTTTAAGTGTTCAGTTTTAAGTTTTAAGTAGTTGAATGGGCGTTCGCCCATGCTGTTTTTTTGTTTTAAGCTGAAAGCTGACGGCTGACCGCTGAAAGCTCTTCAGTCATAGTTTTAAGTGTTCAGTTTTAAGTTTTAAGTAGTTGAATGGGCATTCGCCTATGCTGTTTTTTTGTTTTAAGCTGATAGCTGACCGCTGAAAGCTTTTCAGTCGTAGTTTTAAGTGTTAGGTTGGTTGAATGGGCATTCGCCCATGCTGTTTTTTTGTTTTTAGGTGATAGCTGACGGCTGCCCGCTGAAAGCTGTTTTTAAGGCTCTTGTGATGAAATCCTATGCTGTATCTGAAGATAATAGTCGAGGGCGTGTGTTTCCGGAGAATCCGCATGCGTATCGTACGGCGTTTGAGCGGGATCGCGACCGGATTATCCACAGTTCAGCCTTTCGGCGTTTGGAGGGCAAGACCCAGGTGTTTACGCCTGGGCTGGATGATTATTATCGTACCCGTTTAACCCATACGATTGAGGTGGCCCAGATCGGACGTACGATAGCCAAGGCCCTTGATTTGAATGAGAGTTTGACCGAGGCGATTTGCCTGGCGCACGATCTTGGACACGCGCCCTTTGGACACACAGGCGAACATGTGCTCAATGATCTGCTCAAGGACTGCGGCGGGTATGAGCACAATCGTCAAAGCCTTCGCATTGTGACAGAGCTGGAGCATCCCTACCCGGAGTTTATGGGCCTCAATCTAATGTATGAGACGCGTTTGGCCTTGGCCAAACATCGCAGCCCCTATGATAATCCCGAACTCTCGGGTGATTTTACTGAACCTCAATGTACGCTTGAAGGACAGATTGCGGATCTGGCAGACAGAATTGCGTACAACTGTCACGATCTGGAGGATGGCCAAAAGGGCCGGCTCATTGAACCCGCACAAATCGTCAATCTCGATATTGTGACTTTGGCCCAGGCTGAGATCAACATAAACACCATCGACGATTGGACCATCAGACGCACACGCACTGCCAAGGCCATGTTAAATCGGCTTGTCAATGACTGTATTGTGACAAGTAAGCAGGCCATTTCAGACGCAGGCGTGGAAATACTGCAGGATGTGATTGTCTACCCGGAAACGCTGATTTGCATTTCTGCTGAAGCGGACACACAACTCAAGGCCCTGGAACATTTTCTAATGCAGAATTTTTATCTCCATGCCAAGCTCAAGCAGACGGCAAAGCAGGTGGAGCAGTGGCTGACCACGTTGTTTGAGACTATTTGCCAGGACCCGACGCTCATGCCACGCTATTTCCAGAGTTTTATAGAGTCACGCGGGCTCGCACGGGCCGTGGCGGACTATATTGCCGGTATGACCGACAGGTATTGCTTGAAACGTCTTGAGCATTGATTTGAGTGTTTTTGATTTGTGTCAAGAATGCTCTGTATTTAACCGATTGAACGGTAAAGAATATTTTTTTTGCTTACTTGAAGAAAAGGAGACCCAGTGAAAACTCAATTCGATCACTCACTTCCCAATCAGGATGGCTACTTTGGCGAGTATGGTGGCAGCTTTATTCCTCCGCAGCTCCAGATCGTAATGGATGGTATCACCAAAGCCTATTTGGAAATTCGTGAGGATGGATCGTTCCGTAAAGAATTGGCCGACCTGTACACACATTATGTGGGCAGGCCAAGTCCCATATTTCTGGCCAAGACACTCTCTGCCAAATATGGCGCAGATATCTACTTTAAACGTGAGGATCTGAATCACACCGGGGCACACAAAATCAATCACTGCCTGGGGGAAGCCCTCCTGGCCAAAAAAATGAGTAAAAAGAAAATCATTGCGGAGACCGGTGCAGGCCAACATGGCGTGGCAGTGGCTACCGCTGCAGCCCTGGTCGGGTTGGAATGCGATATTTACATGGGGGAAGTCGATATTATTAAAGAGCACCCCAATGTGGTACGTATGAGAATTTTGGGTGCCCATGTCATTCCTGTTACGCGTGGTCGCAAGACCCTCAAAGAAGCCGTGGATGCCGCCTTTGAAGGATACATGGGAGATCCCGTGACCCAGTTTTATGCCATTGGATCAGTGGTGGGACCGCATCCCTTCCCCATGATGGTCCGTGACTTCCAATCCGTGGTGGGCCTGGAAGCCAGACCGCAGTTTCAGACCATGACCAATCAGTTGCCTGACAGCCTTGTGGCATGTGTGGGTGGCGGATGTAACGCTCTTGGCCTGTTCAGCGCATTTCTGGAAGACGAGAACGTGGAAATGTATGGTGTGGAACCTTCTGGACGTTGCCTTGACACACCGGGCGAACATGCTGCCACACTGACCAAAGGCACTCCCGGCGTCATGCACGGATTTAGGTCTTACATGCTCCAGGATGAGCAGGGCGAACCCCAGGAAGTCTACTCTGTGGCCAGTGGTTTGGATTATCCGTCTGTGGGGCCACAACACAGTTATCTCAAAGACCTCAAACGCGTGAATTATGCCACCATCAACGACAAAGAAGCCATTGATTCGTTCTTTGAGTTGTCTCGCCTGGAAGGCATCATTCCAGCCGTAGAATCTTCGCATGCTGTGGCCTTTGCCACCAAGCTGGCTGCGGAAAAGAAAGGCTCCAAGATCCTGGTCAACCTGTCTGGACGCGGCGACAAAGATATCGACTTTGTGGTCGAGTGTTATGGCAAGGATTATGGCATTACGGATATAGGCTAAGCCATGCCACACAGCACAGCACCCAGTTATCAAGAAAAAATGGACCGAAAAGCCCGATCATTGACTTGACCGGGCTTTTCGATTAGGGTTTGACAGGTATGAAACGACTCATGACATCTTGTTTGGGGCTGGGTTGGATGCCGATTGCACCTGGCACATGGGGCTCTTTGCCACCGATGGTGATTTTGGGCCTGATGGGGCATTTGGGTGCTACACCTTTCGTGATTGCGATTGTGATGGGTCTCCTGATAATATGGGGTTCCTTTGTGTGTGTGGCTTGGGCGCCGTCAGCCATTGCAGCCACAGGGAATAAAGACCCCGGTGAGGTGGTGGCCGATGAATTGGCAGGGCAGGCTGTATGTTTTCTGGCCGTGCCTTTTCTGGCAGTACAGTCCATGTCTTTGATTCAACTATGGATGGTGGCTGTGGGTGGCTTTCTTTTATTTCGTGTCTTTGACATTTTTAAACCTTGGCCTGCCAATCGCTTGGAAGGTCTTCCCAAAGGGTGGGGCATTCTGGCGGATGACCTGATGGCAGGATTATACGCAGGTGTTTGTTTGTGGGTGGGCGTGCGACTGTGGATCGGTGCTTAGTGAAGTAAAGGAAAGCGAATGGTTGTAAAGTATTGTAGTGAGACTATCACAAAGCTTCAGACGCAGATTCAGGCATTGCAACTGCATCGTCCCATGCGAGTGGGGCGTTTTGAGCCGGGCACAAAGCTATCCTATGATGTCACAGCGGTGGGCAGTTCTGCTCAGGCTCACGTGACACTCCAGGTCAAGCGATTTGTGGGGGGCGGTTTTGCAGGGCAGGTTTATCAGGTGGAAATCCTGAAAGTCAAGGGCAAGGCCATTGAGGGGTTGGCCGTGGGTGCCATTCGTGCCATGAAGATTCTCATTCCACCCTCCAATTTTTCGAGGGTGTTTCGCGATACTCTCTATTGGATTGGATTTCAGGGGCCGTTTCAGCTCCAGGTCAATCCGACGGCGTCAAGAGCTGGTGCCCTTTGGCAAACCTTTATTCAGCGGGCTGCCAAGATTCGCTTTGGAGATGAGGCCACTGTCACAGATATATGCGGCACGTTTGTGGATGATCAATTGGGTAGCTGTGGTGAATTGAGTGAATGGATTGACGGACGCACCTGGCTGCTCGAAGTCGACGACCATCTGGACCTTCTCAAGAAATGGCGCAAAGGCAAGGTGAAGGATGATCCCAAGCTGGGCTCTGCTGAATACCGTGCCAAGTATCATTTTATGACCGATTTTGTGGCCATGCTTCACGAGATGGGTGCCCATGAATTTGCACGTCAGTATGAATGGACGACCTGTAAGAGTCAACCCAACTGTCTCAAGAGAAAAGACGCAGGTGACGCACCGGACAAGGGGCTGACTGCCGTGGATTTCCGGGCGGGTCTTGTGCTGCTGCCATACCTGCCCATGAGTCCGGGCGACTTCAAATTGATTGCCAAGGGCATAGGCCGGGGCAGTCTGGTCCAGTTTGACCGGGGCAATCTTGATACACTGAAGGCCTTTATGCAGGCACATCCCAAGGAATTTTCTGATATGTGGCCTTTGTATGACGAACTTGTGGCTGCAGAAGCCGTGTATCGCAGCTCAGTCCCGGATATCACACACAATGGGCTCAAGCTGCTGTATAGTGGCAAGCTCTGGTCGCAGATTCGAAAAAGTTCAGTCACAGGCTGGCGTGTGACGAATCTTATAGACAAGACGTGCGAAACCACGTTCATGAAGTCTCCTATCCAGTCCCTGGTGTTTGTGTTTATGAGTCTGCTGGGCCTGGCGGGCAAAGTTGTTGGATTGGGTGGTTTGGCCACGCTGGTGTATGCCCTGGTCATGGGATTGGGTTCAGCAGCGTCTTTGTCATGGCCCTTGGTGGGCGTTGTTGGCGTGATGCTGATTGATGGCTTGGCCCTTTCCGCGGTGTGTCGAGCCGGTAGAAAGTACTTGGGACACGCTGATTGGCGCAAACACTATCAATCCTTGCTCTCGCAACCGGCCTATTTCAAAAAAGCACTCCAGGGTAAAGTCCTTGAGTCTGCCGTTAAATGGCATAGAGCCGGGCGTATTACAGAGGACAGGGCCATGGCGATCAGCGTGGGACCGGGTCTGTTCTTGACGCACCTTGTCTTTTCCGTGCTGCCGGTCGGCCATCGGTTTCTCACTGACTGGGCGTACGCTCGGGATCGCCTGGCCTTTATCTTTGTGCGTCCGATACGTCTTTACTTCGATTCAAAGCTGAGAAACCAGTGGATGCTGGATATGCTGGATGAGGGACAGAAAAAGCACATGCTCACGGATGAAGATGCTGTGACCATTCGCACGCAGCTCAATGAGCCTTATATCCAGAAGTATCTGGTCAGTCTGGTCGTGCATCTTATGACTTTGCCCGTGACACAGGTGGTCTGGGGAATTCATTGGCTGGTTTGGTGTACTATGCACCCGGAAGCCTCCGAGATGGAGAAAACCGGAATGTTCATTTTTTTAGGATTCATGTATTCACTCACTCCTATTTCGCCGGGCTCGTTGTGTCGAGGCCTCTATGTTTTGTTCTTGGTGATCAAGGAACGGGATTTCAAGAACTACAACATTGCCGTATTTCTGGGCTTTTTCAAATACGTGGGGTATCTCGCCTTTCCCATCCAGATGACCTATCATTACCCTGCTCTGGCCAGATTTATGGCAGGGCACTGGGCCACTGAAGCAGTGCACATGGTGCCGGTCTTTGGTGAGAATGGGGCGCTTCTGGAACGCTGGGTCTTCAACCTGTTTTACAACTGGCCGCTCACACTTCGCCGTCGCATGCAGCATCGAGCCCAGACGCGTCTCAAGCAGGCCCCTCGCTATTGGCATAGTCTTGTCTGTGCGGCGGGTGCTGCCAGCGTCCTGGCCTTTGGCGATAAACTTCAACTCGATGGTCTCGGGTCATTGCCCCAGATGAGCGATCTCTGGTGGCTCGTGATGCTGACAGGCTTCGGCTGCGGGGCCCTGGTAACCCTTGGATGCCGAGGCGCCGCCTTGAGTAAAAGGATCATGTGCGCTGCACTGATTGGCTCTCTCACAGGGGCGTTATATACGCTGATGGCAAGCCAATTTGCAGCAGCGGCCCAAATCAGTGTGCAGGGCCAGGGCGTGATCTGCATCTGGCGCATGTTCGCATTGACCCTGCTGGTGACGATTGGGACCCTGGTCACTGAGATCCTGATGCCCGAGTAGCGGGGTAGGTTTTTAAGACATTGGCTGGCAGAAAATACCCTCAAGATCATTGTTTAATCGCTGAAACGGGCGGTTCGACGAAGACCGTTCTCTGAAAGGCCTTTTAGGCAGTGCGTCTTTTTACTCAAATTTTGGGTTGTTATGCCGTAACGTTGAGATTAGAATGGCGGCATGTTTACAATGAGTGAGCACAATCTATTCCGTCAATGTCAATCCGTCGGGCGATCGCAGCTGCTGTTCACTCTTCTTGCTGCTCAATGCCCTCAATTCTCAAGCACATCGAAAAAGGAGCGTTAAATGGACAGAAAGATTCTATTGGATGAGAAGGATATTCCCCGTCAATGGTATAACATGGCCGCTGATTTGCCGTCACCCATGCTGCCTCCTCTGGGGCCGGACGGCAACCCGATCAGCCCAGAGATGCTGGCGCCGGTATTTCCCATGAACCTGATTGAGCAGGAGGTGAGTACTGAACGCTGGATTGACATCCCCGAAGAAATCATTGATATCCTGTATCGTTGGCGTCCTGCGCCTTTGCGCCGTGCTGTGTATCTCGAACGCTATCTTGATACCCCTGCCAAGATCTATTACAAAGACGAAAGTACGAGTCCTGCAGGCAGTCACAAGCCCAATACGGCCGTGCCGCAGGCCTGGTACAACAAACAATTTGGCATTGAACGACTCACCACCGAGACCGGTGCCGGGCAGTGGGGCTCAGCCCTGTCCTTTGCCTGTAGCCTGATTGGTCTGGAATGCAAGGTCTTCATGGTGCGTATCAGCTTCGACCAAAAGCCCTCCCGCAAATTGATGATGCAGACCTGGGGCGGCACTTGTGTGGCCAGCCCGAGTAATGAAACCGAGTCCGGTCGTCACATCCTGGAAACCATGCCGGACACACCCGGCAGTCTGGGCATTGCCATTTCAGAGGCCATTGAGCAGGCTGTCAAGGATCCCACTGGCAAGACCCGCTATGCTCTGGGCAGTGTGCTGAACCACGTGATGCTGCATCAGTCGATCATTGGTCTGGAAGCCAAGGCTCAACTCAAGAAGGTCGGAGAAAAATTGCCGGACGTGATCATTGGCTGTGCCGGTGGCGGCAGCAACTTTGCCGGGCTGGCCTTCCCGTTCACCCAGGACAAGATCAATGGTGCCAAGATGGAGATCATTCCAGTTGAGCCCACGGCCTGTCCGACCCTGACGCGTGGCCCATTCGCCTATGACCATGGCGATACCGCCTGCATGACACCCCTCATGGCCATGTATACGCTGGGGCACGCCTTTGTGCCGCCGCCCATCCACGCCGGTGGCCTGCGTTACCACGGCATGTCACCACTGGTCTGCCAGTGTGTGGTCGAAGGGTTGCACACGCCCAGGGCCATTGACCAGGTAGAGTGCTATGAAGCTGCCTTGACCTGGGCCCGTACCGAAGGCTTTATCTGTGCGCCAGAAACCAGTCATGCTGTGGCCGCTGTCATCCAGGAAGCGAAAAAGGCCAAAGAAGAGGGTAAAGAAAAAGTCATACTCTTCAACTACAGTGGTCATGGACTCATGGACCTCAAGGGTTATGAAGCCTATATGGAAGGCAAGCTCGAACCCTATACCTTGCCTGATGAAGAATTGGCCAAGACGGAAGCCATTCTCAAGGACTACCCGCCAGCGACTCCCAATACCTGTGGCAAATGGTAGACCTTTCTTTTGCTTTATGAGTGACGTGGACAACGGCGAGGCCTTTGGGTCTCGCCGTTTTTATTTGTAGACAAGGACAGCCTTTGACTCAAAGTCTGTCGGCAATATTGGAAAGTGCTTGTTGGGGTTTTTGGGACTGGGGGTTCTGAGACAGAGCCTGTTCAAATTCGGTTCTGGCCTCTTTAAAGCGACCTGTTTGCCTGTATACTACGCCGAGATTATAGTGCAGATTAAAATCGTTGGGGAGGATCTTCAGTCCCTCTTCAAATAGCTTGATCGCATCATCATATTTGCCGTTTTCAATGTATATCGCGCCCGTATTGTTAAGCGCCTGTTTGAAATCCGGCTTTAATGCCAATGCTTTGGCATAATTGACCATGGCGGTTTCTTTGTCATGTTTCCTGTGATAGGCTAATCCCAGATTGTAATAGGTGAAAGGATTATACGGGGACAGTTCCAGTGCCTTTTTGTTCAGGGTGATGGCCTTGTTTAGCTGACCCAAGTTTTGCAGCGCCTCCGCTTGTTTGGCGTAAACCTCACTGAAATGAGGCCATTGCTTTGTGATACGCACATAGTGTCTGAGGGCAAGTGCACGCAGATGAAGGTCTTCGTCAAGGAGACGAGCAAATTTCCATCGCAATGGCATGTCATTGGGACGCTTGGCAATGGCCTGCTCAAACATTTTCTTGGCCATTTTAAGTAGTAGAGTTTTGTCTTGATTGTTGATCGCCGTGAGCCTGTGTTCTCTCTGAGCGACTTGTTGAGCATTATTGATCTGATTCGTAAAGGGAGGTTTTTTCAAAAAATCTGCCACCACGTCGGTTTCTAAACGTGCGTGATTCCAGGGCGTGTAGGCCAGACGTGCCTTGCACTCATCAACAGTCAACGGCGCTGGCACGGTGTTTGTGTGAGCGAGCAGAGGAACCAGGTGGGAGAACAAGCTATGAGCCACACGGTAGTTTCCCTGAAATGTCATGTGTACATGTTCGAGAAACTGAGTCTCGTTGGTGATGCCTTGCGCTGCGTGTCTGGCCAGGGCTTTTTCTGTGTCCACCAGATGAACGCCTGCTTGCGATTGATCTTGTGCTGTTTTGCGAAGGATCTCATTAATACGCGAATCCGCTCGAATACGCAGAGCATCCAGATCTCGAGCCCTGGTGTAATGGGGCAGAGCCCTGGCTGGGTCGTCCAATGCGTCGTAGCACTGAGCCAGACAAAAGTGCAGGTCTCCATAACCATTATCAATGTCCATGGCCTGGATGTAAAGATCAATGGCCTGTTGGTATTGACCTCCCTGTTGCTGGGACAGAGCAGCGTCGAACAGCGACTGCCATTGTGCCAGCTGATCTTCCCCAAGTCCTGTCTTGTGGAGCGAAGCAAACGGAGCGCAGTCGCGAAGATTACTCCCCACAGTACACAACAGGACCTTTGCCCCTGTTTGTCTTGTGGCAGTCAGGATATCTTCCAGATTCTTTTGAAAATGAGAATAAACAATCTGGAGTTCGGCAGACTCTGCTCTGACCTTTTTGTCTGCAAACATGCTCAGGCCTTTCCAGACTGTAGGTACATTCTGTGGTGCGAGTTTTGAAGAGATCTTCGTGATTAACTGGCCAATACGTGTCCCTTTGAGTGCCATATTGGAGCGTATCAATGGCAGGTTCCCTGACAAGGGGGCAAACACCGTACCTGCACCATAGGGGCCCACGACCTCGTTATTGCCCAGGTAGATCAGAAAAGCATCAGGCTTCAGTACGGTACAATCTTTTGCAATCTCCAGCACCACATGAGAGTTGATCGCCGGCATGGCAGCGACAATCACTTCCGCGTTTTTGGGCGTCAGGGCCTGATCAAGCATCACCTCGAGTATTCGGGCAAATCCATAGGCACTATCTGGTACGCCCTGGGCCGCCGAGGCTCCAAGAACAACAATGCGAACTTGATCCTCAGGGGTATCATCAGCACACACAAACGGCTCAAATGAGCGTGCTATACGAGGGGGGAAAAACCGCCATCCAAACTTGAAATTCTCGTGAAAGTGCGTCTCTCCGTTCACGTTAGTAGCAATAAACGCGTTGGATGAAAACCCGAAACCGCTGATATGCAGAACCCCTTCAAGCAAGAGTAGGAAAACAACAGGCATAACAGTGACTGTAATAGCACGGAATACCCCTAATCGCCATCCCGTGATTGAGGGAGGTTGCTTGAGGAAGGGCTTAGCAGGTTTATTTGACGTGTGATGTTTCCGTCTTGTCATAAAAAACCATACCCTATTCATTCCCCATTCATTTAAAGCTGCTTATGATACTGAAACGATAAGCGTATGGTATTTATGGCAAAAAAACAAGACGTGTAACACTTTTGCTGTTCCCACAACAAGGTGTGTATTTAAACCTGTCGAGTTTCCGAGTTGAATTTAGCATCTTGCAAAGACGCAGAGCACTCAAGACTCCTTTCAGTGCCTTCCTGATCGCCGTTACTGGTCAGTATTGATCAGTTTCCCCGTTTCAAGATCAATTGAGCGGTAGTAGCAGTTCCGTGGGGCGCCTGTTTTGTTTTTGGTGTGGCAAATCCCACCATGACGGGGGCGAACTTTGTACACAAGCGAATTCTGTTCACAGTTCACAAGCACTTCGAGAAGGTCGAAGGTTGCCCCGGAAGTGGCGCCTTTGACCCAGAGTTCATTTCGTGATGTACTCCAGAAAGTCGCCGTTCTTGTTTCCATCGAAGTTTTCAGAGCCAGTTCATTGGCGTAAGCCACAAGAATGACCTCTTTGGTGTCGATATTTTGAACCGCCACAGGGATTACCTTCTGCTCTTTGGCACCGATCGCATCGATCTTTCCAAAATCCAGATTCAGTTCAAGTCCTTCTTCAAGGGCATAGTGGTCACCCATCATTTTCTCCTTAGATAATTTTTAGGGCATATCGTAGTCGCAATGGAGCCGATTGTCTTGTCCTTTCCAGACTTATTTCGAAAAAGACTGGAAAAGACTGGGGGGCAGGGGACAGGCCTTCGTTTCGCTCAGTCAATTGGGTTGTTCGTGGTTCGTTGTTGGTTGTTCGTTCAAGAATCCATGTGAAAAGAAAGCCATCATGTCTGAGCAGAGGACCTCAGTTCCACCATGGCGGAACTGGGATTGCTTTCTTGATCTGGCTCGATACCAGGGGTATGGGTGGGCATTGAGGTCGGACCACACTAAGTGTTTTCAAGATAATTAGATAGGTTTAGAATTGACCAGATTTCGGGCCTTAGACGTCCCATTTCGCCCCTAAAAAGGATTGTTTAAGAATGATTCCGCCGACGTCGGCGGAATTGACGAGAGGCTAAAGGGGGCATGCTTTCGATACAAGTCAATTCATGCGAAGGGTGCTGCCGCCTCGCATTTAGCCGGGACACCTCGCGAGACGCTTCGAGTATGAAGTATGAAGTGTGAAGGTTAAAGTAATGAGCCGCTGCCTGGACTAGATAAATCAAACGCCTTGCAACCAACCAACAACTAACAACCAGAAACCAACAACCAAGATCCCTTAATGGAACGTCCCATCCGGCAATGTTGCTCGAAAGGGTTTAGACATCGAACGAGCAGGCTGCAGGGATTGTCACTTAAGAGGCAGGTTGACATGCTTCCTGGAATGTACAAGTAACGCATTGCTGGGGTGCTTCAGAGCTTTTTTCGCTTCGCTCTGAATCAAAGGTTCAATCGGTTTGGCGTTTGAAGGGTTAATGAACGTTGTTGCAAACTAACGAACACCAAATTAAAACAATGGAGCGCAGCGACCTCCGCTCTTGATCATTCCTTGTTGGATATTGGATATTCAATCTTTATCATATAAAAACCTTCACACTGTCACACCTCTTTTAAGCCGTCAGCTCTCAGCGATCAGCCCTCAGCTTAAAACAGTATGGCGGACTTCGCTCTGCTCAGACTACTAACTGTCCAACAGTCCTACTGTCCTACTGTCCAACCGTCCTACTGTCAAACCGTCCTACCCTCACCCCTCACCCCTCACCCCTCACCCCTCACCCCTCACCCCTCACCCCTCACTCTTCACCCCTCACTCCTCACTCCTCACTCCTCACCCCTCACTCCTCACCCTTCACCCCTCACCCCTCACCCCTCACCCTTCACCCTTCACCCTTCACCCTTCACCCTTCACCCTTCACCC
>CAZBTJ010000033.1:0-43943 GCA_964494325.1 uncultured Pirellulales bacterium
CCGTGGCTTATGGGCACCGCATGGATACTACAAGGATCACACACCGTATCGTACTTATGATTTTGGCAGAGCCAATCTTTTACGCAAGTATGGCGAGAAATGGAGTCACGTGTTTACCGAAAAAACGCACCGCCGTTTGCGAAGTTGGGGACTCAATACGATTGGCAACTGGTCGGATCGTGGGATTCGTATGGTGCGCACCACACCCTATGTGGGTACGTTTAATGTGAAAGCCCCGCCGATTCAGGGCTCCACCGGCTATTGGGGTCGTTTCCCAGACCCCTTTGATCCCGAGTTTCGAGCTGCAACACGTCGTGCTGTGGCCCATGAAAAGGCCCTGGGGATTGGAGACCCCTGGTGCATCGGATATTTTGTGGACAATGAACTGGCCTGGGGTGATGTTCCGTCTCTGGCCATGGCTACGCTGAAGAGTCCGGCAGATCAAATAGCCAAGCAGATCTTTGTGGATGATCTCAAAGCTCGATACAACAGCATTGATGCGCTGAATGCCCAGTGGGATACCAGTCATGGATCCTGGCAGGCCCTGCTTGATTGTACTGATTCGCCTGAATCCAAAAATGCAGGTCCTGATCTCCGGGCGTATTACGCACGTATTGCAGAGCAATATTTCGGGGTGATCCGGGAGGAGTTCAAGAGGCTGGCACCACAGCAATTATACCTGGGCTGCAGATTTGCCTGGGTCAATGACGTGGCCGCGCAAGCTGCGGCTCGTTATTGCGATGTGATCACGTATAATCGCTATGAAGACACAGTGGCCACATTTACACTGCCCCAGGACCTGGACCACCCTGTGATGATCGGCGAATTTCATTTTGGCGCTCTGGACCGAGGTCTCTTTCACACGGGTCTGGTGGCCACAAAAAATCAGGCAGATCGGGCGGCTCATTACAAGGCCTATGTCCAGGGGGCCTTGAGAAACCCTTCGATTATTGGGACACACTGGTTTCAGTACAGAGACCAGGCCACCACAGGCCGTGGGGATGGAGAAAACTATCAGATCGGCTTTGTGGATATCTGCGACTCACCCTATCCAGAGTTGCGACAGGCCTGCCGCGAAGTGGGATACAGTTTGTATGAGTACAGGCAGGGTGCTGGCGCAAAAAGTAAGAAAGTGAGAAAGTAAGAAGGTAAGAAGTTAGGAAGATAAGAAGATAAGCCACGCACGCTGCTCGTAATCGAAAAAATGATATGCATGTATTAGCAATGCCTTAGAAGTGCCTGGAACACGGTTCTCAGTCATGAATCCTATTATGGCCATCTTAAAAAAACCGATTACGAGTACGATTACCGTCTACCTCCGGCAGGCTGAGCACGAGCACGAAAAAGCATGCATCAATGGCAAACCAAGGTGTAGAAAATACTCACGAATTTTCACGAAAACAGCGGCTTCCTTTAACCCTAGCCACTATCCATTTTATATTTCCTTGCAGGCATCCGGTGATTGGGTATAATTGGATCTCAAATTGAGGTGACGGCCTTGGGAGAAGGCGATCAAAAACAGATCTCAGCCGTATCTTCTGGGGGGGCAGAGTGAGCTTTCAGAGTAGGTAGGACTTTGCGCACGACTGTGAAGTATCAGCTTGGAAGTGCTTTCCAGGAGATGGGCAGAATGCGGTCAAGGTATCACACCAGTTTCTAAAATACGCAATAATTTTGAATGATAGCCCTGTTGTGATCCGATGATACAGGTAGGACCTCGTAATGAGGATTCCCAGAATAATACTAAATGCTATACAGTGCCAAGGAAGTTGAATGATAATGCATATCAAAAGTGTGTCACTGTTGCATGAGAAGTACCCAACCAAAGATCACTACCCCTACGTGTTGCCGGTTTTTAATCAGACAAAACAGCTCATATTTGATACGGGCGTGACCCTTTTTGTGGGGGAGAACGGTTCGGGTAAATCCACGCTGCTGGAGGCACTGGCCAGGAAGTGTGGTATTCATATTTGGTGTGAATCTGGAGGCACACGTTGTGACGTCAATCCGTATGAAAAGACGCTGCACCAGTGCCTGTCCTTGGAATGGGCCAATGAAACTGTACCCGGGGCCTTTTTTGGATCTGAGCTCTTTAACAATTTTCGACACATTGTCGAGTCGTGGGCAGTCACTGACCCGGGGCAGCTAAAGTACTTTGGCGGCAAATCTCTGGTAGGTCAGTCACATGGGCAGTCCATGATGTCCTATTTTCGATCGCGATATCGAATAAAGGGACTGTATTTGCTTGATGAACCGGAGACAGCCTTGTCCCCACGCAGTCAGCTTGAACTACTCGAAGTTATCAGGGAAAACAGCCAGACAGGGCATGCCCAGTTCATTATCGCAACACATTCTCCCCTGATCTTGGCATGTGAAGGGGCCAAGATTTATAGTTTTGACCACCAACCAGTTCGCGTCGTTGAGTACGAAGAAACAGAACTGTATCAGGCGTACAAGCGATTTTTTGTGGATCGCCTTCATACCAGAAGTGACTGAATCTCATATCTGGCTTCAGACATTAACCCTTGATTATTCCGAGTCTTGTTCACTTTTGCTTATTAACCGCAGGTAATCAGTCCGGGTGATCATGCCAATGATGGATCGCCCCTGCACAATGGGTAAATGCCCAACATTGTGTTTAAAAAGCAACTCTTCCACATCTCGAATGGTAATATCTTTCGTGCCGGTAATCACGTTTCTCGACATGTAGCCCTTGACGGAAGACTGCATCTGATCGTTTTTGCGACCCTTCATGATATCTCGCAAAGTCATAAAACCTGTGAGCTCACCTTTTTCACTGACCACCGGAGCGCCGGTATGGCCAATCTTTTCCAGGAAGAGGGACGCATCAAGCAAGTTCATGCTTTCTTTAATCACTTCAACATGGGTTTCCATAATCTCGGAAGCTGTCAAAGCTGGTTTTAGTGAAACTTCCAGGCACTCTTCCAACTCAGCAAACACCATCATCCCTGATTGATTTTTGACCAGTGCCGAAGCCGCTCTAATATGCCCGCCTCCGTTAAACTGCTGCAGCAATTCATTGACATTGATGCTGTCGGTGTTGCTGCGGGCAATCACAAGATTCTGCTTGTTCTTGTTGACATGAAATACAGAGAAAATCGCTTCTGCATGCTCCACTTCGAATATTTTTTCAATGACTGCGGCCATACCCCCCACTTGTTCTTCAATTTCGATATAGCTGAGGATAATAAAGTGACCCTTGATATCTTTGTAGGTCAACCGATTGAGGATGTCATGGAACATAGAGATCTGCCGCTTGCCCGTTAAAATCTTGAGGAATTCTCTGACAAGGGTAATAGAGGCGCCATGCTCTATCAAATAAGAAGCCACCTTGAAATCTTCGTTGGTGACGTTTTCATATAAAAAACTGCCCGTATCAGCATAAATGCCTGCGAGGGCTATGGTCGCATCCTCCGGTTCTATTTTGATACCCCTTTTGATTAATTCCATCCCGATCAAAGTGGTATTGGCGCCATAAGGTTTTGAAATATACGTGGCCTTCTCAAAAAGGCGGCCTTCATTGGGATGATGATCCCAAATTTCAATATCACCTTCAAAGTTTTCAATATATTTAAAATGCTCCTTTACCCGGTTTTGAGCATTGGTATCCACCACTACTATATGCTCAATGTTTTCACCTGCTAGATCTTTGGGTGTCAAAAAGTTAAATCGATATTGATAGAGATTGTATAATTTTCTGGCCGACGGATGAATGAATTGGCTTCTAACGGGTTGATGATCGGGATAGATGTACTTTACTAAAGCAATGGACCCGAAACAATCTAGGTCCATGTTGGCATGGCCGATTATAATTTTCATAAATCTTATTTAATTTATGCAGCAAAAACAAACTGATTGAAGATTTATTTTAACAACCGTGGAGTCATTATACACACTGTACCAGGCAGATCAAGGGAACAATTGAGAGAGCTTGGAGGGCCAGCCTATCCTTCATGTTACAACCAGTCAACCTGTTGTTATTCACGCTCGATTTATTACGAAGCTCATCATAATACTAACATCAACAATGGCTTAGGAACGTCTCTAGTTAGATCAACAATTCACCGTAGTAGAGACGGTTTTCCTTATACAGATTTTTCTTTGAAACTACGAAAGGCGCTAAATGCCGCTAAAAGGCTCTCGCCTCAGCTTTTCTGTTTTCGCGCATTTTCGCGTGTTTCGTAGTTCAAAAATCAATTGGTTGCCAACGGTTTGGCCTTGATGATGATTAGGGAGTACCACTTGGAATTCGGCACAGGGGATGCCATATTATGTCCACTTGACAATAGAGGCTTGCGATAGTAGTGTGTAGGCACCGTTTGAAACGAATAACTATTCTCATAAAGGTCTGTGTGTTGCCATGGAAATCGCCAATCCAATCTATGACGTTGTGTTCAAGTACCTGATGCAGGACAGCAGGGTCTCAAAACTGCTGATTTCTAAAATCATCGAGGAAGAAATCCTATCCATAGACTGTTTGCCTCACGACTATCCCGTGCATATCCAGACTGAGGCCAAATCATTGACCGTGTTGCGTCTGGACTTTTCCGCCAAAATCAAGACACCCAAGGGTACTAAGCAGGTCTTGATTGAGATACAAAAAGGGAAATTCGCCTCGGATCTGATGCGATTCAGACGCTACCTGGGCCAACAATACCAAAACCGAGAGAATGTTGAAGACGTCGTGGTTAAGGGACGAATGATCAAACAACCGATCCCCATTATCACAATCTACTTCCTGGGCCATGAACTGGACCATCACAAAGACATTCCCGTGATTAAGGTCAAGCGGCACTACTATGATGCTGCAACCGGTCAGAAAATTACAGAGCGTGAGACATTCATTGAAAGCCTCACGCACGACAGCTTTGTGATTCAAATCCCAAGCTTAAAAGAAAAGCGTCGCAACGACCTGGAGCAATTCCTGGGTATTTTTGATCAAAGCAATATCGGCAGTAATGACCATCTCTTGAACATCAATGAAGAAGACTATCCCGAAGAATGTCGGCCCTTAATACGACGTTTGCTGCAGGCCTACTCAGAACCGGAGGTACGCAACGCCATGGATGTAGAAGACGAAATCCTGGAAGAACTCCAGGATCTGGAACGTCTCATTGAGCAAAAAGACAAGGTTCTGGTGGACAATGCCAAGGTACTGAGTCAAAATGCCAAGGTGCTGGTGGAGAAAGATAAGGCCCTGGACGAGAAAGACAAGGCTCTGGATGAAAAGGATCGCATAATCCAAACACTTCAGCGAAAGCTTGAAGGTAAGGGATAGGTAGAAAATAACTCGGCCACTTGACGCCCAATGGCACCGAATCTTCGGTTGCCCTATTGAATGGTTCTGTTTTCCAACTGTTTTACCCGTGAAATCCGTGTCAAAAAAAAGTGAGAAATGACCGCACTGTATTTCAGTTTTAGCATGGAAAGTCCAATAGGCAGTTTGCGGACTTGATTAGCCCCGTAGGAAAGCAGGCTTGGTAATGGAAAACAGTGTGGCATTTCAGGGAATAAGTCAATGAGGCTACGACATTGTGTCAATACGTGCGCATTGCGCATCTTTTGGTGGCTATTTTACGCATGGAGACTCGCTCAAAGAAAGTATTCTAAAGAAAAGTATTGTGCGGTTGTTCTTGGATGAGCCCTGAGTATGAATGAGTCACAGAGCGTAGCTGTGAGAGAGCCGAATCATGTATGTATAAAGTTGCTTTCAACTTCAAGAACACGACTCTATGGATGTAAAAGGAGGTGATGCCTATGGACTGAAGGAGTAGTAGTATTGAATTGGAACTAGAGTGTAAGATTAGAGTAAGAGATAAAATTAGGAGTAATTTTATGAAAGTTTTTAACTTGCGTAATGTGGTTTTTGTTGCTTCGGTTATGTTGGGATTGTTGGTGTCGTATAATGCTTGTTTAGCACAGTACGACGCTGAATTAGTTGGTGGATGTGACGGTTGTGAAGGAAATACACCTTGGATAGACTGCGATGATCAATGCGAGAACAGGTATACAAAAGCTACTATTGAAGACGCTCTGCGATGCTGGTTTAATAGATCCCTCGGTGCCTCGGCATGACAGGGTCGATTCGTAGGTTTGTTTAGGTTGCGTCAGCCATCTGCTCTTCTTTCCTTCTTACTTTTCGCAGCGAAGCGGTCTTGCGTCTCCCACCGCATGTCAAAAAAAGCTTGCGTCTTAGGTGTTATGTTTTAAGCTGGGTGAAGCGAAGTCCCCTGGGGACTGTGTACTGATGCGTTAATCGGAGATCCGTCCTATACCTATCCGGCGAAGGTCGAATCCGTGATTGATGGGGATACTGTGTGGGTGATTGTGGATTGTGGTGACGGAATACTGACACGTCAGAAACTTCGTTTGCATCTGATTGACTCGCCTGAGCGGGGAACGCCTGAAGGGGACAAGGCCACGCGATTTGTCAAACGTGTGTTGAAGAAATCATCAGACATCGTGATCTGTACGCACCACTACGATAAATACGCGAGATACCTGGCAGATGTGTTTTACCTGCCTGATGTGAACGACTCGCAAGCGATCTATGCACAGGGTATCTACCTGAATCAGCAACTTCTGGACAAGGGACTGGCACAACCCTGGAAACCGTAATGAATTGAGTTGTCAGTCTTCAGCTCTCAGCCACCAGCCCCTTGGAACGCTCCGCGTGCTGGTTGAATAGCCGCCCATTACTCTCTACTCGACCGCCTTTGCGAGAGCCAATCTTTTCTCAAAAACCCGTGTCAAAAAGTTCTTATTCTTGAGTGGTGGTAAGGAGATTTGCCTGATCTATTGTATCCACCCAGGCATTGGCCAGTAGGTGACATGCCCCCAGTGTGGGATGCACGCCATCAGGTGTCAGAAACTCAGGTGGCGTCTTGTGGCAGGCTTGATCCAGTACCGATTGAAACGGGACAAACACTGCATTTGCATGTGCAGCCACGCGTCGAGCTGTGTCTCTGTATTGGGTAAATTGCTCCATCCATGACTGATCTACCTCTTCGCAGGGCAGCATGAAGGGCTCACAAATGACGAGCTGAATGTCTGGCAGGGCTTCACGTGTCCGATGTATCAAGGTTGTGTAGTCCTGTTCATATGTGTCCAAAGACCCTGCGTAACCGCCGCTGAACGTATGCCAGAAGTCGTTCACTCCGATCAGGATGCTCAGCACATCTGGCGCCAGATCCAGGCAGTCTTTTTGCCACCTTTTGGACAACTCAAACACCTTATGACCACTGATTCCGCGGTTATAGAATTTCAATGCCCGACTTGGATACTCTGCCAGCAAACGTCCCACAGCCATAAGTACATACCCATGTCCGAGACCGGATGGATTATTGGCTGTGTGCACGACGCGCACATCACGCCCCGAATCTGTGATGGAATCCCCCTGGAAGAGTATTTTCATGGCAAGGGACCTCTTAGAAATTGCACCAGAGTGATTCAGTCATGGTGGGTTTGGACGACGCACTGCTCATTTTATTGTCAATTTTTCGGTCGTGTCGATTCCAATCCTTGAGCGTCTTGTTGTATAGCTCATTAGAATATCCGGACAGAATGACGTGTCCCTTGCATTCAAGAATTGTGTCCAGCAGGGCTTTATGAGCAGCCGTATCCATCTCATAGGCGTAGGCATCGATCGTAGAACGCGTTTCATGGACATAGGGTGGGTCCAGGTAAAAGAGTGTCCGTTCGCCATCCTGCTGACGTATGACCTTGAGTGCATCACTACACAGAACCACCACGCGCTTGAGTCGTTCATGCACATCAGCCAGACCATCCACTGCACCGAGCCAGGCTGACGCCTGTTCGTTCATGGAGCGACGCGTTCGGTTACGAGTCAATGTGGCAAAGACCTTAAATCCGCCAGACCGGGACTGTCGACATCGGACAAAAAAGTCGGCCGCTGCTTCTGAATCAATATCCTGGCGAGGTATCATACGTGGACCTGCCTGTTCCCATTGAGACTGAGAAAAGGGAATGGCCTGGACAATTCGCTGCATTTTCGCAAAAGCTGTTTCATCCTGAAGGACCTGCCAGAAGTTGGTCAACTCGCGGCTGAGATCGTTTACCACCTCACTGATACCCCGTTCGTGGGCCTTTTCGCCCCATTGATGACGCTCATCAAATGGGTTCTTATTCAGTAAAACAGCGAGGCCACCTGCATAGGGCTCCACATAATGGACGTGTGCTGGCATTTTATCAATGATCCAGTTTGCCAGATACGATTTTCCGCCGTGCCATTTCAGGGGCGGTGTGATTTTGGGTTTTTTGCTTTGTATCATACGGTGCATTGTGCCAGATAAACCCACTCCAGTCAATATGGCGACGGAAATTGTCTTTGGGTTCAGTTGTTTTTAATGGCAACTTTGCCCTTTGTATTTCACCCATGTAACAGGTATATTGAAGTTTGCCGACAGGATGGGTCAACGACGGTTGTGGCATGACAGTGCGAAATTGAAATGAACGGCGGGAGTATTTTTGATATGTCAAAGAACATGGCGGTGACATTCAGTATTGTCCACAGGCGCAAGGGGCAACCTTCGAGATTACATGGTCGCTAAAATTCACTGCAGAGAAGCCGGCATCCAGTTGACTTTATTCAAATTCTATTCTGTATGCAAAATCCGATCGTTGGGTTTTAAAATGTAGGCTATTGTTCTGTTGCTCAAAGGGCAGTGTGTTGATCAGGGTGTTGGGTGAGTCCAAGATTTGGATTTGACGAACTGTGCGAGATGATCCCAAAATGGCTTTGATGTTTAATGTGGCATTAAAACTGGCCATGTTGGGTAGCGGTGTCACCATCAAAAAATCCTCAAGTATTTTCAATCGGAAAGCTCCGGGTGTTTGTACGCTGCCAAAATTGACCTTTTGTGCCTTTGGATTCCATCGTGGATTGGCCACCCCATTTGCGGGCTCTGAAACAAATCGAACCGACTTTATCTGACCGTTGTCTTCGCTGACAAACAGGGTGCCCATTTGATAACTTCCGCCTTGAGTTTCTCTGGCACTCAGTTTCAATCTGTGGCCACTGGTTGAATCCCATAAGCCGACCAGGACCGCGTATTGATCCGTTCCACGGCCCTGCGGTATCTGAACAATATGGTCTGCGTGGGTCACGATTTGTCCGGACCAGGATGAGGTCGGCTGCTGAGGTATGTGATCCGCTTGAAACACAATGCCGTCTTTACGTGCAGCATTCTTGGCCGTGAAATGAACAAATACAGCGGTTGGCCTGGGAGTGGATTCCTGACAGGTCCATTGAATCGGCATTCGGAAGCGATTGTTGCCAAGATAGTCAATGGTATTAACACGAGGTGTGATCTTGAGTTGATCGGTGTCTGGATAGCCTCTGCCATTAACATAAAACGTATTTTGATTTGACGATTGTTCTACAATCACTTGATCGATTATCTCTATACTGCTTTGGATAAAGCCATTTACTGCATAGTACCCGTATTCGGGCAGCACCTTACCTTGGACTGTCCAAGGTTTGTTGCCTCGGTTGACATACACCTTGGCGCCATTTTTCCAGTTGACTATCTGCCGGTGGATATTGTTGTCTGCAAACTCAACAGAGGCAATACGATCCGTGGCGACACTCCTGATAAAATCCTGCGCTAGCCAATATTTGCGCACTGCACCTTGGCCAAATCCTTGTCGATCCATCATCAGGGCATGGCCCAGCAGGATCTCGTCGCTGATATAGTCGTTACTTTCAATGCCGTGAAACAAACGGCCGCGTCCCCCTTCGTATCGGCTGGAATAGCCCACACCGTGCAGGCTGAAACGATCATGCAGCACCATATCAAACCAGGGTGTTCTTTCCCAGTCATCGCAGGGTACGATGGCATGGAAGTCTTTGGGGGTGTCGGAGAGCATGATATGCTGGCAGTCTGCGCCGTCGAGCCAGCCTGTTAACTGATCGTCTCCGGCTTCCGACGTGGTGACAGCGCCTGCCAGTTCGTCTTGTATCCACCGAAACGTGTCGCCCCAGTGCTGTCGTGTCTCCAGGCTTGAATGAAATTGGCCTTTGATATCGTAAAAGTCAAACATGTTTATGGACGAGAACACGTCAATAAAATAGTGGGTGGGTTTTAAATGCTCTTTGATGGGTTTTAGATTTCGCTGTACAAATGGCATAATATGGTCAGGCCGCCACCGATAACTCTGAGCGTCACGACCTTCATTAATCCAGGCCTTGATGGGTTGGCCGGATTGGGTAAAACAAATATGGTCGTAACTGAATTCATTGGCATCTGGGTAGAAGTCAATATAATTGTCGTGGAGTCCCCAGGGGATGTTATGGGGATTGCAGACTTCACCCATGCGGGTCATATCATCCAGGGTGCCCAGGGCTGGATTCGGAGGATAAATGTCTGGAAGACGATAATCATAGCCCCAGCGTTGCCATACATGCAATGTCATCAGTGAATCAGTTAAACCATAATCAATCATTTGCTGCATCCGGCGCGCATTGTCCGCATATTGGCCACCCCAGATGTCGAACACAAAACGCCCGGCCTTGTTCTTAAAACCGGGTGAAGGTTTTTTGTCATACAGTGAATGGTATTGAAAGGCACAGTCGAACGCACCCTTGATAGAAGGGACGAAGGTCAGGGTCGCATCCATGTGTGTGTGCAAGGCGTAGTGATGTGTTTTGGGGTCAACCCAAAAACTGTCAGGCGGATTGTCACTTGCGGTTAGCAGGGAGAGACCTTCTTCAAAATCAAAACCCACATGACTGGTAGACAGTGAATGGCCGCCATAACCCAACCGGAACGCCTTTGGATTCTCAATAACGTATCCGTGGCCCCAGTAGACCCGGTTTGCTTTTTGACTGAAAGGTCCAGATGCAATGTCGGTGATTCGCTTGGGGCAGGTCACTTTGACTCGCAATCCTGATTGGTCAGGGACCAGATCGACGGTCAAGGGAAAGGTCTCGTGTCCCTGCTTTATATGGTGGATAATCCTGATGCCCTTGGATGAGGGCAATTGTCTTGAACGCACTTGTGTGACCTGAGCCGGTGAATCTTCAGATCCTATGGATTGGCCCAGAATCGAGACCTGTAAGCCGTTGAAAAGAACGGATGTTGTGTTAGTTCCAAATGCAATCACACCATCCAGAAGACCATTATGTCCCAGCACAGCAGAGGCTGTTAATCCACTGTCAAGGGCAAATCCAAATGCGCCTGAGTCTGCAGGTTCTGGAGTGACCAGACAAGTTAATGCCCGTGTTCTGAGTGTTTCTTTCTCTGTGAGGTTAAGAGGCTCACGACGTGTTCCAGCTCTGATGACCGGGTTTCCCCAATAGGAGGCGTCGCAGGTTGTGTTGTGGCTGGGACCGGGATGACTTTCCAGCAAGAGTGAAATCTGCTGGCCTGCATACTGACTCAAATCAACCTGGTTTTGAATCCACCGTTTGCTGTCGGTCAGTTTGTCGAATACGATCTGCCCATTAACCCAGACGCGGAAACTGACCCCATCACTCGCCGGTTCATTAATCCGGTTGTTTCTTATCGCATTGGCAAAGGACAACTGGATCGGAGTGTCCAACGGCAGTTGTACCTGATATTCGGCAAAGATTGTGCCTGCCTGGCCAAACCAGGCAGGATGCATTTCAAGGCACGCTTTTGTGGTACCTCGTGTGACTTGTCGGACAGAAAAACTGGCTTTGGAGGGGGCTGCCGAGCCAGACCATCCGACGGGCATGAAGTGCTTGTCTTGGTTGAAATATTGCCAGATGATTCGCTGAGTTTTCTGCTGCGTCAGATCAACGGCCCCTTGGGCCGGAACTTGGATGGTGCGTGCTGTCGGACGTTCCGTGTTCAAGACGGGAAGCTGCGTTTTCATGATTCTGACAGCATGGGCCGTGTTGGCCTGTCCTTCACAGGTGAAATCAGCCATGATATGAACCGGATACAAGGCAGAAAAAGCCCCCTTGGATACGGCCACTCTGAACGAGACATGTTGGGCATGCCCAGGGAGCAAATGTACTCTGCTCGTATTTTGACCCACGGCATACCATTGATCAATCAGTCCTGTCATTCGAAGTTGAATGTCTATGGCCGTGTTGCCGGAGTGGGTGACCCAAACATTCACATCATACGGATGGTCGAATGTATCAATTAATCCTGTGTCGCCGATTTCCAGTGTCAAGGGCCCTTGTTTGGTTTTGTGGCCATTAAATGCGCAAGCCAGACCAGGAAGTAGCAGAAAAAAAGTCAGCAGCATTGACTGGATGAATTTCATGGTGATATCTCCAAAACAGCTTTAATGTGTCTGAACGATACGGTAGCATCATGACTGGACATTTCAAGAAGAATCTGGTTTGCGGGTCGTGGTTGTCCTGCAAGAAAACCAGGATGGATGTTTCTTGAATCTTTCGATAAAGATGATCTGAGCCTGTGGGGACTATTCGCATGAGACCTGTGTTTATGGTCTTGGCCTCATTTGGCATCGGTCTTATACCCTATCGTTACGTGGTTGATGTCCGTCAGAAAGAGCATGAACGATTCTGCCTGAATGAGGCAGCCTGTCAAGCCACGGGGTATTCGTCGCAAGAGTTGGGTGAGATGCACGTCTGGGATGTAGATGCAGAGTCGGATGAAGAAAGTTGGCCTGCATCTTTGTGGATATTACTGCAGAAAAGCAACTCGAAAAGGAAAAAGCCCAGGAAGTCCTGGTTGAGTCGGAGATGACATTGACTTTGACAAAGCCTTAGCGTGTGATGGGCCAGTATACCCAATCGCCGTGGGCGGCATATTTGCGGATTTCACCTTTGTCATTGACTGCAAGCTTGCCACCGTCGTCTTTCATGTCTTCGCCTTGGCTGTAAAGGGTGAATCCGTCCTCTGTACGATGATACCCCAAGGGGCCATCACTGTAATAGTCGCGCGGAATCGAGTTGACCAGCCCTGCTTGAGGGAGTTCTTCCAGAGAGGCAGGCAGTCCCCCCTGTGTGGCTTGATAATGTTTGATTCCAATGATCGCCAGTGTGGCTTCATTGTTCGTCTTGAGTCGCCAACCCAATTGAGCTGTACGTGCAAAGGCTGGCCCCAGCAAATCCATATACCAGAAATTATCTGTGGCTTCTGACTCCACAGGGCGCTCATGCAACTGCCAGGGGGATAAGCCGGATTGCGTCTCAATCTTGTTATAGAACAAATCAATCTTGTTGGTGATCTCTCGTCTGTCCGGGTAATCAAATAAGAGCAGCCCCTTCAACGATTGAGTCGCTGATGAGGCAGCCAGCATCATACCGCTGGCCAGGATGCGACCATTGCCCTGACCGTCATCGGTAAAACTTCGCTGGACAAAATCATTAATCAAGGCTTTTTCGAAATCCAGTGGCATGAAGGGTATGTCAGATTGGAGAATCGCATTTAATTGGCTGTAGGTTGAGGCCAATTGAGTTTCGCTGACGTCCGCGACCTCCAACACATGGAGTGTGGATCTGTGCCCGAGCGCTGTAATGGCCACGCCCACCAGTTCCTCCAGCAGCAAGCCTGTACCGGCCATGAAGCGACCGCATCGTGTCATGGCTACGCAATCAGATAAAGCCTGATCAATTTCATCCTGCTCCGTTTCCCATTGAATTTGATAGTCCATGGCAAAGGCCAGTTGACGTATTGTCCTTGCAGACTCCGAACATTGATTGCTTAGATGGGCACTCATCGCCATGTTATCCATCAAGCCGGGGACTGCAAAAGTGCCTGACCCTGTGAGTTCAGGCATGGATTCTATGGGTGCGTAAAAGGGCCAATAATTGGGCTTGGATGCAGCCTGGCGGAAGTGATCTAGGGCAGATCGATTTTCCGTTAAATAGGTCTCTACCGTTTGTCGTTGCACATCGTTCATGTCTTGAATAAGACGTGGCCATTTTCTTAGATTGGAGGGTGCTTTGCTTAACACGGCACAGGCCTCTGTCAACTCATGGCGCGCGTTGAGTGATTCATCGCGTTCTTGACGCATGCTTTCATTGAGCCAGGCCACAGTGTCGATCTTGATCGTAGGCGACCCGATATACAGGCGACTGGCACATAACACAACATATAACACACACAGACCTGCCACCTGAGCTGTACGAATCAACCCCTTGACCCAGATCGGTCTACAGCGCTTCTTGGCACGTCGGATGAGCTTGGCCAGGCATTGTGTATCGCCAAATCCTTCGATTAATGATGCGGCCAGTTGTTCTTTCTCTGTTGAATTGCTACAATCGGACAGGGCATCTTCAAAATGGGCCTCCAACTCCGCCCGAACATCTTGCCGCACTTTCTTGCGATATCGCACCTTTTTTACAACACGATCAATGAAATCTTCAACTATTGCAGGAATCGAATTTGTGTCTTCACGACTCATATCGTTTTCTCCCTGTAGCGGGGGTCTAACCCCACGCTGATTATATTGGGGGGGCTCCGGCCCACCCTGCGGATTTATCCCATGGACGTTAAAGCGCCGCCAAAGACAACATCCAATCCCTTGACCAGATCCTTGAGTTGAGACTTCTGGCTGTCGAGTTGCGATTTGCCCTTGCTGGTGATGGTATAGTATCGTCGCTTGCGTCCCGATTCAGCCACTTCCCAATGAGCCCCCACAAGCTTCTTGGCCTCCAGATTATACAAGAGAGGGTAAAGTGTGCCCTTACCCAGGGATAGAATGTCCTGGCTTCGCTGTTCAATGGCCTGGCACAATTCATAGCCGTACATCGGCCCTCGCGCGAGAATTTCCAGTACGACAACCGGCGCAATTCCCTTTAATAGCTGACTCTCAAATTTCATGATGTTCCCTTTCATAGCAATTCTTCTTTTAGTAGTTTGCATAGCATACTATGCGAAGTCAAGTAAAAAAACAGGCTTAATCATAATTTTTGTCAGAGCTTCTTGTGTTAATCGGAACGACCAAGACCGCAAAGGGGCGTTCATCCAGTCTGGACAAATGGCTTCTAATCCGCTATTAAAGACGTATGTTTCTAATCAAATTACTGCAGCATGATAAGTTAAGAAGACTTTGTATAAGAACTTACTTGCCCTATGGGGCAGTCTGCCTGTTACTATTGTGTATGCCCTTGGGATGTCACCAGGGAGGCCATGAATTTTCTGATCAAACCATCGGTCAGATTCGACAATTGGTCCATGCGGAAATTTCAAAGGGCAGTTTTCCCGGTGCTGTGGTACTGGTTGGGCAGGAGAAAACCTTTCTTTTCCATGAGGCATTCGGTGATCAGGCCATGGAACCACAGGTCCAGCCCATGCGTCAGGATACCGTATTTGATCTGGCATCATTAACCAAGCCCCTGGCAACGGCCACTTCGCTCATGGTGTTGGTCGATCAGGCAAAGATGGACCCCAACGAGTCTGTGGCAACCTACCTGCCGGACTTTGCCTGCGAAGGCAAAGACACCGTTCAGATTCGTCACCTGTTAACGCATACCTCAGGGTTACCAGCCTATACAAGTGCCAAAGCACTCAGGGATCAATACGGAAGTCCCTGTGCTGACGCGTTGATTAAAACGATCTGCCAGTTTAAGCCGCTTAACGAACCTGGTGAGACATTTCGTTACAGTTGTCTCGGGTATATTGTGTTGGCAAGGATTGTCGAAATCGTGAGCGGCCAAGGGATCGACGAATTCTGTCAGGAGAATATTTTCAAGCCTCTGGGCATGAGCGATACGACATACAGTCCACCCGCGTCATGGAAGGCTCGCATTGCCCCTACCGAGATTGTGGATGAGCAGGTGCTCTGCGGCATCGTACATGATCCTCTGGCTCAATTAATGGGTGGCGTGTCCGGCAATGCAGGGCTTTATTCAACAGCCAGTGACATCGCGATTTTATGCCAAATGCTACTCAAGGGTGGGACGCTGAACAAAAAGAGAATTTTGAGTGTGAAGGCTGTAACCCTGATGACCACGCCTCAGTTACTCGGACGTGGTTTTGGCTTTGACGTAGATTCGTCTTACGCATGGATCAAAGGCAGCGATGCCTCTGACCAGACATTTTGTCATAGTGGTTATACGGGGACGTCCATTGTCTGCGACCCTGTCACCGGACTGTATCTGATTATTCTTACGAATCGTGTACACCCTCATGATAAGGGCACTGTAAGAGCAGTGCGCACAGGCATTGCAGATATTGTATTTCCGGGGAAAAATGACATTTAGAGTGTGGCCTTCATCATGAGCACAGCAGCCACGTGTTCATTCAGATTGGCTCCGGCCACATACCTCTTGCCCTTGTCAGTCAAGAATCTTTCATTTGATCTGGGCCTGAATTCTGTGTAAAGTTGTATGAAAATTGAAGATCTCACATGAAACGGGTGCACTGTCGCACAAGAACACGAGGATTGAGCGCGGCACCAAACTTGGACGGAGAAGAACATGGTACGACACAATGTCTTGACGCTGGCTGCCTTGGGGATCGTACTCTTGGCCAAACCCTGCATCAGTCTGGCCAATGATCTTACGAGCCAGCCCAACATTATCCTTGTATTCATTGACGATATGGGCTGGGCCGACCTGTCATGTTTTGGAAATAAAGAGGCCAAAACACCCCATATTGATCGGATGGCGGCCGAAGGTTTGGCGTTTGAGCAGTTCTATGTCAATTCACCCATCTGCTCGCCATCGCGCGTGGCCATTTCAACAGGGCAGTATCCTCAGCGTTGGAGGATTACCTCCTATCTGAACAATCGCCGAAGCAACAGAGAGCGAGGTATGGCGAACTGGCTTGATCCCAAGGCACCCATGTTGGCACGTCGTTTGAAGGAAGCTGGTTATGCCACTGGGCACTTTGGCAAGTGGCACATGGGTGGCCAGCGAGATGTGGCAGACGCGCCGCCCATCACGGCGTACGGTTTCGACAAAACCCTGACCAACTTCGAAGGGATGGGGCCGAAACTTCTTCCCCTCACCATGAAACCCGGCTGGAAGGAGCCGGGTCGAATCTGGGCTGATGCCGAGCGTCTTGGTGAACCTGTTTTCTGGATGCAAAGATCCATGATCACGGGGGGCTTTGTTGACGCTGCCCTGACATTTGTTAACAAGGCGGAGGCTGACAAAAAGCCGTTTTATATCAATCTCTGGCCCGACGACGTGCACAGTCCCTTTTTCCCCCCCATTACCAAGTGGGGGAAGAACAAGCGTGACTTGTATTTGGCAGTCCTTGAAGAAATGGATGCTCAGTTGGGCCTCCTGTTTGACTATGTCAAGGAGCACAAGGCGCTGCGCGACAACACGCTGATCCTGATCTGTTCTGACAATGGCCATGAGCCTGGGGCTGGACAGGCAGGTGTGCTAAGAGGAAGCAAGGCGAATTTGTATGAGGGTGGCATTCGATCGCCATTAATCGTATGGGCCCCCAAACTGGTGAAAGCAAATGCTCAAGGTACGCGAAACGCCACGTCGCTCATGGCTGCAATCGATATTGCCCCTTCTCTACTTGAACTGACGGGTTTGGAGACACCCCCTGATATTGTGTATGATGGGCAATCGTTGCTAGATACATTACTTGGAAAATCAAAAAAAACGCGAAATGCACCTGTGTATTTTAGTCGCCCTCCAGACCGGAAGGACTATGCCGGATTCAAAAACCTGCCAGATTTGGCCATCAGGGATGGGCAATGGAAGTTGCTCTGTGATTATGACAGTAGCAGGCCAGAGCTTTACCGCATCCTGGAAGATCCCAGCGAATCGAATAATCTTGCCGACGTACATCCTGATATTGCAAATAATCTTACGAAAAAAGTGGTCGACTGGTATCAGTTAGTCTCGTCTCGGTAGTGCTTCATGCGTTTTTTGTTTATATTTGTTGTGGCCTGACTTCGAGTAATTATCGTTATGTTCTTCTTCTAGTGTGGCACCATAAGATATAGAAAGGATTCACAATGGACCGCAACGCAAAACTAAGGATGGAACCACTGTCGAGCAGGGCCACCAGGGCCTTGGAAGCGGTGCGGTCGTTATACCCAGCAGCGTTTTATCATTTGTCCTTTAATTCCTATGGTTTTCAATGCGTTTTCTGTTGTATGTGATTCTTCAAAATTAGATGGGTGGTGTTTATATATAGAAAGACATTTTTCACGGATGAGTACTAATTGTGCAAGGATGCACAATCAAAGGGCCAGGACGCAATCCAGGCCCTTTTTTTATGCGCTGATCGCAAAATCTGGGGCGTCTTTCCGTAAAACCAGTTTCTTCGATCAACTGTGAACCTGGAACTGTGAACCGTGAACCCCTTTGGCGAGGTGCTTCAGTTCGCCAAAGTATGCATGTACTTTCCATGTGCGGGGATTGTGCCTTGATCGACTATACAAAAAAAAGAATTCCTACCCTGATCTGCTAACTATCCCCCGAAACAGTACTTACTGATTCGAAGCGTTCGTGGCATTATATTTGCATTACATCTTCTGTGTGCTTATAAACTAAATGAACAAGCTACAGGGAATTTGTTTAATTAAGGACAGTCCTATGAAAACTCTACAGCTATCTATCATGGTCATCTTTATGGCAATTTTGATGCATCCCGCCGTGGCAGGGGATGTGTACCGCTCACTGGATCTGAATGAGTTGACCTTCACTGACCCCCCTTTACCTGATATGACCGAGCGAGATGAAGCGGCCAGTGCCCTCAACCGCAATCGCCAGCAGGTCATGGAGGCATTTCTGCGGCCCTATGTGGTGGCAGAGGGGGCCACTGAGATCTATGTGGTGGCTCTTAATCGCACGATGAATTCCTGGGCCGTGCGTCGGAGTTTGGCCAGCAATATGGCATCCGCACGCATCGCGGTTTGCTCAGACAATGGGGATGCGTTAACCGGGACCGTGTATTTGCCAAAGCCGGACTGGTCTGGTATGCAGGGCTATCCCATTCAAATTGAAAAGGCGACGCAAGACCAGGCGCTGGCTCGATCCGAGTTCTTTGAAGCGAAAGAACATTATTACAGTAGCTTACAGAGAATGGAGATTCCCGGGGCGGCATGGTTTCGATATCAGGCGCAACAAGCCCGGGCTGAACGTGATCATGAAGATGCAGATCTTACTGCCAATTCGCCCCGTCGTCAAAGTCGGGAATCACAGCTGGAACAAACTTATGCTTTGTTCAGTGGTGGACGTGCTCTGAGCGAAAATCTTCAACTGGATCGTGAATTGTGGGTGACTTCTGAGACAGAGCCGAATGTTCCCATTGAGTCCTTGCCAGGCATTACTGTCAGAGAGATGGACTGGCAGACGCTTGTTAAGGATCTTGCACCAGAAAAAGATGCCCTGGCCGGTGTGATTCCTGCGGATCAACATGTCCTGTTTTTTCCGTCTTTTGCGGCCATGACTACCCTGGTTGACGAGGCCAAGGCATACGGGACACCGATCCTGCGTCTGCTTGATCCACGCAGTGAAGATGCCTTGACGCACGAACGGTATGAAACCCAGTTGTGTTTGTCCTTGGATACGTGGGCACGACTTCTGGGCCCCAGCCTCATAAACAGTCTGGCCATGACTGGATCGGACCCGTATTTGCGAACAGGGTCGGATGTGGCGATTCTCTTTGAGACCTCGGATCTCACCAGTCTCAAGGCCGGTATTCTGATGCAGTATCAACGCGTGCAGTCTCTGGATCAGCAGGTCCAGTCCGTCAGTGGTTCCATGCTGGGCCACGCCTATCAGGGTGTGGTAAAGGCGGATCGATCCGTCTGTTCCTATCTGGCGGTTTGGGACAAGACGGTGTTGGTGACCAATTCCCTGGTCCAGCTAAAGAAGATTCTTAAGGCCAAGGTTGGTCAAAGCAAGACGCTTCGAGAGTTGGATGAATATACCTTCTTTCGCGATCGTTACAAACGCAACGAACCGGAAACCGCTCTGCTGATCATTACTGATGCGACTATAAGACGGTGGTGCGGCCCACGCTGGCGAATTGGGGCGTCCAGACGTGTGCGAACAGGCGCGTTTTTGGCGAGGCTGCAGGCCAAGCATATAGAGACATTGGTGTCCGGTATGGCTGAGGATCAGCGTCACTTGGACGTGAAAGCACCGCTTGCCATGGGCCAAGTGGCCCTTACGCCCCAGGGTGTCACCTCCAGCCTGTATGGCAGCATGACCTTTCAAACCCCCATTTCTGAATTGGCATTGACCCACGCGACTGAGGCAGAGGCCAGAGCCTACAAACGCTATCGAGATCTGTATCAACGGCGCTGGCAACAGTTTTTCGATCCCATTGCCATCCGTTTTTTGGTGGAGCCTGGCAAAGAGAACAAGATCTCCATGGATCTGACAGTCCGCCCCTTGATTGCTTCAACGCAGTATCAGCAGTTCATCAACATTACCGGTAATCGAGGCATCACATCAGAGGCGGGTGATCCTCACAAAGAGGCCTTGGGTCAGTATGTATTGTCCATTGATCGGAATGCCAATCAGGTCCAACTGATGGGCAATATGGCAGCGGCCATTGCCCCGGGGTTGCGTGCCAATCCTTTGGGCTGGTTGGGCGATTGGGTCTCTTTGTATGTGGATGAGGATTCGTTTTGGCAGGAATACCGGGACGTGGTTGCCAAGGGCAATAATCGCCAGGTCAATGAATTCATGCAAAACAATCTGGCTCATTTGCCTGTGGCACTGCATGTGGATGTGAGCCACAGCTTGAAGTTGGCAGGATTCCTGGTGGCTGCACGTGCCTTTGTTGAGCAGACCGCGCCTGGTATGACAGTGTGGGATAACCAAACCTACAAGGGGCAACCCTATGTGCGCATCCGTCCGTCCGAGCCCATTCGATCTCAATCCAATATGGTCAGTGATCTGGCACTTTATTATGCTGTGACACCCAAGGCCCTGGTGGTCAGCTTGAGTGACCCCATGGTCAAACGGGCCATTGATCGACAACAGGCACCTGGCACAACCAAGTCATTTCCGGAGCCAGCCTGGTTGGGGGAAAACATGGTTGTTCATGTCAAGGGATCAGGTATGGCTGTGGCCCAGACCCTGTTCGAGCACAATGCAGAAGATGTGTTGCGAAAACGCGCCTGGGGCAATCTTATCATCCTCAATGAATGGCATCGACGGTTTGACAGTACGCCCCCTGTGGGCTTGCATCAACGTCTCTGGCAGACCAAGCTGGTCTGTCCTGCAGGAGGTGACTACATCTGGAACGAGACTTGGAACAGTATGGAATCCACGGTATTCGGCTGCCCAGCCAGTCCAAGAACCCCGGAAAGTCTACCCAATGCCTTGACTTCCCTCAAGGACATTAACATGGGTCTGACCTTCGAAGACAACGGACTTCGATCCAGAGCAGAGATAAAACGGTAAAACGACCGTGTTGCTCTTGCCCTTCAGTTGTTCGAAGGGTGGGTTTCCAGAATAAGAATCTTCTGTCATTTGGGCTATGCTCATGCCGTATTGCATGGTATCATGCCGTTTCAATAAGGTAGTTTAATCCATCACATATTATTAGGAGATAATAGAACGATGGTCAACACCCCACACGGACAGAAACCACCCCACCAGAATACCAAGCACACAACCATCGATTTAACAAGACAGACGGACATCGCCTGGATAAACGACCTACTCCGCGAAGGGGTCGACCCCACACTCCGCGAGAAGTATATACGCACAGATACGAACCCCTGGCTGGTGGGTCTTTTGCTGGACCCCGAAGATAAGTTAGCAGCCAAATACGAACTTACCAAGGGCCCGGGCGCACGACTGAAACGTGACTGCGAGGCCGTAGCGGCAATTTTAAAACAAGCCAAGCAAAACGGTTGGCCATTAGAAATTACAGCCCAATTGCGCGGTGTGGATGGCCCTGGTTCAAGCCAGGACCTTTTGCGCTTCCAGGTCAAGATGACCGAGACTGAACAAGCGTTTACCTGGATGTTTTCCATGCCAGCTACCACCGCAATCGCCAGTGAATTCTCCACCAGGATTCGCGTGGAGGCGCCAGACCCAGGGGATGAAAACAAGATTGTTTATGTTGCCCCAGACTATTTTCCAGAAGCACACAAACGTACGATCAATGACCCTGAAGACCTTCGCAATGAACACGGTCTGGTCTCAATGAAAGACCTCCCTGCCTACAGTTTGGCTCATTATTTCGACATTACCCGCGGCATCAAAATTACCTGTGAGCCTCTGTCTCCCCTGCCAAAAGAGGGGGGCATGGAAAGCTCTAATGCCTTCAGCACCTCTGTGTATGCCATCGGCAGTATGCTTTCCGGGGCTGACTGGAGTTGGGCCAAGATCATCAAGCATGCTGTGTATGATGAGAACACACTGTATGGAGACAAAGAACCCGGTATTACCGGTGGCCAGGGACATGCTTGCTCTTGCCTGGGCGGAGCCAATACCCTGATCTGGTGTTCCGGTTTCGGTTCGGCAGGCATAGAAGAAGATGAGAGCTACATCTATAATACGGATTCCTATGGTATATTTGCCGTGCCACTTCTCACGTCTTTGTCATCCAAGTTTTACGAACGACTGTTCCTGTGCCAGCCGGGCAAGGATTTTTCGCCTGGGGGCAAGCCTAAGAAAGGCCGGCTGGCCAGTGACACCAACTTTGAATGGACCGAAGAGTGGAAAGATGACGTGGGCCAGCAACTCCATCTTTTGAAGAAAGAGCTGCACACCATCTGGAAACGTGCCGCAGAGCAGGGTGACGACCGCGCTGCAGCGTATGCGCTCAATCAGTACTCCCACATTCGACTTGCCCTGAACGAGCGATACAAACAGTGGTACAAGGCTACCACCGGGTCTGAGGCCTCGGGAGGCGTGGGTTACATGGATGAGTATTCTTCGCCACTCTTCAAAAGAATCATAGAAGTTGGTGGTGGTTTTATGCCGGCTGGCGCAGGCGGTATAGGGTCAGTCTGCATTGTCTACCTACCTGAAAACGTGGAGGCTGCTGACTTTTTCAAGGCCTGTGACATGGACATATTTGACTCTGAAAATGCCAATCAGGTCAAACAAGCCGGGGGCACACTGAAAGGCTATCTCCCGTTCAAATCCAGCGATGAACCCATGACCCTGTCATCCGGATGGCAGAAGATCGATGCAAACGTCCCTGCGAATCCTCCATTGGTGGCAGTCAATCAAAACACCGGAGAGGTCCTTTCCATGGAGGCCTTTGCTGAACGGGCTCGACAGGACCAATTGCCCTTGTCTGAGGACAGCTTGTCACGATTGACGTCGATTAGTGATTCAATTCAGGCGGCCAGGAGGCTGGCTGGTGATATCAACACATCGCTGATTGGAAGCTGATAGGTTTTGAATGGAGATTGAGAGACCGCAATATATAACGAGGCATGCAGACGTGCTCAAGGTAAAGTGATTCAAGTAAGAATGGCGGTGTTAAGATAGCATGAAATTAATAGAATAGAGGCTGCTAGATCAGTAGCAGCTTGGGCGCGACCACAATTGTGGCCTCTAAAGTCTGGTGTCGCTGCTATGGATGCTGACTTAGGATAGGATTATTCGGGAAAAGGGATTGGCTGGATATGGCAAGCTGCCGAAACAATATTCATATACTGACCACGTTTCAACTTCCTGATGGAGGTGTGAGAACATGAACAGTCTTAATATTTTGTATAAGGAATTGGATTTCAATGGTGGCGCTCTGTTGAAATCGACGGATGAACCGTCTCACTGTCGCCACCGAAACGATTGGCTGGAAAAAGGAGAGTGGCTTGCTGCCGCGAAACGCGCAGATGCCGAGAAGATCTTCTTTGTTGAGAATAATCCAGTTGTCGTTTTTTCTGAGTGTGGCCGTGAACCCATTGATAAAATAAAAGCTTTCAATAAGGCATGGTGTCTGGCCCGGCCACGCCTACTTTTTTTGGCTTCTCCCGGTGAAATCACAGTTTATGACCTGGCACAAAAACCCGCTGATGAAAATAATCCCAAGGAATGGGAAAGGTTAAGAACATTAAAAGTGCTTGATGATCTCAAAAAGGTCTCTTGTGAACTTCAAGAATTTCATCGAGATAATATTGAATCAGGGCAGGTTTTTGGTGACGAGCGTTTTGGTGACTTGGGAAATCGTGCAGACAAAGCATTGATTCGTGACTTAAAAACCATTCGTCGAGAACTTATCAATGCCGGACTTACCGGCAAACACGTGCATTTAGCCCATGCCCTTATTGGCCGATCCATTTTTATTCGATATCTTGAAGATCGCGATATTCTTAGCGAGAAGTACTTTCGCAATGTGGCTGGACAAAAGGCCGGTTGGACAGAGATGTTGACTGGTTCAGGAAACTATGTGGGTGCAGATTTCTCTAAAACAATCTCTTTATACTCTCGCGTCTTGAATGACAAGGAGTTTACTTTTGCGTTGTTCAAGGCCTTGGCCAGAGACTTTAACGGGGATATTTTTCCGTGTATTGAGGAAGAGGAAGAAAGCATTACTCCCGAGCACTTGTCACTGATTCGGGATCTGCTTTATGGGAACGTTGGCATCCAGAAAAAGCTGTTCTTTTATTCGTATCGTTTCGATATTATTCCTTTGGATTTGATTAGCTCGATCTATGAAGAATTTTATCACTCCTCCACAAGTGACGAAGAGAAAAAGAGCAAAGCCCGTCAGGAAGGTGCCTATTATACGCCTTCTGTTTTGGTTGAATTTGTTCTTTCGCGTGTTCTAACTTCAGATGTCATCAAACAAACTCCCCGGGTATTGGACCCTGCATGCGGGTCAGGCATCTTTTTGGTAGAAGCATTTCGTCGCATTGTTCGGTATGAATGGCATAGAAAAAAGGCACCTTTAACATTTGATGAGCTAAAGGCTATTTTGAAAAACCAAATCGCTGGTATTGAGGTAAACCCGGAGGCCGCAAGAATCTCCGCCTTCAGTCTGTGTCTATCCATGCTGCATTATCTTGATCCCCCTGCAATTGATCATCAGATTAAGCAGGGGAATAAGCTTCCCTGTTTGCTTGCTTCAAATAATAGAGCCAGCAATAATTACCACTGCATACTTGCTGAAAATGCATTTGATATCGAAACGATTGAGTCAAATGTTCTTTGGCGAGACCGTTTCAATAAGGAATGTGCGGATGTCATAGTTGGCAATCCTCCATGGGGGAAGCCTGGCTCTAAAGCTGATTCTTCATCAAAAGCTCGCCATAGAATGATGATCGATTGGTGCAAGAGCCATGGTCGGTCCATTGGGGATGAAGAACCTTCTCAAGCCTTTCTCTGGCGTGCATCAGATTTTATGAAGAACAATGGAAAGGCCGGGATGTTGGTTTCCGCAGGTGTCTTATTTAAGCATGGGAGTACAACGCAGGCTTTCCGCACTGAATGGATGACGAAAAATAGGTTTGATGAAGTATATAATTTTGCCCATGTAAGAAAGTTCTTTTTCAAAGGTGCCATTTCTCCTTTTCTGGCGATTTGCTTTTCGAAAGGCCGCAAAAAGAACAATAGTGTGAGGTATGGCTCGGCCAAACAAACACACAATTTGCATAAGAACCAAGTCGTGATGTTTTCTAGACATGATCTCCATTGGCTGCTCAGAGAAGATTTAGCTAATAATGTTGTTTGGAAAACATATTGGCTTGGTCATTATGCGGACAGTAAGTTCGTAAAGCAGTTATCTCAGCATAAACATCTAGGCAGTTTTGTGGATCGTGCAAAATCTGGCGCTGGATTTAAGGTTGGAACCAGAGATCAGACATTTTATGACATAAAGTGCATAAGTCACAAGACTGTTTCAAGGTACGATTCATTCGAATTGGAAGATCCACCTTCGAAAACTGAACGCCCAAGAGCTATTCAAATGTATACTTTTCCACGTTTAATTGTTAAACGAGGAATAAACGAGCAGGCATTGGATAAGGGGCGAATTGTTGCGAGATATACAGAGAAGGATTTCACATTTTCTGAGTGGTTATATGGAGTTCAATTTACATCCCCAGAACAATGGCTCTATAAAGCCATGCTTGGCATTATATGGTCATCAATATCGCGATATTATCTTTTTATGACGTCGTCTCAATGGGGACTTTGGTACAGCAATATACATTTTGTTGATGAATTGCTGCAATTGCCAGTCGTCCTTGACAAAGACAATATATCAACAACAAAAGTAATATCCGTCGTAGACAAACTGCGTGCTTATCATCCTGAGAAGCAAGATGTCCTCCCCCAAAAGGGTGTATCTGAAAGCACAATTGAGGCAAAACGCCGGAAATGGGAAGCTCAACTAGATGATGCAGTTTTTGATCTATATGGCTTAAGCGAAGAACAAAAGGATTTGATTCGGGATTGTTGTGACGTGACGCTGCCATTTTTCTACAAGCCCTTTGATAGTGTTGGGGCCATGAAGGCTGTCGATGACAGTGACTATTCTGGTATAGAAAACTATGTCAAGATATTTTGTAGGCGATGGAATGGCTATCTTGACAAGAATGGAGAAATGCGTGCAGAAGTTCATGTGGGTGCTCATGGCAATATGGTAGCCATAGAGTTTTATTCGGCTGACAAGAAGGATTCTTGGGATCTAGAGCCAAAGGATGATTCCTGGGGATATGTTCTTGAACAAATTGGCAATTCTTTGCCACAGCCCATGGGGACTTCACAGATCTTACTGGACGGGCTCGTTCATGTTGTGTCAGATGACGGGGTTATTATCATCAAGCGTAATGAAAAGCGGTTTTGGACCCGCAGTTTGGCAAGAGAAGATGCAGAAGCTACACTATGTAAGCGCATGGCGGATACCATGCAGCCAGAAGGGAGAAAGGGTTAATGGCTCGGCGATCTCTTCCTATATTTACAGTTCTGTGGCAAAGGCATGAAGCACTCTATTGTGAGGTGTTTCTCGATTCTCTTCAAAGATTAGCCCGCAAGAAAATAGTGTCAGGCGATGAAGATGCTATCTCAGAAATGCTTTGTCCGATTTTACGAGAGATTTGTTTCGAGCTAGGTCAGACAAGGGATATTGAAATATCTGAACCCAATTGGGAAGGGCCAATACAGCCTGTTTTAGATTGCGAATTAACGGGCGGCAAGAAAAGAAAGCGCCCCGATTTTACCTGTAAGCTGGTTAATCCATGGGCAATATCATCAGAAGGACATGAAATCTCGTTTCATATTGAGTGCAAACGATTGGGTTTGCCAACAAGTTCCTCGTGGGTACTGAATAGAAACTACGTGACAAAAGGGATGCAACGATTTGATTATGGTTCTCATGAGTATGGCAAACGCGCATCTTCAGGTATGATGATAGGGTATCTGATTGATATGGAGCCAGAAAAGGTTCTTAAGGACGTCAATGGATTTATGAAAGAGTATTTGCCTGATTTTCCGGATATCAACATGCAATGTAGTCAAGGGATCGTATTTCAGAGTAGGCAACATTTAGAGAGAAAACATGTTAAGCCCCAGACATTCGATTTAATCCATATGTGGGCTAATCTGAGAACGAACTATCAGCCATGAGGACACCATAGGAATGGTCAATAGTGGTGAGCAGCTAATTCATGAAGATTCGTTAGATTAGTGGTTAATCAATAGTCCATTTTCCATGAGCGGTAAATATGTTCGTTCTTTTGTCATCCGTCATCTGCGATCTCGGATTAATCCCTGCCCAAGTCCGCATTCAACAACGCCCAGAGTCCCTCACTAGGCACAGAGCACTGATGGCTGAGAGCTGATCGCCGAATGCTATTTTAGTAGCGGTCTTCTTCCTTCTAGCTCAGGGCGTGTTCATGGGTCTCAAAACTGGTGTATCCCTCGTTGCCCAGGGCATTGTTTCGAAAACAATGGACGTCATGCCGGAGCTCAGGTAAAATGGGAGATGCCTGACGGTTCCCGGTCAAAAGGTTTCTCATCTTATTGGCCACATCACGAGGTTTTGTGCGTCTTTAGGAACGAGGTGCTGCTTATGAATATGCTACGGACACGATCCGTGTGCGTACAACAGGGGGCGTGACTGTTCTGCAGGATCTGGCCGGGATTGAGAAGGTTAATGACTTCGGCCAGATGCAGGAATTGCGCATGTGGCCAGGGTGTAAGGCCCAAGAGGTGTTGGCTGCCATCATTTCCCGAACCGAAGTTTTGAGTTTTGATATTGTCAAGCCATCGTTGCATGATATCTTTTTACGGATTGCCGGACCCCAAGCAAGAGAGGTGAATCATGAATAAGACTCTGATATTTGCCTTGCGAGAGTATAAAGCGTCGGTCAAAACCAAAGGCTTTATCATCGGACTGATTTTAGCACCGATCTTTATGGGAGGCAGCCTGATTACGTTTGCCCTGATGAAGGATCGAGTGGCCACGACCGACAAAACCGTGGCGATCGTGGATCGATCGGGCGTTATTGCCCCGGTCCTGGTGGAGGCCGCAGCGACACGTAACAACACTGACGTGCTTGATCCTGACACCGGGAAAAAGATAAAACCGGCGTATCTCTTTGAAATCATTGCACCTGATGAACCAGACCCCAATGCCACCAGATTTGAACTGTCAAGTCGCATTCGAGCGGGCAAGCTGCATGCCTTTGTAGAAATTGGCCCGGAGATCGTCCATCCCGGGAAAAATCAGGCGCTTTGTAGAGTTGCCTACCATGCCAAGAATGGCGTGATGGATGACCTGCGTCAGTGGATGGGTCGACCCATCAACAATCAACTGCGAAAACTACGTCTCGTCGATGCCGGGATTGATGAAACACAGGTCAGGGATCTGTTTCTATGGGTCAATGTGGACAGCCTGGGCCTGGTGTCCAAGGACGCCGCCACGGGGCATATTCAAAAAGCCAGGCGTACCAATGAAATACAGGCCATTCTGATTCCCATTGTGGCCATGATGTTGATGTTTCTCATGGTCATGATGAGTGTCCCGGGTATGCTGCAATCCGTGATGGAGGAAAAGACCCAGCGTATCGCTGAAGTCTTGATGGGGTCGATTAGGCCGTTTGAGTTCATGATGGGAAAATTGATCAGCGGCATTGCTGTGGCTCTTACAAGCTCCGCCGTGTATATCATTGGGGCCATCCTGGTGGTGCGGTACATGGGGTTCGAGTCGTACATTCCCTTTCATATCCTGCCCTGGTTCTTTGCCTACATGCTGCTGGCCATTTTAATGCTGGGGGCTCTGTCTGCTGCCATGGGCTCTACCTGCAGTGAAGCCAAGGATGCCCAGGCGCTGACCTTTCCCACGATGATTCCAGCCATGGTTCCCATGTTCGTTTATTTTCCCATTCTCAAAGAGCCTGCGAGTGGTTTTGCCGTGACCATGTCCCTGATCCCTCCCTTCACGCCGTTTCTGATGTTGCTGCGCCAGGCCACGCCAGAAGGTGTCCCCCTATGGCAATCTATTGTAGGCCTGGTGGGTGTTGTGCTCTGCACCATACTCTTTGTCTGGCTCGGAGGCCGTATCTTCCGAGTGGCCATTCTCATGCAGGGCACCCCACCCAAACTCTCCAACATGGTGCGATGGGCTTTTCGAGGCTAACGGGCGGTTCTTGACAGGGTGCTCTGGGGAAATAACCAGGAATTCTCAATAATCCTCGTTTTTTTGTATTCACTTTCATTCAGTCATTCGTAAGTATACTGTGAATGATGAATCAACAAGATACTGTTCCGGACGAAGCCTTGGTTGAGGCAATTCAAGGGGGCGACAGACATGCTGCGACCCAGTTGTATAACCGGCATGGTGACAGGGTTCATCGCATCTGTTACCGGATAGTCCCGGATCCTTCACAGGTGCAGGATTGCGTGCAGGAAGTATGGCTGAAGGTGTTCCGGAAGCTGGATCGGTTTCGCTGTGACGGTTCTTTTGCCACCTGGTTAAATACTGTCACGGCAAACACGGCCATAGATTACTACCGCACATGTGTCAGGCGCAGGCACCATGTCAAGTGTGGTGAGATGTATGCAGACACAGCGGCACCGGAAAAGAATCCGGGTAATCAGAAGATGGATAACGCACTTATCCACGAACGCATTTGTGATGCACTGAAAGCCATCAGCGTGAACCAGCGCACGGCGTTTGTCCTGCGGTATTATGAGGATATACCGATCGCTGAAATTGCTCAGATAATCGGCTGTACCCAGGGTGCGGTGCGGACCCATATACGTCGATCATTGCTCGCTTTAAGGGCCAAACTGGCCGGAAAAATAGATGTTTAGAGGTTAATCATGATGAAGAATCAGCGTTTGTCATTTGAAGAATTCAAAGCGTTATTTCACGATGACTTCGAAACGCAAGAGGAATTGCTTACCGAATATAATGACTTTCTCTCGACATTCGAGCAGTTGGACCAGGCAACGGTGCCAGAGTTGTCTTACGCACAAAAAGGTGAAATCTTCAAACAATCGTGGCAGGGCCGGGCGAAGGAGTCCTCGTGGATTTTGGCATGGATCCATTGGTTCAGGCAGCCTGCCTTGACATTTGCTTTCGGCATTGTGATTGGATGCGTCCTGATGTCGGTCGTGATGAACGACCCCATTGATTTTACTGGAAAGGCTAACGCCGAGGAGTTGCTGGAGGTTGAGCATACCAGATACTCACGGACATATAAGGGAAAGATCATTGATGAGTTTTACTCGGAATTCGAGAATCCGAAAATTGTACTCGAAAAAGCAGGAGAGACCGGGCAGCCGCAGCGGACTCTCCATGGCACATTGGACAATGGTGAAATCTACGTAATATGGAACCTGTAACTTCAAAGGAGATTGAACGATGAAGATCAGAACATTAGTTGTTTCCATTCTAGGCATTTTGGCTGTTTCAGGCATATTGATGGCCCAGGATGTGGAGTCGCCGGAACCGGGGTCACAAAAATCGACATTTCAGCAACCGAGTTCGGTGGATCCGTCGCAAGCGGAGCCCTCGCTCAATGAACCACAAACGCAGGCACTCCTACAAGCGTCAAGGTCGCGGCGACGTGGAGCGGCACTGGGGACCTCAGCACCTTCTTCAGTGCCCTCAATGGGAGTGAGAACTCACCTTAACACTCCCACAGAGGTGAGAATCTTTGCACTGGAGTACATTGACGCCGAGGAAATGGCAGGGCTGATAATGGATGTGTTCAGAATACAAGTTCATCCGGATACTCGTGGGAATCGCCTCATTGTTAATACCACGGGAGAGGAGATGGAGAGTATTCAGAAGTTGATTGCAGAGATGGATATTCCCGACATTGAACCATTGACACCCTCGGAGATGCAAGACTTCGTATATCGCATCTACATGTTTGAGATTGCTTCCAGAGATGATAGTCTGAGGCCTTTTTCAATGATTCTGCAGGTGCCTCCGGAAATGTCTGCCATGGGATTATTGGATGTCGCCAGCCCTGACGAACTGCAAATAAGCGGATTCTGCCTGAGCGATGAGCGGGATAGAGATGGGAAGGCCGAAATCCTAATTCAGGGGAAAGCCCTTTCACACCAGACGCTCAAACGGATAGTCTTTGATGCCATTCCGGAGTCTCGGATCATGGAACTGAAATGGGATGATGCTGAAGCACGCACCCATGAAATAGAAGCCGCACAATATACGGGATTGCCGGAAAAGATGCAGAGACATATCGGGAGGTTCCTGGGCGAAGACATACGCACGGTGGGTTATTGGTTCGGTAATTTTTCGTTTCCCGGTGAGGTCGAGGCGCCGATTGGCCCCTGGATATTGAAGCTTCAACTTGATGGGGCGTCAGATCGCATGCTGGAGCTTAACGTTGGCGTTGAAGTCCCCGGCGAAGAACATGATTTTGACAGACGACTCGGGCGTGAACGAACCAATGAGATCTTGTCAAATACAATCCGCGCGAAAATCGGCAAACCCATCATCATCGGTTACAACCGCGAATCGTACGGCACACGAAAGATGGGCGCCATGGTCATTGTCCCGGAAGTGGATTCCTTGTAGGATGGGGCCTTGCCCTCGTTGTCAAAGCTAATGACAGACCTGGCCCTATAGATGCTGCTATAGGTGCCAGGTTCACGGGGACGCCGAGTGTTGAAAGTGAATAACGAAAATATACCCGTTAACCTTCAATCTATCCTCAGGCCTACAGTCGACAGTCTGTCCTAACGTTTCCCCTTCTTATCTTCTTAATCTCTTACCTTCTGGCTTCCGGCCTCTTTTCCCCTTTTTTCTCGTTCTTCCCGGCTTGCTTTCACTCCTACAGTAAACATAGGCTAAACTCTATACAGTAAGATCAGAAAGACTTGCAGGTATTCGGTAGCAGGTCATGCCAAACAACTGCGAAGAGTCAATTTGAACAGGTGTGTTGTGTTTCATTCTGAAATTGCCCTTGACAAATGCATGCTAAATATACATATGTATTAGGCATCCGAGTTAAACTTGGTGAGAACAATGCGAACCACACTGAATATTGCGTTATAAGAAGCCTCAAGGGGCTGGATGTTGTTTGGACGCCAAAAAGACAGGATTGTTCTGCGATTTCCCGGGAGAAAAATGAGATGGTGGACAACACAAATCGTGCCAAAGAACAATTACTGTACGAGCTGGAGACACAGCGCCAACGGATTGCAGAACTTGAAATCCGTTGCGACAAGAAAGAGAGGCAATTGAAGGAGGTTCAAAGGAAACACAGTCAGCTGCTCGACAACTTGACCGACATCATCTACGCCCTGGATTGCGAGGGGTACACAATCTACATCAACTCTGCTGTTGAAACCCTTTTAGGCTATACTGCTCAGAAGATGATAGGGAAACATTATTCTGAATGGCTAGACAAAGATGAACCGGTTATGACTGAAAAGGCCAGCGAGAAGGGTCTCAAGGGACAGACACCTTCTGGTCAAGCGACGGCAACGGTCACAGACAGCAATGGTATTCCCCACACGATTGAACTCAAAGAAACCCCCGTTTTCAAAGACGATCAAGTGATTGCTATTCACGGGATTGCCCGAGACATTACACTCGAAGAGACACAGAGAAGTCAACTTCAAGAATCCGAGAAACGATTTCGAGATATCTTTGAAAAGACACCGGATGGCATGCTCGTCGCCGACGTTCAGACCCGCAGATTCTACATGGCCAATCCGGCCATATGCCAAATGCTGGGGTACACAGAGGCAGAAACCATCCAGAGGGGTCTTCGGGATATACATCCAGAAGAGGATCTGCCACACGTCCTCAAAGAGTTTGGCCTGCAGGCAAAGGGCCTAAAACGTCTGGCTCGAGAACTTCCGGTCAAACGAAAAAACGGAAGTGTTTTCTACGCGGACATCAACGCAATCCTGATGACTCTTGAGGGGAGACGCTTTGTGCTGGGGATATTCCGCGATGTGACAGAACTTAGGCAGGCCCACATGACCCTACAGGAAAGTGAAATGCGATATCGGAGAATCCTGGCATCGATAGATAGCGGTGTGAGTGTCTATGAGGTGGTTGATGACGGCAACGACGTCCTTTTTGAGGACATCAATACCGCTGGAGAACGCATTGGCCAAGTGAAGAAGCAAGACATCGTGGGCCAGAGTCTTCTGTCGGTCTTTCCGGGTGCCCAAGAGGATGGGGCGTTTGAGGTCATACGTGACGTCTGGAGAACGGGGCAGCCTCGAACCATGCCAGCTCATCTATATGATGATGGTCGTATTGCTGTGTGGGTGGACTCGCATCTATTCAAACTTCCATCCGGCGAGATCGTGCATGTGACAAACGATGTCACCAAATATCGGCAGGCTCAGGAGGCCCTGGTGGAAAGTGAAGAAAACTACCGCGTTTTAGTGGAGAGTGCCTCTGAGGCCATTACCGTATTTGACGCCCACGGCATCATTAAATTTGCAAATGCCAGAGTCAGCGATCACTTTGGAGTCGATCCGAGTGAACTCGTGGGTAAGACGATGTGGGATTTGTTTCCGGAGTCGGTTGCCGGTTGTCAGATGGACCATGTCAAGCAGATCATTGAAACTGCCGTGGGCACTACGGTGGTCCATTCAATCAAGATGTGGGGCCAGGAAAAGTGGTTCGAAGCCACTCTGGTGCCCATGCGCCGTTTTGGTGGAAAAGTGCTTGATGTTATGATGATCGCTCGAGACATCACGGAGTTGAAAAAAGCACGGGATGAGCTACGTACATTTCACCGACAGATGATGCAAACCGAGCGTTTGGCTTCGACTGGAACCCTCAGTGCCATGGTGGCTCATGAACTAAACCAGCCGCTTACTGTGATTAAACTGTCCGTGCAGAATGTTCTGTCGGCACTCCATGCCAACCGGCCTTCGGACACACTCTTCGAAGATTTGAATGAATGTCTGCGAGGCGTAGAAAATGCGGCAGAGAGAGTGGACCAATTTCGGTGTTTCGCCAGTGGGACGCTCAAGACAAAGAAGGTGCTTGTGGCTTTGCGGCCATTGATTGATATGACGTTGCGACTGGTAGAGGAGAGTTGCAAACAGGCTCGCTTGTCAATTGCGGTTGAAGGGTTCGAAGGACTCCCCCCTTTACAGGCCTGTCAGCAAGATCTGGAGCAGTTATTTTTCATATTGATTGAAAACAGTATTCAGGCATCTGATGGGAAGACAGAGCATCATCTTACGATTACCGGTCACTTTCGAGCGAATTGCATTGAGATCCGGCTGGCCGATGACTGTGGCGGTATTGCCCATGAGCACATGGATCAGATCTTTAAGCTTTTCTTCTCGGTCAAGCCTCACCACCAAGGAACCGGTTTGGGGCTGTGCATTGCCGAACGCATCGTCACGCAGATGGACGGAAAGATAACCGTGAACAACGATCCGGGCCAAGGGGTTGCCTTTTGTGTCTCGCTTCCTATCCAGTCTGATTGAGTTCTCTGACATACGCCCGAGCCGCGCTATGGTATTGACAGGCGGTTCTCATGCAGGGCACAGCACTCAAACTTACCAACATGGTGCGATGGGCTCTTCAAGGTTAGAGGGATTCACTTTTAACTGTTTGATTGTCGCATCCTCAGGTTTCAGGTTTCACCCCTCACTCCTGGTTTTGGCTGCATCCAACAATGCCCAGAGTTTCTCATGTTTGGGTGTTTCTACGGACACGTCCAGGTTATCCAGGAGGGAGGCGGTGACCAATTGCAGGGTGAGAACGTCGGCTGCGCAATAGCGGAGCAGTCGCTCTCTGGCTTTTTGATCCTGGTATTGTTTCCAGCGGAACCAGAGCCAGACTGCTTCTGCACCGTCTACACCCTGGAGGTCGTCAGGGCGGGCGATGCTGAGGGTCTGTTCAATTTGCTTGAGGCCGCCTCTGTGTTCTTGGTGATAGCACTGCCAGCGCAGGTCGATGTGGGGGCAGGGGAATTCAGGGATGTGGTAGGTGCGCAGCATGAAGGGGACATCAAAGCTGGAGCCGTTAAAGGAGACCAGTAGGTCGACCTCTTCCAGCAGGTCCAAAAAGTCATCGAGGTTTTCGCCATTGACGTAGGTGTAGACCTTGCCCTTGTGGTAGCAGGCCACGCAGGTGACGTAGGCGTCGTACGAGAGGCCACTGGTTTCAATGTCAAAGTAGGATAGGCGATCGAAATAGGTGGCCAGGATACGCCATTGTTCTTTGGTCGCCAGATGATTTATAAAGAACTGAATGTCACCCTGTTGTAGGGCAGCCTGACTTTGGGTGAGCATCTCACATAAGGACGAGGTCGTCTTGGCGCCCAGGGGCAAGTCACCTGGTTTTTCCAAGACCGACTGCCAATGGGGATACCCCCTGGCCTTGATCTTGGCCTCAGCCACCGGGCCAATCCCAGGTGCGTGCAAGAAGGTCTGCTCTAATTCGGTCAAGTTTCCCATGGTTTTTAAGAGAGTGCCAGGTTTACAGATTGGTTCCTTCAACTGTGAACCCGGCACCGTGCACCTTTTTCACTAATGCAGTCGTTCACGTTTCTTCTGTAATATTTTGGAGGCCTTTTTCAGGCGGTTGTTTAATTTGATCGCCACGATATCCGGTTGGGGCGTTTTGACCGCAGCACTCAACAGAATCTTCTCGATCTTGATGTCCGGGATGATCAGCTTGGCATCCAGGAGCCAGTCCATCAGACTCATGGCGCACTCCACGGCCGCATTGGATTCTACAAAGAGCATTTCCAGCGCCTCGTCATTCACACCTGGCGGCAGGGGCGGTACGCAGGAGGGGCAGCCTGCTTCGCACTCACATTCCTTGAGGATCTGACGGCAGAGCCCCAGCACCGTGGGCAGCAGTTCGTAGATCTTTTCTGCATAGCCCACGCCACCTTCGATCGTGTCGAATAGATACAGGGCACTCTTCCACAGGCCGTCCGAGACCTCCAATAGGGCCACGTCAGTTTCAATATCCTGCACGTCACCCATACAGACGCTGGGTGCCACGCGCTTCATGAGATAGCTCAGGCCGTACAGGGCTGCGTCGATGTAGCGTTTGTCCACGGTCGTCATGGCCTCTTGCCACGCTTCAGCGGGCAGTAGGCTGAAACCCGTGGTGTCGTATTCAAACGGGTCCAGTGTGATAGGACCGTAGCCCACATTTTCAAAACTGCGTTCACGGATCTTCTTGTACAGCTTGGGTTGCTTGTTCACGTTGATGTAGCCGAAGTCCAGCAAGCTGCCTTGGACCTCCTTGGTTTCTTCGACCTCGGTCATGGTCAGGCGGTTTTCCCACACAGCCTCTGTGTAGTAATCCACGTCCACTTCGGCCACTTTGCAGAGTTTCTTTTCCAGGTCCAGGTTGAGTGACATATAACGGGTGCCCAGATGCTGATAGATGGCGTCCTTGTACAGGGTGCCGCGTGCACCAATGGGGTCGAGTTCGCCGATGACCTCGGTGCCACAGTAGATATCGACGTTGTAGTCGGTCATGCCGCGAAGGTTAACACCTTTGGCCGGGTAGTCGGAAAGAGCATACCGAAAACACTGGCGGTAGGGCTTGAGTGTTTCATCTTCCTTCAAGACCTCCACGGCCTGGGTATAGGCGGGGCCCTGATACAGGGGCTCATCCGCGCGTAGGGGATATTCATAGGCTGCGCAGGGCAGGTGCTGCATGATGATATAGGGATTTTCTGCACTGAGCCACGCCCGTTCAATGGGCGCTTGCGTGATAAACTCAGGATGATGCACGAGATACTGATCAATGGGTGCGTCCTTGGCAATGTACACGATCACGGCTTCTTTGCCCTTGCGTCCCACGCGTCCGGCCTGCTGCCAGAAGCTGGCAAAGGTGCCGGGGTGACCGCTCAGGATGCAGAGATCCAGTCCGCCGATGTCAATACCCAATTCCAGGGCATTGGTGGTGATGATGGTGTTAAGTTTGCCCTGTGCCAGGTCGCGTTCGAGTTGACGTCGTTCATTGGGCAGCAGACCACCGCGGTAAGGCTTGACCATGTGACGCAGGTCGGGATGACGGTCAATGACGGCCTTGTAGAGCCTTTCCACTTCCTGGCGTGCGCGGCAAAAACAGATTGTCCGGATCTTCTGCTTGGCGGCTTGGCGGATCAGGCGGATGGAAATGGAGGCCGGTCCCTTGCGGTACAGGGCATGTCCCTGGCTCGCCACCAGGGGCGGGTTGAGCATATAGAGATGTCGCAAGGGCCGTGGTGCGCCGTCGGAGTCGACAATGGTGAACTTTCGTTGGAACAGGGCCTCCACGTGCTCACGTGGATTGCCGACCGTGGCTGAGGAGCATACAAAGGTGGGGCGGCTGCCATGCATCTCGCAGACCCTTAGAAGACGCCGGAATACATTGGCCACGTGCGAGCCGAATGAACCGCGATAGGTGTGCACTTCGTCGATCACAATATAGCGCAATCGACTCAAAAAGGCCTTCCATTTTCGGTTGTGGTTGGGCAGCAGGCCAGAGTGCAGCATGTCCGGGTTGGTAATGACAAAGTCTGCCATACGCGAGATGCGGGCCCGTTCTTCGCGGGGGGTATCGCCATCGAAAGTGCCCATGCGGATGTCTACACCGGCAGACTGCATCAGTTGCCCCAGGCCGCTTTCCTGATCTCGGGAGAGCGCCTTGGTGGGATACATCAGCATCACACTGAAGGGGGACGGGGCATTCATATATTCATTGAGGATGGGCAGTAAAAAGGAGAGGGTCTTGCCGCTGGCCGTGTGCGAGACCAGCACCGTGTCCTGGTTCTGACTGATCGGTTCAAAGGCCTGGACCTGGTGGGAGTATAAGTCGTGGATGCCCTGACGCTTCAGCACATCCACATAGGTGGCATTTAACCCTTCAGGAAAGCCGGCCATTTCCCCGGGCGATGCCTTGAGGATATGATGCGCCTTGATTTCCTTGGCATACGTCTCTTCCAGATACTCAGCTACACCCCGAACCACTGCCATTGCGACCTCCGATGTCCTGTGGATGCAAAACAGCATCCGTTTCATTTTGATGCTATTCTAAGGAATTCTTCGGGATTGGTCAATCAGCGGTCGTGGCGTTCGTATTGTCAGCTATGCCTTTTATAAAACCGTGTACGCATGATGCAGGTCACATATACAGTTATGGTCGTTTGACTGGGTGGTGGCAGCGCTGAGAAATGTTTGGTTTGTTGATAATATGCTTTAAGGCATAGACTTAGTCTCAATGTATAGAGGTGGCATGCCGTTTGCAAAAGATCCTTTGCCAATTGAATTGAATCAAAGCAAATAGACTGGAAAGGTCTGACTCATGAAAAACTCAATTTCGGAATGGCTGGTGTTGGGCCTGTTAATCCTGTTCGGTGCGGGGTGTTACCCAAATGTGGATTGGGAATATGATGTGCTGCGAGAGGACATTCATTTTGAACGTATGGGTCAGCGAGAATCCGGAACCCTTGTCGGGATCATTTCCGAGGACACGGAGATTCAAGGGTATCCCTGCAAAAAAGGCTGGGTGCATTTTGTCAGTGAATTCAAATTGCTGAATTTTACGGCCAGCCAACCCATAGAGAATGGGGCGAACGTGATCCCTGAAGATTCGTACATTCGCCTGAATGACAAGGGGCAGATTACGGTCTGTGCACTCCCCAGGACCATGGAGATTCAGGGTCACCTGTGCAAGGGCACCGGTGGGCCCAAGGGTGTGCACACAACATTCTACTCTGGAGGTGAATTGCACTGCTTTTTCGCCCCCAAGGCCGTGGACATAGATGGTATTCCTTGTAAGGGCGGCGTTTTTCAATATCTCAAATTACATCCCAATGGCAAACTGAAACAATGCACCCTGGCTCGGGCCACTACGATTGGCGGTACAGAGTATCGTGCAGGGACTCGCATGCATTTTGACTCGGAAGGACGGGTCATTAATTCCAAGTAAAGACCGAACCGTATAGTTATATCGATCAATCCATACCTGTGTTGCTGACAAAGGCAATGCGTTTGCTGTCCGGGGACCAGGAGGGGACGTTGATCGTGCCCTGGCCACCATAGACGTAGGCAATCACCTTGGGTGTGCCCCCGTTGACCGGCATGATTCGGAGCGTGACCTCTTTGTAGAAGGGGTGATTGTCCGGTGCCACATCAGTGTTTGCTTCAAACAAACCCAGAGAACCCTGGGCAAGAACAGCCTGCAAGGGAAGGGTCAATACAAGCCAGAGGGGATGGGGCATTCTCATAGGTTGTTCCTTTCAAGATCAAAGCCTGGGAGTCAGAATGTCTGTACCAGGCTCAAAAGGTATCAAAACCCTCCAGCCCGGACAAGGCGTATTTGCAAAGAAATCATGCTGCCGAGGCGTTGAGACAAAGTGAGTCAACGGACGATCAAGTCATTGAATCGCTTCGCCTCGCCCTGGCCTTACCTTCAAGAGGTAGTCAGGTAGAGAACGTAAGAAGGGGTTCCCAAAAAAGCTATCAGCGTTCAGCTCTCAGCACTCAGCTATTTGGAATTTTTCTGGTCTTATAGGTTGTCGTCCCGTCCAACCGTCCAACCGTTTTACTTTTTCTTCACACCTCACACTTCTCTCTTCACACCTCAGCGAAGCGTCCCCGTCTCACCGTCAAGCAGTCTCGCTGTCCGACGGCCTCTCCGGTAAACTGGCCCGCGAAGCGGCTCAAAAAGAGCTGAAAGCTGATGGCTGACCGCTGAAAGCTTCCTTTGCCATACCTTCCTACCTTCTCACTATGCCACCCTCGTTGACCAGCCGTAGGTTTCTTTCCTTGAACCACCATATTCTTGGTGCTATAATCAGGTTCGTTCGTTGGCATTATATGTCCTATCAGTTTCTTTGGGAGAATACGTCATGACCAGTAAGTTGACTGATCGCCGTGCGTTTCTGAAAACTGCCGGCGCGGTGGCAGCCGGGGTGGCCCTGGGGACCGCCGGACCAGTGCAAGCGGCAAGCAAGCCTGCCCAGATGACGATTCCCCGATGGCGAGGATTTAACCTTGTTGACTTCTTCCAGGCCTTTGGCCGGGGCGAACGTAGCGCGGGCCTGGTTAGCGAGGACGATCTGACATGGATTCGTGATTGGGGCTTTGATTTTATTCGACTGCCCATGGACTACTGGCTCTGGATCGACACGAATTGGCGTGAGACCAGGACGCTCACACCGGACGACATGGACAAGATTAAAGAGAGCATGATGGAACGCGTGGATCGGACTGTCGAGCTCGGCATCAAGTATGGCCTGCACGTGAGTCTGAATTTCCACCGGGCCCCCGGTTACTGCATCAACAATCCTGATCGAGAGCCGTTTGTGTTGTGGAGTGACTCTCGTGCAGAAGAGGCTTTCGTGTTCCACTGGGACCTCTTTGCCAAACGCTATCAGGGCGTGTCAGCGAAGGACCTCAGCTTCAACCTGGTGAACGAGGCACCGGGCGTCAGGCAGGGCTACATGTCGGCCGAGGACTATCGACGTGTGATGACTCGAGCCACCGAATCGATTCGTAAGTACACACCCGACCGGGTCATCATCATTGACGGATTGAGCGTGGGCAACAGGGTGGTAGAGAACATGATCCCCACGGGCGTGGTCCAGAGCGTCCACGCATACACGCCTGCTGGCATCAGTCATTACCGTGCCAGTTGGGTCGACAAGAACCAGAGCTTTCCCACACCGACTTGGCCGCTTCTAAATAAAGACGGATCGGTGAAGTATGATCGGGCAAAGCTCGAAGCGCATTATGCCCCCTGGGCCGAACTGGCCAAAAAGGGGATCGGCGTGCACTGCGGTGAGGCGGGCTGCTACAGCAAGACACCCTACGATGTTTTCAATGCCTGGTATTCCGATGTGATGGACATTCTCAAGGGCCATGGTATCGGCTATGCCCTGTGGAACTTCCGCGGCTCCTTCGGGATCCTCGACTCGGGCCGAACCGATATCGAACTCGAAGACTGGCACGGGCACAAGCTCGACCGACGCCTGCTGACGTTGTTGCAGAAAAGTTGAGTTGCCGTTGCAAAGAAGCTATCAGCCGTCAGCTATCAGCGTTTAGCCATTAGGAATTTTCCGAGTCCTATTGGCTATCACCCTGTCTGACCGTCTTTAGAGAACGGAGATAGGTAAGAAGAAAAGAAGGCTAAGATAGCTTCACTGTAAGACAGTGGGACGGTGTGACCGTGGGCGGATTACCACTGTAAAGAAGACTTCTTGCCACGGCTTAAAACTTAGCACTTAAAACAGGACTTTTGCAAAAAGCCCTGTGGTGTACAGTTTTGGGTTTTCAGTTTTTAGTAAAACGCGTTTTTCCTGCTGTAAACTGCCTACTGAAAACTTGAAGTTTGCAAAACTTAACACTTAAAACCTAACACCGGCGCGAAGCGACTCGTAGTCATGGAGTTTTGTGTGGATACATCATAATATGAAGGAGATGCCTTATGGCACAGTTTAAAGCATTTACTCCAGATGTTGAAATCAATGGGGCCGCTGTTCTGTCGGTGATCAAAGCCATGGGCACATTCAGGCAAACGGCATCGAACATCCTGGGGGAACATGGCATCGTGGCCCCCGAAGAAGGCGCATGGTATTCGCAGCAAGCGTGGCTGGACACGTTCAAGGAGATTGCCGAAACAATGGGGGATATCACCCTACGAATAATAGGGGGAAAGATTCCTGGGGTCGCCCTGTGGCCACCAGATGTTGACACTGTGGGAAAAGCGTTGGCCTCCATTGATGTGGCCTATCACATGAATCATCGGGGAGGCAAAATTGGGCATTATGCCTATGAAGACCTGGGTGAACGATCAGCCAAGATGGTGTGTGAAAATCCCTATCCCTGTGATTTTGACATGGGAATTATTGAAGCAACGGCGAGTAGATTTGCAGCCGAAGGCGTAATTCCCATTGTCAAACACGACAGATCACAATGTTGCAGAAAAGAGGGTGGCGATGCCTGCACATACCTTGTCACGTGGTAAACTGTAAAAAAAGCTGTCAGCCGTCAGCTTTCAGCGTTCAGCTATTTGGAATTTTCCTGGTCTTATAGGTTGTCGTCCCGTCCGACCGTCCGACCGTCCGACCGTCACACTGTTTCACCGTTGTTAGAGAAGCTAAGAAGAGAAGAACGTAAGAAGGGAAGAAGAGGTTCCTAAAAAAGCTGTCAGCTGTCAGCGTTCAGCACTCAGCTATTTGGAATCTTCCTGGTCTGATAGGCTATCACACTGTCACACCGTCACACCCTCCTATCCTCCTATCCTCATTTTCACACTTCACACTTCACACCTCACACTTCACACCTCAGCGAAGCGTCCCCGTTCGACCGTCTCACTGTTTCACCGTCCAACTGTCTGACCGACCCATCTTCCTGCCCTCAGCTTTCAGGTTTCATCCCTTATCCATTCCTCCAGTCCCTTCACACTTCAGCGAAGCGTCCTACCTTCCTACCCTCTGATCTTCTTACTGTCTCACTGCCCCGCGAAGCGGCTCAAAAGAGCTGAAAGCTGATCGCTGAGGGCTGTTCATGCAACCCACGGGGACGGAGTGCGCGCGGCCGTAGGCCGGAAACATAAGCTTTCAGCGGTCAGCACTCAGCTTTCAGCTATTTGGAATTTTCCTTGTTCTATTGGCTAGGGCAATGGTTCTGCCCATTTAACTGCTTGCTGTAAAACAAAGATCTTAGCATGGTTTAAGAGGTCCGTTCCGACTCTGGAGGTCGTGACAACTGGATACAAGACTTGAGCTCTTCTGATTCCCGAATTTGCCACAAAGCGTTAATTGCGATCTTAGCCTTGCTCATAAATCTGCGTATCATTGCGAGGGCTCAAAGGGTCATTGCACGAATTTAACCCTGACCCCTGAGGTGTGCAAGCCATCAGCTATCGACCCCGTATCCAGAAACTAATAGCTGACTGTGCCATTCTTGCAGTGTGATCAATGTCATATTAAAAGGGAGATTGCTTTTTCACGAGAAAAGAGGTAGGATTAGGGCATCATGGGATTAACTAAAGTAACAACCAAACTCACAAATATGCAGAACCTGCAAAAGTCGTACGAGGCCTTATTCCTTGTGGACACAGGTGCGACCGATTCAATGGCTCCCATCGACGAACTCGAGAAACTCGGAATCAAACCTGAGGGCAAGATGGCATATGAACTCGCAGACGGCACAGTCAAGGAATTCCCCTTCGGTCTTGTTCGAATCGAATTCATGGGGGAAACGACAGCCGGTCGAGTCATCTTTGCGGCTCCAGATACCGAGCCCCTTCTCGGCGTGACTGCCCTTGAGTCTGTTGGGATCATGGTAGATCCCGCCAACAAGACCCTCAAACGTCTTCCTGCCATTCCTCTCAAATAGAGTTTGGCGAGCTGGATCTGACCGGCATTGATTGGGTGATCGTAGGCGGAGAATCCGGACCAGACGCCCGGCCACTGAGATCATACTGCAAGCCCAAACAGCCGATCTAATCGACGAAGCCAACCAACTAATCGCTATCCTGACAACCATCATCAAAAAGACAAAAGCCAATGCCTAGTTTTTCACTCTTCACCCTTCACATTTCACTCTTCCTAGTGCTGGGTGCGCGATATCCGATGGAAGAATAGGGGTCACCCATATAGGTTCCTGTCAAGTTTAAATGTACAATCTCTGAGTCGAA